>NZ_JAMYQK010000035.1:0-70881 GCF_040320845.1 Mesorhizobium sp. M0601
CACGGACGGCTCCCTTGTTTGAGATCTCAACGAACTCATTCTGGCACATCCGATGCCGTCGGGCGCCGTCCACCCCATCATGCCGCGCCCTTGAGGCGTTGCAAGGGTGCAGAATGCTGCTCCGCCGCATTATTCGGCCAAGGTCACGGAATGGGTCCCAGGGTCTCCGCGACGGAGCTTCGCTCCTGCTCCGCTCTAGGACGACGAAGTTGAGAGCCTTCCTCGAATATTTTAAGAAAATTTGCGTCTGATTCTACAGGTTTAACCGACCGGTAACATTAACGCGCTTTAATCACACTCAGTTGTACCGGGTCTGTGCGGGTTAGTGCGATGCAATTCAGTGTTTTGAAGGCAAACGGACGCAATCTGGCGCGTGGCTGCGCCGTCCTCATGATCGCAGGCGCTGCGACGGGGTGTAGTTCCCAGGTGGCGCGGTTCAACAGCGTCGATGACGTGTTCACCGCCTCGACCAACAACCAGCGCGCCATCATCGACAAGCAGGATGCTGCCCAGCCCTATCCGGGCGATGTTGCGGCCGCGCCGGTCGACGGCAGCCACACCCAGTCGGTCAGCCGCTCAAGCCTCGAACCGGTTACGGCGCAGCAGTTGCCACCGCCGGCTCCCGCCCTGGCACCCGCCGCCCGCCCGGTGCGTACCGCTGCCGCGCCGGCGATGGCGCCTGCCGCTCCTCGTGTCGACAGGACGGCAACCGGCACCGTCGCTCCGGCGGCAAGGCCGTTCAAGAACGCCGAGCCCGACGCGCCGCGCATGGCGACGGCCGCCGGCGCACCGCATGCAACCGAGATCGTCGTCAAGGACGGCGAGACCATTTCCGGCCTGTCGCGGCGCTACGGCGTGCCGGCCGATGCCATCATGAAAGTCAACGGGCTGAGCGCGACCAAGGGGCTGAAGACCGGCCAGAAGCTCGTCATCCCGGCCTATGCGTATTCGAGCAACGGCGCCACGCCGAAAGTCGCCGACGCCAAGCCCGCGAACGGCACCAGGCACGACCAGCCGGCCGACGCGCCGGAGAAGGTGGCCGTGCTGCCGCAGCAACCGAAGCTCAGGGAAGGCAAGTCTGCCGCGCAGGTGGACGCCTCGGCTGCCGCGAGCCAGCCGAAGGATGGAAAGGCCGCGCCCAAAGTGGCTTCGGCGACGGCCAAGCCAGCCGGTGCCGGCGGCACCTACACGGTTCAGCAAGGCGATACGCTGTCGGCCATCGCCCGAAAGACCGGCGTCGGCGTCGTCGCGTTGAAGCAGGCGAACGGCATGCAGGATGGACTGCTCAAGATCGGCCAGACCCTGAAAGTGCCGGCAGGCGGAACCGCTGTTGTCGCCGGTGCGAAGCCGGCAAAGGTCGATCCGGTGACGACGGCCACCACCCAGCCGCCTGCCAAGGCCACGCCGACGCAGACGCTCGCCTCCTACACGCCGCCAAAGAAGGACGCGAAAGTCATCCAGCAGGCCGAGGACGACGACGCGGTGGCGCCGGACGCAACGGGCATCGGCAAGATGCGCTGGCCGGTGCGCGGCCGCGTGATCTCAAGCTTCGGCGGCGGCAAGGACGGCGTCGACATTGCCGTGCCCGAGGGGACGCCGGTCAAGGCAGCTGAAAACGGCGTCGTCATCTATGCCGGTGACGGCCTCAAGGAATTCGGCAACACAGTGCTGGTGCGTCACGAAAACGGCCTGGTCACCGTCTACGGCCACACCAGCTCGATCGAGGTGCAGCGCGGCCAGAAGGTCAAGCGCGGCCAGGAAATCGCCCTGTCCGGCATGAGCGGCACCACCGACTCGCCGAAACTGCATTTCGAAGTGCGCAAGAACTCGGCGCCGGTCGATCCTTCGACCTATCTCGAATAGATGACGAAAGCGATTTGCGGGCCACCTGACCTTCAGCCCGCCGAGGAAGTCCGCTCCGCAAGGTGCGGGCTTCTTCTGCTGTTAGTCGTTGAGCGGCTAATCCTTGAGCGGCTTGCCGAGCCGGCCTGCCAGATCCTGGGTGAACTGCCAGGCGACGCGGCCCGAACGGCTGCCGCGCGTCGTCGCCCATTCCAGCGCCTCGGCGCGCAGCATCTCGGGATCGATGGCGAGATCGTGATGGCGGACATAGCCGTCGATCATATCGAGATATTCGTCCTGCGAACATTTGTGGAAGCCAAGCCACAGGCCGAAACGGTCCGACAGCGAAACCTTTTCCTCGACCGCTTCGGACGGATTGATCGCCGTCGAGCGCTCATTGTCGATCATGTCGCGCGGCAACAGATGCCGCCGGTTCGAGGTGGCGTAGAAGATGACGTTGGCCGGGCGGCCCTCGACGCCGCCTTCAAGCGCTGCCTTCAGCGATTTATAGGACGTGTCGTCATGGTCGAATGACAGGTCGTCGCAGAACAGGATGAAGCGGAAGGGTGCCGCCTTCAGCAGTCCCATCAGCTTCGGCAGCGTGTCGATGTCTTCGCGATGGATCTCGATAAGCTTGAGCGGCAGGTCGAGCTTGGCCGAAGCGTTGACCGCGGCGTGCACCGCCTTGACCAGCGACGATTTGCCCATGCCGCGCGCGCCCCACAACAGCACGTTGTTGGCGGCATAGCCTGACGCGAAGCGCTCGGTGTTGTCGACCAATATGTCGCGGACGCGGTCGACCCCGCGGATCAGGCCGATGTCGACGCGGTTGACCTTGAGCACCGGCTCCAGATAGCCGGGATCGGCCTGCCAGACGAAGCAATCGGCCTCGCCCAGGTCGGTTTGCGGCACCGGCGGCGGGGCGAGGCGAGCGACCGCCTCGATCAGGCGGTCGAGCTTCTGGCTCAGGGTATCGATGGTGCTGTCGGTCATCTCTTGTCTTTTTTGTTTCGCTTTCGGGATGGTGCGGCAGGCCAACCTACCTGATTTCAGCGGTTTCGAAACTCGTCCCAAGCATTTGTTCGGGCATGATCTTTTGCGGAAACCGAGCGTCGCTTTTCGGGATCACCCTCTAACACGGCTCACCAGGCCGGAAAAGCAGCCGATTTGCCCGGCGGCGCAGTTGCATTGGCAACGTTACCGACTATATTCCGGCCAAATTTGGCGGGGCCGTCAAATTCCCAGAACGGTTAAGGCGGCTGTTTTTAAAATTCAGGAGTACCTCGATGTTCGTGACACCGGCATACGCCCAAGGCATCGGCGGGGACTCGTCCGCAATGTTTATCCAGATCGTGCCGTTTGCTCTGATTTTCGTGATCATGTATTTTCTGATCATCCGGCCGCAGCGCACGCAGCTAAAGAAGCGCGGCGAGATGCTGGCGGCGGTTCGTCGCGGCGATACCGTTGTCACCGGCGGCGGCTTGGTCGGCAAGGTGACCAAGGTGATCGACGATAACGAGCTGGAGATCGACCTTGGCGGCGGCACCAAGGTGACGGCGCTGCGCTCGACGATCGCCGACGTACGCGTCAAGGGCGAGCCGGTGGCAAACCAGAACGCCAAGAAATAACCGAATTGAAGGCGGAACGCAGCCGCTTGTACGCCTGAACGGACGATAACCAATGCTCTATTTTTCGCGCTTCAAGATGATCCTGATCTGGCTGGCCGTGGCCGCCACAGTGGTCCTCGCTGCGCCCAATCTTTTCTCGGCAAGCACGTTGGCCCAACTGCCCAGTTGGGTGCCGAAGCGGCAGATGACGCTCGGCCTCGACCTGCAGGGCGGCTCGCACATCCTGCTCAGGATGGATCCGAACGATCTGATCAAGGATCGGCTGGAGACGACGCGCGACGAAATCAGGACGCTGCTGCGCGATGCCAAGATCGGCTATACCGGCCTTGCCGGGTCGGGGCGCACGGTGCAGGTCCGCATCACCGATCCCGCACAGATCGACGCCGCCAAGAACGCACTGAAGCCGTTGACCAATCCGGTGGCGGCCGGCCTGTTCAGCGGCGGGTCCATCCAGGAGATGACCCTGGATGATTCCGAGGCCGGCCTGCTTAAATTCACCGTCACCGATGCCGGCATCAAATACCGTACGTCGACGGCGCTGACCCAGTCGATCGAGGTTGTCAGCCGTCGTGTCAACGAACTGGGAACGACCGAGCCGATCGTGCAGCGGCAAGGCGACGACCGCATCCTTGTGCAGGTGCCTGGTTTGCAGGACCCGCAACGGCTGAAGGAAATTCTCGGCCAGACCGCCAAGCTGACCTTCCAGATGGTCGACCAATCGATGCCGGTGCAGGATGCGCTGAACGGCCGTCCGCCGCCGGGGTCCTCGGTGCTGTATTCGCAGGACGATCCGCCGGTTCCGTATCTGATCGAGAACCGCGTCATCGTTTCGGGTGAAAACCTCGTCGATGCCCAGGCGACGTTCAACTCGCAGACCAATGAGCCGGTGGTTTCGTTCCGCTTCGATTCCAAGGGGGCGCAGCGGTTCGGCCAGGCGACAGCGCAGAATGTCGGCAAGCTGTTTGCCATCATCCTCGACAATCAGGTGATTTCGGCGCCGCGGATCAACGAACCGATCCCTGGCGGTTCCGGCCAGATATCGGGGAATTTCACTGCCGAGAGCGCCAACGATCTCGCCGTGCTGCTGCGCGCCGGCGCCTTGCCGGCGACGCTCACCGTGATCGAGGAGCGCACGGTTGGCCCTGGCCTCGGCCAGGACTCCATCCATGCCGGCAAGGTCGCCGGCATCATCGGCTCGATCCTGGTCGTGGCGTTCATGTTCGTCGCCTACGGTTTCCTCGGCTTCCTCGCCAACATCGCGCTGGCGGTGCATGTCGCGATGATCGTCGGGCTGCTGTCGCTGCTTGGCGCGACGCTGACCTTGCCGGGTATCGCCGGTATCGTGCTGACCATCGGCATGGCGGTCGATTCGAACGTGCTGATCTATGAGCGTATTCGCGAGGAGCGACGTGCCGGCCGCTCGGTGATCCAGGCGATCGATACCGGCTTCAGCAAGGCGCTGGCGACCATCGTCGATTCCAACGTCACTTCGCTGATTGCCACCGTGGTGCTGTTCTACCTCGGCACCGGGCCGGTGAAGGGTTTTGCCGTCACCTATGCCATCGGCATCCTGACCACGGTCTTCACCGCCTTCACCTTCACCCGCCTGCTGGTGTCGATCTGGCTTCGCCGGGCCCGTCCGAAGGAGTTGCCACGCGCGCCGGTGACCTTCATTCCGCCGGGAACGAAAATTCCGTTCATGGGCATCCGCCGCTGGACGTTCACGCTGTCGAGCGTGCTTTCGGTGCTGTCGGTCATCGGCTTCATGACCATCGACATCAATTACGGCATCGATTTCAAGGGCGGCTCGCTGATCGAGGTGCAGTCCAAGGCCGGCAATGCCGATCTGGCCGACATCCGCGGCAGGCTGACGGAACTCAATATCGGCGAGGTGCAGGTTCAGCAATTCGGCGAGCCGAACGACGTTCTGATCCGCGTCGGTACCCAGGAGGGCGGCGAGAATGCCGAGCAGACCGTCATCGACAAGGTGCGCGGCGAGCTGCAGGACCAGTATGATTTCCGCCGCGTCGAAGTGGTCGGGCCGACGGTCTCGGGCGAGCTTGCCAAGCAAGGCACCATTGCCATGCTGGTCGCGCTGCTCGGCATCCTGATCTATGTCTGGTTCCGCTTCGAATGGCAGTTCGCGGTCGGCGCCATCGTTGCGACCGTTCACGACGTGGTCATGACGATCGGCTTCTTCGTCCTCACCGGCCTCGAATTCAACCAGTCGTCGCTGGCGGCGATCCTTACCATCATCGGTTATTCGCTCAACGACACGATTGTCGTCTATGACCGTGTTCGCGAGGATCTGCGAAAATACAAGCGAATGCCGCTGCCGCAACTGCTGAACAATGCCATCAACGAGACGCTGTCGAGGACGACGCTGACCTCGGTGACGACGATCCTGGCGCTGCTGGCGCTGGTGCTGTTCGGCGGCGAGGTGATCCGCTCGTTCACCATGGCCATGCTGTTCGGCGTCGTGTTCGGCACCTATTCGTCGATCTTTATCGCCGCGCCACTGCTTATCCTGTTCAAGCTGCGGCCGCAGGCCACAGCGTCGGACGAGGAAAAGCCGGTGGGCGGCGGCAAAGCCATAGCCACCTGACGGCTTGCCTCAAAAGTGGCCAAGGGTATCGTCATCCGCGAGGCGCATTTCCCCGGCCGCGCACCGATCGAGGCTTACGGCAATGGCGGTTTCCGCTTTGCCGACATGTCGCATCGCGGCTCGCTGCTGTGCCTGCCTTCGGGCATCTATGGCTGGGAGCCGGCCGATCCGCTGGCGCTGACGGCAGCGGATTTCGCCAAGCTGTTCAACGAGGCAGACAAGGTCGAGATCCTGCTGGTCGGCAGCGGCAAGGATCTGAGGCCGTTGCCGGCCGCGCTGCGTGCCGCGCTGAAGGATGCCGGCATTTCCGCCGATCCGATGTCGACCGGGGCGGCTGTGCGGACCTACAATGTGCTGCTGGCTGAAGACCGCGCGGTGGCCGCAGCACTCATCGCCGTCGACTGACGTGGCCGAAAACACCAAACTCGTCATGGAGACGGTGCGCGCCGCTGATCATGACCGCTACCTGACCGCGCTCTACGCGCCCGAAGACAAGCGGGACGCGCTGTTTTCGCTCTATGCCTTCAACGCCGAAATTGCCGGCATACGCGACCGCATCCACGAGGCGCTGCCGGGCGAGGTGCGGCTGCAATGGTGGCGCGACGTCATCGCAGTCGAAGAGGATGGGGCTGAGGTCGGCCATCCCGTGGCGGACGCGCTGAAGGCGACTATTTCCGCCCACCATCTGCCCAAGGCCGCTTTCGAAAACATGCTCGAAGCGCGCATCTTCGATCTCTATGACGACCCGATGCCGTCGCGCACCGACCTCGAAGGCTATTGCGGCGAGACTGCCGCAGCACTTATCCAGCTTGCGGCGATGGTGCTCGATCCGGTCGAAGCACCGCGCTTTGCCGAGCTTGCCGGCAGGGCAGGTTGTGCGCAGGCGATGACCGGTCTGCTGCTTCTGCTGCCGCTACATCGCGAGCGGGGACAGTGCTTTGTGCCGGCCGATATTTTGGCGGCGGCGGGATCCTCGCCGGAAGAATTCGTTACAGGTGACGGCGGGCCGGGCGCGGAACGCGCCGCTGCCGCGATAATCGCGCTGGCACGGGAACATCTTTCCGCCTTCGAGCAGGGGGCGTCCGCTCTACCGGTTTCGCTGCGCCCGGCGTTTCTGCCGCTGGCTCTTTCGGGCGCCTATCTCGACAAAATGGAGCGCGCCCGCCGCTCGCCTGTCAAGGAGGTGGCGCGGCTCTCTGTCTTGCGCCGGCATTGGCTCTTGTTCCGGCGCGCGACGCGGGGCTGGCCGGTCGCATAGAGGCTGCCGCGTAGCCAACCCGACCGTTATTCCGCCGCTTCCGCCCGAAAAGGCAGCCCCAGCCATTCGCGGCAGTCGGCGAGCGCGCGCGATGTCACCGCGTGCCGCTTGGCAACCGTCTTGTCCTTGCCGCGCAGCCGCTTGCCTTCGATCTTCGGCGCGTCCACCGGCGGAAACAGGCCGAAATTGACGTTCATCGGCTGGAAGGAGCGCTTTCCCGGCTCATCGTCTGAAACGATATGGCCGCCGGTGATGTGGTTGAGCAAGGCGCCGAAGGCGGTGGTCAAGGGCGGCAGCGACGGCGCATGGCCAAGCCTTTCGGCGGCGGCAAAGCGCCCGGCGAGCAGGCCGATGGCGGCGCTCTCGACGTAGCCCTCGCAGCCGGTGATCTGGCCGGCAAAGCGCAGGCCGGGCCGCGACTTCAACTGCAGCGACGCGTCGAGCAGCGTCGGCGAATTGATATAGGTGTTGCGGTGCAGGCCGCCGAGGCGGGCGAACTCGGCGTGTTCCAGCCCGGGGATGGTGCGGAATATGCGCACCTGCTCGGCATGCTTCAGCTTGGTCTGGAAGCCGACCATGTTGTAGAGCGTGCCCAGCGCATT
This sequence comes from Mesorhizobium sp. M0601, assembly GCF_040320845.1. NCBI lineage: Bacteria > Pseudomonadati > Pseudomonadota > Alphaproteobacteria > Hyphomicrobiales > Phyllobacteriaceae > Mesorhizobium > Mesorhizobium sp. M0601. The sequence continues at coordinate 7,936 of NZ_JAMYQK010000035.1, forward strand.
GTCCTGGCGGAGCTGGACGACGGCATACGCCTTTACAGACGGATTATGCGCATTGGTCAGTCCCATCGGCTTCATCGGCCCGTAGCGCAATGTCTCGACGCCGCGCTCGGCCATCACCTCGATCGGCAGGCAGCCGTCGAAATAGGGCGTGCCTTCCCATTGCTTGAATTCGGTTTTCTGGCCGTCGACCAGCGCCTGCACGAAGGCAAGGTACTGCTCCTTATCCATCGGGCAGTTGATGTAATCCTTGCCGGTGCCGCCGGGACCGACCTTGTCGTAGCGCGACTGGAACCAGCAGATATCCATATCGATCGTGTCGAAATGGACGATCGGCGCGATGGCATCGAAAAAGGCGAGCGCGTCGGCGCCGGTTGCTTCCGCAATCGATTGGGCGAGCGAAGGCGCCGTCAGCGGGCCGGTGGCAACGATCGCCTGGTCCCAGTCCGCCGACGGCAGGCCGGGCACTTCCTCGCGACGAATGGTGATGAGCGGGTGCGCTTCGAGCTTTCTGGTGACCGCTTCGGAAAATCCGTCGCGGTCGACGGCCAGCGCTCCGCCGGCCGGCACCTGATGCGCGTCGCCGGCGCTCATGATCAGCGAACCGGCCAGCCGCATTTCGGCGTGCAGCAGGCCGACGGCATTGGTTTGCGCATCGTCGGAGCGGAAGGAGTTGGAACAGACGAGCTCGGCCAGCCCGTCGGTCTTGTGCGCGTCGGTACCGCGGACGGGACGCATTTCATGCAGGACAACTGGAACGCCGGCTTCGGCCGCCTGCCAGGCGGCTTCGGAGCCGGCGAGACCGCCGCCGATAACGTGAATGGGGTTCTTGTCCATGAGCGCCGAAATAGTCGCTTGGCGCAAGGATTGCAATTGCCACGCGGGAGAATGGCTGACGGGGGAAGCCGCCCCAAAACAACAACACCCGCCGGGGGAGGAGGTCCGGCGGGTGTCGTTTTGTTGGTCGATCCTCGGGAGGAGGTGAAGATCGACCGTATTCGTCATCGCCGGGGAGGAGGTCGGCTTTGACGAAATTCCTTTCGCCATTTGAAAGGGCGCGAAACCCTTTTTAGAAACAGCGCCCGCCGGGGGAGGAGGTCCGGCGGGCGCCGTTTTTGTGGTCAACCCTCGGGAGGAGGTGAAGGCTGACCGTATCCGTCAGGGTCGGGGAGGAGGTCGACCCTGGCGAAATTCTTGTTGTTAGATCGCCCTGCGAGCGACCATCTTGATCTCGTCGCGGACGATGCCGAGATCGTTGAGCTGGCGGTTCGACAGGCGACCCAGCTCGGTAACCGTCTCGCGGTAGACGCGCCAGTTACGATAGTTGCGGATCAGGTTCATTGTCGTTCTCTTTTCAAAACTGGTTCGGGCCATTTGCGGCCCGAAGGATTAGACCGCCTTGCGGGCGACGTAGTGAATGTCGCTGCGGCTGATGCCGAGATCGGTCAGTTCACGGGTGCTCAGGCGGCTCAGCTCGGACACGGTGTCCCTATAGCGGCGCCAGTTGCGATAGTTGCGGATCAGGTTCATGGTAGTCTCGTTTCGTCTTTCTTTCGGATCATTCCGTCTTTGTGTGCACCGTGAAAATAGGTGGGGTCATATCGATTTGAAAGCGCTATTGGTGCATGGCAGCAATGCAAATTGTGCAATGCAGCATTAGCGCGCGTCCAGTTTTCCGCCCAGATCGGAAAATGCCGTTAGGTCAAACGCTTGGCCGGACGAGCTAAAAGAACCAAGGAAAGGGGGAGGGGCATGGCGAGCTATTCGTCACGGGTCAGGTCGGATATCGCGCGATGGCAGCAGGCCGGCCTGATCGACGCGCCGACAGCCGAGGCTCTAACGCGCGACGTCGAGGCAAACGAACGCAAATCGCTGAGTTTCGGCTCGATCCTGGCGATGATGGCGGCGCTGCTGTTCGGCGCGGCTATCCTGATCTTCATCGCCGCCAACTGGGAAGTCATCCCGCGGCTGGTGCGGGTCGCGGCACTTTTTGCCGTTATCCTTGCCGGCTATGTCGGCGGCGCGGTGTTGAAGATGCGCGACCATGCGGCGATCGGCGAAGCACTGTGGATCGTCGCGGCGGCGGCATTCGGCGGTTCGATCGCGCTGATCGGCCAGATGTATCATTTGTCGGGCGACGAGGCCTCGGCCTTGATCACCTGGGGGGCCGGCACGGCGCTGGCGGCGGTGGCGCTGCGCTCAAACCCACTGACCGTCGCTGCCGTCGGCATCGCCGATGCCTGGCTGTTCCTGAGAGGGTTCGACTACTTCCGGCGCACGGAATTTCCGCATCTCTTCGTGGTCATGGCGCTAATACTGTTCGCCGTTTCGTTCTGGACGCGCAGCCAGGCGGCGCGCCACCTGATCATCCTGTCGGTCCTTTTCTACCTCGTGCTGTTGGCCATGGAATACGACACGCTGCAAGTCGCCATCCCGCTCGTTGCCGCGTCGGTGCTGCTTTTTACCGCTGCGATCTTTGCTGCCGGGCCGGTCGAGAGGGTTTTGCAACTCGGCGGCAGGTTGCCCTTGCACGCGCTGATCGGCTTTCTCACCGGACTGGCGATGATCCAATTCGAACTGGCGGATGAAAGCAGCTACAATAGCGGCTTCGCCATTGCCTCGGCTGTTGCGCTGGCCGGCATCATCGCGGCGATCGTGCTGGGCGGCCGCGAGAGCCGGGGACTGCGCTGGGTTGCCTATGCGGGCTTCGCCTTCGAACTCGCCATCATCTATGTGGTGATGCTGCAATCAATGCTCGACACGGCAGGCTTCTTCCTTGCGGCGGCGGTGCTGCTCGCCGTTCTTGCTTTCATTATCATCCGCATAGAAAGGCGCATGAACGCCTCGAACATGACAGGAGCGGCGGCATGATGACCGGCAAAAGACTGATCATCTCGGCGCTGGTCCTGGCGCTCGTCCAGATCGGCTTTCTGAGCTGGATCATCGCCGGACGCGCGGCGATCCTGCGCGATGGCAAGCAGGTCCTGCTCAAGGTCGAGCCGATCGATCCGCGCGATCTCTTGCGCGGTGACTACATTCTGCTCGGCTACGATATTTCGCGCATACCGGTGAAACTGATCGGCAACATTCCGGCCGGCAAGCTTTCCAGCGAGGAAACGTCGATCGTGGTCAGGCTGAAGCAGGGCGCCGATGGCTATTGGGGCCCGACCGCGGCCTGGTTCGGGCAAGCGCCGGCGCCGGCAGCATCCGATGAAGCCGATATCGTCGGACACGTCTCCGAGGGCTGGAATATCGGCCAGGGAGCAACGACGATCGCGCCGGAGTACGGCATCGAGCGCTTCTATCTGCCGGAAGGCGAGGGGATGGCGATCCAGAACGATATGCGGGTGCGGCCGTTCGGCATCCGGGTGGCGATTGCGGCCAACGGCACGGCGCAGATCAAGGCGCTGGTGGATGGCGACAAGACACTGTTCGAGGAGCCGCTTTACTAGATCGCGCCACGGCCTTGGCAATGATCTCCTGCGCCAAGGCTTCGGAGGAGCTTCGAGTGGCCTGCCACCCCAAGCTCGAAGAGCGAAGGGTGGTGCGGATGAAGGGACTCGAACCCCCACGCCTTTCGGCACTGGAACCTAAATCCAGGGCGTCTACCAATTCCGCCACATCCGCATTGCCCGGCCAATCCCATGTAGCCATCATTCTGTCAATGTCAGGGCTGATATCGGTATCCTTGGCCGGAATGCAAAGATGGTTGAAAATCAGCGTCGCCTGTGACAAAAGGCGTGTCGAATGTGACGGGACGCGACGATCCGCTTCTGCAGAATGTGATAAGAAGTAGGAAAAACAAAGACTTATTCACGTTTTGGAGCGTATTTCTGGAGGATTTGTGCCGCGTTGAGCGGACAGATCGCCAAGTCCCGCACCAAAAGCCATTCCCGGCAAGATCATACCGGCAGGCTGTAAACGGCAGGGGCCGTTTGACGGCCTCATTGGTGGAAACAAAGGTTTTATGATGCAGGTCACCGAAACGCTCAACTCCGGTCTCAAGCGCGAGATCAAGATCACCGTGCCGGCCGGTGACATGGAAGCCAAGCTGATGGCGCGGCTCTCCGATGCCAGGAACAAGGTCCGCATCAACGGCTTCCGCCCCGGCAAGGTGCCGGTGCAGCATCTGCGCAAAGTCTACGGCAAGTCGTTCATGGCCGAAGTGGTCAACGAGATCCTCAATGATTCGACCCGTTCGATCATCACCGGGCGCGGCGAAAAGGCCGCCATGCAGCCCGAAGTGATCATGACCGAGGACGAGAAGGAAGCCGAGAAGATCCTGGCAGGCGGTGCCGATTTCGAGTTCCGCCTGAACTATGAGGTCATTCCGCCGATCGAGATCAAGGATTTCTCCGACATCAAGGTGACGCGCCAGGTGTTCGACGTGCCGGATGAAGAGATCGACGAGCAGGTCAAGCGTGTCGCTGAATCCGCCCGCACTTACGAGCCGAAAACCGGCAAGGCCGCCGAAGGCGACCGTGTGACCATCGATTATGTCGGCAAGATCGACGGCGAAGCCTTCGGCGGCGGCGCCGGCACCGATCAGCCGCTGGTGCTCGGCTCGAAGGAATTCATCCCCGGCTTCGAGGACCAGCTGGTCGGCAGCAAGGCCGGCGACGAGAAGCAGGTCACGGTTACCTTCCCGGAAAACTACCAGGGGGCGCATCTGGCCGGCAAGGAAGCCACTTTTGACGTGACGGTCAAGGAAGTGTCGAAGCCCGGCGCGCTTGAGATCAACGACGAGATGGCCAAAAATCTCGGCCTTGAATCGCTGGAGCGCCTGCGCGAGGTGGTGCGCGGTCAGATCGAGAACCAGTTCGGCTCGATAACGCGCCAGAAAGTCAAGCGGCAGTTGCTCGACCAGCTCGACGCTGCCTACTCGTTCGAGGCGCCGTCCAAGCTAGTCGAGGCCGAGTTCAACAACATCTGGAACCAGGTCAATCGCGATCTCGAAGCTGCCGGGCGGACCTTTGCCGACGAAGAGACGACGGAAGAAGAAGCGCGTGCAGAATACATGCGGCTTGCCGAGCGCCGCGTGCGTCTCGGCCTGGTTCTCGCCGAAATCGGCGAGAAGGCCGGCGTCACGGTGACGGACGAGGAATTGCAGCGCGGCCTCTTCGAGCAGGTGCGTCGCTATCCGGCCAACCAGCAGCAGGAGGCCTTCGAATTCTATCGCAACAATCCCGAAGCGCTGAACACGTTGCGCGCGCCGATGTTCGAAGAGAAGGTGGTCGACCATCTGCTCGGCCAGATTTCGGTCACCGACGTCAAGGTCAGCAAGGAAGAGCTGCTGGCCGACGAGGAGGATACGGAGACAACCAAGGCCAAGCCGGCGAAGAAGGCGGCTGCGAAAAAAGCGGACACCAAGAAGGCCGACGACGACGCTGAAGAGCCGAAGAAAAAGGCCGCGCCGAAGAAGAAGGCCGCCAAGGACGCTGAATAACGTCTCTGCTGAATTCCGAAAGGCCGCCTTCTCGAGGCGGCCTTTTTCGTTGTGGCGCAGACGCAACGGATTTCACGCATCTGGCGCTCGAGGTAGCGATATGAAGCTTTGATGATTATCTGCGCTGGGTTGCTGACCGCAGCGGTTGTTGGAGGCATCGTTGAGACAGTTCTTCGGTATCGGAAGCGTGGCGGCGGCGTTCCTGCTTGCGTCGGTCTGTGGCATTGCCCAGGCTGATACGGTTCTCGACAACTGGCGGTTCGACAAGAGCAGCGATGGCCTTGTCACCGCCTCGCTTTACGCGACCAACAAGCTCATCACCGGCGGCGGCGCATTGAGCTACAGCCCGGTTTTGACGATCGCGTGCCGGACCGCCGGCGAACCGCGTTGGAGCGAATGGCTGCAGCTGAGCGACACCGTTTCCGCGAGCCGAACCATCGCCATGTCAGTGACTGTCGGCCAATCCGGCAAGCTCAACGAAAGCTGGTCGGTCGGCCCGCGCAGCAGGATGCTGGTCCGCGACGGTGCCGACGGCATCAGGCGACTGATTGCCGCGGACCGGCTGCTGCTGTCCTGGCGGTTCGGGCTGCTGTCGGGGCGCGGCAAAGCCGAGTTTGACCTCACCGGAGTTGAAGAGGCGATCGGCCGGATCGCCGCCAGCTGCAACACCAAATTGCCTTGAGCAGATTGTCCGCATTAAACCTTGGCACGGCCGAACTCTATCTGCCGGCCGGGTTCTGTGGTATGTAGGTGCCGCAACCCCAGGCAGTGGATATCCGTTCTGCCATTCAAGAGCGCATGCCAGCGGACTAAATGTCGGCCTGTGCAGGTCAGCCAGGGCAAATTGGCGATCAGGGAGGAAATGCCATGCGTGCCTTTGTGTTTTTTGTCATCATGTCCGTCGCCACCGTCATTGCCAGCCCCTCGCGGGCACAGGATGCCGCGGCGGGTGAGAAGGTCTTCGCCAAATGCAAGGTCTGCCATATCGCGGACAAGGATCAGAACAAGGTCGGCCCGTCCTTGAACGGCGTCATCGGCCGAACGGCCGGCACGCATCCAGGGTTCAGCTATTCCAAGGCCATGACCGAGGCCGGCAAGTCCGGCGTCAAATGGGATGAGGCCACGCTGACGACCTACCTTCACGATCCCAAGGCGATGGTCAAAGGAACCAAGATGGCATTCCCCGGCCTCAAGAAGGACGAGGACGTCGCCAATGTCATTGCTTATCTGAAGCAATTCTCCAAATAGCCCGGCTCTTCCGCCGGATCTTGGTATAGCAAACAGGTCGAGGCATAGCCTCGGCCGCAATCTGCCGGCAGTGTCGGTGGGGAGGGCGACTCGTTGCAAAAAAGACATTGGCCGGCTAGGCTGCCATTCCCATCGGTGGTCGTCTGAATGTCGACTGAAGAAAGCCGTCTCAAGGATACCGGCATCCGCCTCTCGGAGGCGACGGCGGGTGATTTCTTTGCGCTTTTGAAACCACGCGTCATGGCGCTCGCCGTGTTTACTGCCTTCGTCGGCCTGATGATGGCGCCCGGCGTGATGAATCCAGTTATCGCCTTAATTGCCATCGGCGCAATCGCGGTTGGAGCGGGAGCCGCCGGCGCGCTCAATATGTGGTACGACGCAGACATAGACGCCTTGATGTCTCGCACGTCCAAGCGACCAATTCCGTCCGGTCGCGTCACGCCTGCCGAAGCTCTCAGCTTCGGTCTGGTGCTTTCCGCACTGTCGGTCATGACGCTCGGCGTGCTGGTGGGGTGGCTCGCCGCATCGTTGTTGGCGTTCACCATCTTTTTCTATGTCGTTATCTACACGATGTGGCTGAAGCGCTCGACGCCACAGAATATCGTCATAGGCGGCGCGGCAGGCGCCCTTCCTCCGGTGATCGGGTGGGTTGCTGCAACCGGCGCAATCGGCATTGAAAGTCTCATCCTGTTTCTGATCATTTTCCTCTGGACGCCGCCTCATTTCTGGGCGCTGGCCCTTTTCAAGGTCGGTGACTATGCCGCGGCTGGGGTCCCGATGATGCCGAATGTGGCCGGCCAGCACTCGACCAGAAAACAAATCTTCGCCTATTCGCTGCTCTTGGCGCCAATCGGCGTGCTCCCTTGGGGCCTCGGCTTCGCGAGCGGATATTACGGCACTGCTTCAGCCGCGTTGGGTGCAGGTTTCATTTGGCAGGCCTGGAAGGTTCTCGTCGCCGACAAGGAGATGAAGCCGGCAAAGGCGCTGTTTGCGTATTCGATTGTCTATCTTTTCGCAATATTTGCAGCGTTGCTTGCCGACACCATTGTAATGCGAGTGATCGCTTCAGCCGACTATTGACCCGGCTCAAAACATCACATTGGCAGAGCACAAAATCCCAGCAACAGCAGAATAACGACGCCAAGGCCGAGTATGAGAACTGTCCTTCCGTCCATGACCTTCACCTTCGACTAGAAGAGCATATCGAAGAACGGCGTCCGTAGCTAGTCAGGCTACCCGGGACCTCTTACTCCCGGGCCTTCCTACAAAGCGCGACAAGTCCCCCGCATGAGAGTATATTGATCATGGTGCAGGTCGCGGTTTGCGTGGGCCAATCATGCGGAACGGCAGCACCGTAAAACGCGACCTTACCGGACCTGGTCTGGAGGAATGGTCATGGCAAGCTTTCACGTAATAGCAGGCGCCAGCGAGACGCTGGAACACACCAGAATTCGAAAAATCGGTGTCTCCGATCTTTTTGATGCGCTCAGGCGTGGCGTCGATGATTTCATGGTCAAGCCGTCGCACATCGTTTTTCTCTGCCTGATCTATCCGATTGCGGGTGTCGTGCTTGCTGTCTGGACGTCAGGTAACAACACGCTGCCATTGCTGTTTCCGCTTGTGTCCGGCTTTGCACTGATTGGTCCGTTCGCGGCGATCGGCCTCTATGAGATCAGCCGGCGACGGGAAGCCGGGCTCGACGCCTCGTGGAGGCACGCCTTTGAGGTCAGGAGTTCTCCTGCACTGCCGGCTATTGCAGCGGTCGGCGTCATGCTGCTTGCGATCTTTGTCGCCTGGCTTTTGACGGCCCAGATATTCTACCAGACCCTGTTCGGCCCGGCGCCGCCGCAATCGCTGTCCAGCTTCATCAGTGAAATATTCGCCACGGGACGCGGCTGGACGCTCATCATCCTGGGTCACGCCATCGGCTTCGTGTTCGCCGCGGTTGTGTTGTGCACCACGGTCGTCGCATTCCCGTTGTTGCTCGACCGCGATGTCGGCGCCTACGAAGCCATCCACACCTCGGTGCGCGTTGTCCTGGCCAACCCGATCGTGATGGCCGTGTGGGGCCTTATCGTCGCCGTCGCCCTGATCGTCGGCTCGCTGCCAGTGTTCGCCGGGTTGGCAGTCGTGCTGCCGATCCTTGGTCATGCGACCTGGCATGTCTATCGGAAAGTTGTGGAATCGCCGCCGGCCACCAGACCGTGAGCTGAAAAAAACCAGCCCTGCGCGCACCGGTGAAAGTGCCGGTGCGGGCAGGTGGGGCAGAGCTTTCAATACGCCGGGTGGCTGAAACGGGCCTGGCGCGCGTCCTTTGTCAGGTCGCGAAAATCCCTGCCGCTCACATGCACCAGCGTCCTATGATCACCGCCCTCGAAATAGATTTCGGGAGCGTCGCCGAGGCTTTCATCGAGGACCACTGGCACATCATAGGCAGCGCCGATCGGTGGCACAGCGCCGACATCGCAATCGCCGAACAACGAGACCACCTCGTCTTCGGAGGCAAGTCCAAGAGGCTTCTCCATGACATCCTGCAATGTCGCGAGTTCTATCCTGTGCGTGCTTGGAACCACGGCGAGCGCGTAGCCACGATCGTGGTGAACGACCACCGATTTGGCCATTATGCTGCCAGGCACATGTGCCGCAATGGCGGATTGTCTGCTTGTCGCCGTGCGGTGATGCTCGACGGTGTCGTAGGAAATTCCTTTCCTATCGATGAAGTCCTTCAGTCTGGTTGCGATGGTCATCTTGGGCGCCCCTTGCTGGTGTTCGCGACGCATGTGGAAACGCCGGCATCGCCTGTCGTTTCCGATACCAACAGAAATGGACCAGCCGTGGATTGTTTCAAGGCGAAGGCTCCAGGACCGGACGGCCCGGATCCGGATTGCATGTCAGGGCCCGGCCCCGAAAAACGCCATTCGGGTGAGAAGCGTGTAGTCCGCTTCGAAGACCATCATCGTCACGAACACCAGAACCAGCACCGGCGGCAGAATAATTGCATATGCCAGTGCCAGCCGTTCCCAGGCCATGTGCATGAAGATGGCGACGATCAGTCCTGCCTTGAGGATCATGAAGATCAGGATCAGCGACCATCTGAGATAGCCGTGGAGACCGAAATAGTCGACCAGATAGGAGCAGGTGCTGAGGATGAACAACCACGCCCAGACCACCAGATAGAGCTTGATCGGGTGCTCCTGATGAACCTCCGCCGGGGTAACGCCGGTCGTCGTCGCATCATGGGTACGGGCGCTGTCCAGTGCGTGTTGTCCCAGGCCGTTTGCGGTTGCTTCAGCCATGTCCTGCCTCTCACCAAAGATAGAAAAATGCGAAAATGAACACCCAGACCAGGTCGACGAAATGCCAGTAAAGCCCCATGATTTCGACGTTCTCGTAGCGGCCCCTTCGGCTGGTGAAGAAGCCGGGCCGTCCGACATCGTAATCCCCGCGCCAGACCTTTCGCGCCACGATGATCAGGAAGATCACCCCGATCGTCACGTGCGTGCCGTGGAAGCCGGTGATCATGAAAAAGGATGCGCCGAACTGGGCAGCGCCCCAGGGATTGCCCCAAGGCCGCACGCCCTCGGTGATCAGCTTGGTCCATTCGAAGGCCTGCATGCCGACAAAGGTCGCGCCGAGTGCTGCGGTCAAGAGCATCAGCACTGCCGTCTTGCGGCGGTCGCGGCGGTAGCCGAAATTGACCGCCATGGCCATCGTTCCGCTGCTCGAGATCAGCACGAAGGTCATGATGGCGATAAGGATCAGTGGAATGTCGGAGCCACCGATGCGCAGGGCGAAGACCTCGCTCGGATTGGGCCACGGCACACGTGTTGAGATACGCGCGGTCATGTAGGAGAGCAGGAAGCAGCCGAAGATGAACGTGTCGCTGAGCAGGAAGATCCACATCATGGCCTTGCCCCAGGACACGTTTTTGAACGCCCGCTGATCCGAGGACCAGTCGGCGGCGATGCCTTGCCAGCCTGCGGGCCGCGGCTCTGTTCGGCCGATGTGGGCCAGTGTCGTCTCTGCCATCCGCCCGTTCCTCCTAGGTCAGCAACCCTCGGCAAATGTCGATTAAAGTCGAAGCCCAGCCGGCCAGAAGCGCAAAGATGGCGAGCCAGACGAAAAGCAGGAAATGCCAATACATGGCGCACAGCTCGACACTGAGGCGAAGCCGCTGCGGCTGCGCTCCGTTCCAGGCGCCGACGCTCGTTCTGCCCAGCCCGACCAGTCCTCCCAGTATATGCAGGCCATGCATTCCCGTTAGCAGGTAGAAGAAGCTGTTGGCCGGATTGGATGCCAGAAAATAGCCATCCGCACTCAGTTCCCGCCATGCCACAAGCTGTCCAATCAGGAAGACGAGCGCCGTGAGTCCAGCGGTGGCGAGGCCGAGCCTGACCATGTCCACTTGACCCTTGCGCGCCGCGAGCGAAGCGCACTGTATCGCGATGCTGCTCAAGACCAGTACGCCGGTGTTAAGCCAGAGCAGGGGCGGGATGGGCAGCGGCCGCCAATCCGACAGCGCCATGCGCATGAAGTAAGCACTGGTGAACAGCGCGAACAGGCAGCCGACGACGGCAAGGAAGACGCCGAGACCGATCTTTGCGGTCGGCAGCGCCGATCGGTCCAGAGCGACAAAATCCCCGGTCATACCTTGCTCGAGCCACGGCTTCGTCATTAGCCGCTGATGGGAAAGCCACCACCCGGCAATACCGGCGATCACGAGCAGGAAGACCAGGATTACGCTCATGCCGGCTCCCTGGAGGGCGCGAAGGAGCCCGGAACGTTTTGCGGTATGAAGTCCTCCTTGGCTCCCGGTACGCTGTAGTCATAGGCCCAGCGATAGACGATCGGCAGATCCTTGCCGAAATTGCCGTGGGCGGGCGGTGTTTCGGGCGTCTGCCACTCGAGCGTCGTTGCCCGCCACGGATTGCCGCCAGCCTCACGGCCATGGCGGATGCTCCAGATGAGATTGAACAGAAACACAATCTGAGCAAAACCGACTATAAAAGCCATGATGCTGATAAACGAGTTCAGGTGGTGGGCCGATTCCGTCATGATCGTCATGTCGGTCAATTCGTTGTACCGCCGCGGCACGCCCATCAAGCCGAGATAGTGCATGGGAAAGAAGATCAGATAGGCGCCGAGGAAGGTGACCCAGAAATGGAACCGGCCCAGTGTCTCGTTCAGCATCCGGCCGGTGACCTTCGGATACCAGTGATAGATCGCGCCGAAGATTACGATGATCGGGGCAACCCCCATGACCATATGGAAATGGGCGACGACGAACATCGTGTCCGAAAGCGGAACGTCGACGACGACATTGCCAAGAAATAGCCCAGTCAACCCGCCATTGACGAAGGTGACGATGAAGGCCAAGGCAAAAAGCATCGGTATGGTGAGGTGGATGTCGCCGCGCCACAGCGTCAGCACCCAATTGTAGACCTTGATGGCTGTTGGGACGGCGATGATCAATGTCGTTGTGGCGAAGAAAAAGCCGAAATAGGGATGCATGCCACTGACATACATGTGGTGCGCCCAGACCACGAAGCTCAGCGCGCCGATGCCGACGATGGCCCAGACCATCATGCGGTAGCCGAAGATGTTCTTGCGCGCATGGGTGCTGATCAGGTCGGATACGATGCCGAAGGCCGGAAGCGCCACGATGTAGACCTCCGGATGGCCGAAGAACCAGAACAGATGCTGGAACAGGATCGGGCTGCCGCCGCCGTGCTGCAACTGTTCGCCCATCTCGACGATCGCCGGCATGAAGAAGCTGGTGCCGAGCGCCCGGTCGAGCAGCATCATCACGCAGGCGACGAACAGCGCCGGGAAGGCGAGCAGTGCCATGACGGTGGCGGTGAAAATACCCCAGACAGTAAGCGGAAGGCGCATCAGCGTCATGCCGCGCGTGCGCCCCTGCAGCACCGTCACGACATAGTTCAAGCCGCCCATGGTAAAGCCGACGATGAACAGGATCAGCGAGACAAGCATCAGGATGATGCCCCAGTCCTGGCCGCCTGGCGTACCGGTCATGATCGCCTGCGGCGGATAGAGCGTCCAGCCGGCACCCGTCGGTCCGCCGGGCGCAAAGAAGCTCGACACCAGGACCAGCACGGCGAGCAGATAGATCCAGTAGCTCAGCATGTTGACATAGGGAAAGACCATGTCGCGAGCACCAACCATCAACGGGATCAGATAGTTGCCGAAGCCGCCCAGGAAGAGTGCCGTGAGCAGGTAGATCACCATGATCATGCCGTGCATGGTGATGAACTGGTAGTAGGCTTCCGGGGTGATGAAGTCGAATGTGCCGGGGAAGCCGAGTTGCAGCCGCATCAGCCAGGATAGCACCAGCGCGACCATGCCGATCGCTGTCGCCGTCGCCGAATACTGGATGGCGATGACCTTGGCGTCCTGCGAGAAAACGTATTTCGTCCACCAGCTGTGCGGATGGTAGAGTTCCATTTCCGCGACTTCGGCCGGCGGTACCGCATCTGCAGGTGTGATATCGACCATAGGAACACCTCCGTGCCCTTCTCGGCCAGCCCGACAGTTCGGACTTGCCGCATTAACTTCAATCCCGACGGCGGGCCGTCGTTCCGGTTTCCTACTCTGCCGAGCCCATCTGCTGGGGCGCGGACAGCTGCGCAAAAGTCTGCTGCTGGCCAAGCCACGCCAGATAGTCTTCCTGAGTATCGACCATGACCACGCCATGCATCATCGGATGTCCCTGGCCGCAGAGTTCGGCACACAGGACCTGGAAGGTTCCGGTCTTGGTCGGAGTGAACCAGAAATAGGTGACCGAGCCCGGGATCATGTCCATCTTGGCGCGGAATTCCGGCACGTAGAAATCGTGCAGCACATCGATCGAGCGGAGCAGCATCTTGACCGGTTTGCCTACCGGGAGGTGCAGGTCGGCCGCTTCCACTACGACATCGTCCTGACCGTTGGCATCGGTGGCGATGACGCCGAGTGGATTTTCAGCGTTGACGTCGCGAGTGTCGGATGTGCCGAGCTTGCCGTCCTTGCCGGGGAGGCGGAAACTCCATTGCCACTGCTGGCCGACGACTTCGACCTCGGTTGCGTCGCTTGGAACGGTAACGAACCGGCTCCAGACGAACAGGCCTGGAACGAGCAAAGCGGTGACACCGACCGCGGTGACGACCGTCAGCCAGGATTCGAGCCGCCTGTTCTCAGGTTCGTATGCCGCCTGATTGCCTTCCCGATGACGGAAGCGGAAGACGCAATAGGCCATGAAAAGAACCACGGCGGCGAAGACGACACCGGTGATCCAGAAAGTTATGATGATGGTGTTGTCGATATAGTCCCAGTTCGAGGCAATCGGCGTCCACCACCATGGGCTCAGGAAGTGGAACAACACCGAGCCCACGACTATCAGAACGAGTACAAGCGCAACGGCCATGTCCCGGTTCCTCCCGGTATTCCAAGCGGCGCAAGCCGTCCCGGGAAATACCAAGTGCATCATAACTTGATTTGCGATGAAAATTCTAGAGCCGGCTGTGGGAAGGGCAAAAATACCATTTCGCGGCGCTGGCGGTCCTTCGGTTCGGCGGTGATCAGCGGCAGGCCCTCATCTATTTCCAGCTCACCCGCCCGATGCGGCCACGCGGCAAACATCGTCAGCGTGGAGTAGCCGGCAATGGCGGGCACGCCGAATGCGCCTAGCAGAACCACCGGAACGGCGATCGTCGGGGATCCCTCCACCTGCTCGACCGACAGCTCGACGAAGGGAGTGGAGCCACTTTATTGGCCGGCAGATGTCACCCGCCAAACTGTGTTGCCGACGTCGTCGGCGATGAGCAGGGCCCCGGTTTTGTCGACAGCCAGGCCGACAGGCCGGCCGCGCGCCTTGTTGTCCTTGTCCAGGAAGTCAGTCACCACGTCGGTAGCGACGCCGCTCGGACGGCCGCCGCTGAATGGTACGAAAACTACCTTGTAGCCATTGAAGCGCGTGCGGTTCCAGCTGCCATGCTCGCCAACGAAGGCGCCGCCGCGATATGCCTCGGGAAGGCTGGTTGCCGCATAGAAGGCCAGCCCCAGAGGGGCGACGTGGGAACTCAGTGCATAATCCGGAACGATCGCTTTTGCGACCAGGTCCGGACGTTGGGGCATGACGCGGGGATCGAGATGCTGGCCGTAATAGCTGTATGGCCATCCGTAGAAGCCGCCATCCTTTACCGAGGTCAGATAATCCGGCACGAGATTGGGGCCGAGCTCGTCGCGTTCATTGATCACTGCCCAGAGCGCCCCGGTCTGCGGCTCCCAGCTCAGGCCGTTTGGATTGCGCAAACCGCTGGCGAAAATGCGCGACCGGCCGGTGGCCCTGTCTACCTGCCAGATGGCGGCGCGGTTCTTCTCCGCCTCGATGCCGTTTTCGGCGACGTTGCTGTTCGAGCCGATGCCGACATAGAGCAGCGAGCCGTCGGGGCTTGCCACCAGGCTCTTCGTCCAATGGTGGTCGATCGGGCCGCCGGGCAGGGCGGTTAGCGGCGTCCCGGGCGCGGTGATCTTTGTGTCACCGGTGTTGTAGGGATAGCGGACGATGGAGTCGGTATTGGCGACGTAGAGATCGCTTCCCACCAGCGCCACGCCAAAGGGGGAGCTCAGGTGGTCGAGGAATACGCTGGTCAGCTCCGGCTTGCCATCGCCATCGGCGTCGCGCAGCAGCGTAATGCGGTTGCTTGGGCCGCTGTCGCCGCCCGAGGTGACCCAGGATTCGATCCAGCCCATCACCAAATCCTTGGGCCGTTTGATCGGTTCGCCACCCGGCGCCTTGGACTCGACCACCAGCACGTCGCCATTGGGCAGCACATAAAGCGACCGCGGATGCTGCAAGCCGTGGGCAAAAACCTGGATCTGCAGCCCCTGCGCGACTGTCGGCTTCTCGTCGCTCTTCCATCCGACCACGGAAGCGAGATGCATGGCCGGGAAGAAATATTGGATCGGGTCCGGCAGTTTTGGATTCGGCCCTATCTGACTGCTGGGGTCCGGGTCGTTGCCGCTGCACGCTGCAAGAGTGATCGCCGCAGTGCAAACGAGGACGGACACCGCGATGCGCCTGGCATGACCGATGGAGCTTGCTATGCGCATCAATCCGCCACTCCGACGTGATGCCTGTACACCATGGACCAGCCCAGCCAACCAGTGAAGATGAGGACGAGCACGACAACCGCCGAGAGGATCAAGCCTGTAGGAACGATGGAGGTCCATGCATCGCGGGTGTGCACGAGCATGTTGATGATGGATAACGCCAGCGCCAGAAGATTGCCGAGCACGTGCGGCCAGGCGGGGGGCTGTGCCCTTATTAGCGGATTGGCCAGGAAATCGATCAGCCCCGCGATCGCTGCTAGGCAGCCCATGATCACGCCGACGGTAACCAGCCAAGCGGAGAAGTCAGCCCACATCATCTCCGCTGTTCGCCAATAGGCTAGATCCGTCAGCAGGGTGCCGACGAAGCAGGCGATCGGAAATGGCACGAGCATCGGATGAATAGGATGTCCCGCAATCCTGGCCGTCGAACGCGGATTGCCACCGACCATAATGCGCCATCCTTCCTATTCTCGTCCAAACAAACGCCGCGTGCCCGGCCTCCGGCGGCTGTTGCCGAGAGACCGGCAGACGACCGATAGATCCGTCAGGCCCAAAAAAGGGCGCTGGCTGGCTGCGCCTGTTAGGCGGCGGACTGGGTCGGCGGGTTCTGATACATCATCCAGAGCTCGATCGCCGCCAGCACGGCGACCAGAATGCCGATCACGACATGCACGGTCATCGCCGTGGTCGCCTGGAATCCAAGCACCCAAGGCGATGCGAGAACCCACAGTCCGACGACCAGGTTCACCCACTCTTCCCACACGGCAAATGCTGCGAGGGCGGCAACCGAAAGCACGACAATCAAGATTCCGCTGCCGAGGGCGTTCTGCGTCTGCGGGCCTGCCGCAAAGGTGAAGATCCAGGGGGAGAAGAACAGAATTGCCCCAAGGATCAGGTTGGCTACGTCACAGAGCCTGGCGTTTGTCCACTGGTTCATGGCATCCTCCATAAGGAGCGTTTATGGCTCCTGAGTTCGGCAAGGTGGTGCCTGAGTTCGGTGAGATGCGCCCGAAGCCGCTCACTCCGTGTCAAGGTAGTGCCCTGCCCGGCTGGAATTCCGCATCTGGCGGTACTCCAGCCAAATCCAGCTATCTAACTGAATTCCGGGCTTTATGTTCCATTCGGCACCGGCACGCCTGGATCAATTGGTGGTGATCGAGCGATCCAAAGGCTGCCTGTCAGGGGCGGCGGGGCGGCGGCGCGTAGCTCATTCTGTCTTTTTATCGAGCCGGTGAAACATTTCTCGTGGATCGCAGTTCTTGGATGCAGAGGAGTTGAATAAGGGAAACCTGATTGCACGGGAGGAGCACGGACGGCACAACTATAAATGCGCTCTGCATAGAATACTTCGCAACGGGAAGCTCTCGCTTGTCTTGGTTGCCGCCGAAGCTTGTTTGAAAGACGGCGATCGCCGCCGAAAAGATTTTCTAGATGAAAATAGCCCAGATCGCACCGCTAACCGAATCCGTGCCGCCCCGAACCTACGGTGGAACCGAGCGAATTGTTTCGTATCTGACCGAAGAACTTGTCCGACAGGGCCACGAGGTGACGCTGTTCGCCAGCGCCGATTCTCGTACCTCAGCCGAGCTGGTGCCGTGTTGCGACGTCGCGCTGCGCCTGAACCCCAGGGTCCAGGACGGTGGTCCGCACCATGTGATGATGCTTGAACGGGTGCGCCGGCGAGCCGGTGAATTCGACGTTTTGCATTTCCACGTCGATGTTCTGCACTTCCCCATAATTCGGGATTTTGCCAGACGAACGGTTACCACGCTTCACGGCAGGCTCGACCTGCCCGATCTGGCGCAGCTTTATGCGATGTTCGACGACGTTCCCCTGGTCTCGATTTCCTTCGACCAGCGCCGGCCCATGCCGCCCGTCAATTGGGTTGGAACCGTGCATCATGGCCTACCCCGCGATCTTCTGCCATTCCACCCGAACACCTCTGGCTATCTTGCGTTTCTCGGTCGCATCTCGCCGGAAAAGGGGCCGGAAGCCGCCATACAAATAGCAGCGCGGGCCGGGTTTCCCCTGAAGATCGCCGCCAAAATCGACAAGGTGGACCAGTCGTTCTGGAAGGAAAGGGTCGAGCCGCAAGTGCTGCGGCATTCGAACGTGGAGTTCATTGGCGAGATCGATGAGCGGCAAAAGGCGGATTTTCTGGGCAATGCGAAAGCGCTTTTGTTTCCGATCGACTGGCCGGAACCCTTCGGTCTCGTAACGATCGAAGCAATGGCCTGCGGTACGCCGGTGGTTGCGTTCCGGCGTGGCGCCGTCCCGGAGATCATCGATGACGGTGTGTCCGGATGGATCGTGGATACGGTGGAGGAAGCCGTGGGCGCGCTCCGGCGCATAGACAGCCTCGATCGCGCACGAGTGCGGCAGACGTTCGAGAAGCGGTTCACGGTCGAGCGCATGTGCAGCGATTATCTGGCACTCTACCGAGCACTCACGAGCGGCACGGCAGACGCAGTTGCCCCCACAAACGAGCTCTCCAGAAATATCGCGATGGTGGCTGTGCCGGGCTGAGGAACCGACTGATCCACATACAGACCACGACGGCGGAGTCCGGGAGCGCCTGCGGGGTCTTGTCGCCGGGCGCGGCGATCGCGCCAGAAGCCTTTGATCAGCAGCAAGCCTTCCCGGGACTAATGCTTTCGCGAGCGGCGTCGTACTGCCGCCCGGTCCGGATTGACGCGCGCTACTTTCGCTGCAAAGGTGCTTTAACGACTTGTTTACCATGCGTCGGTCAGGGGTGGGGGAATTTGGAACGGTTTCTGGGCGCGAACCGCCTTAATTGGGATGATCGGGCCGAACTGCACTCGACCGACACAACGGGCAGCTACCACATCGAGAATGTGCTGGCCGGCGGATCCAATCTCTATGAGCTGGAAACGCGCGAGCTCGGCGATATCGCCGGCAAGGATATCGTCCACCTGCAGTGTCACATTGGTCTTGACACGATCAGCCTGAAGAATCTCGGCGCAGGCAGCGTGACCGGGCTCGACTTTTCACCGACGGCGATCGTGGCGGCGCGGGATTTTGCTGCGAAGGCAGGCACCGACGTGCGCTTCGTGGAAGCGCCACTGTTCGAGGCGGTGGAAGCGCTCGGCCGGACCTTTGATATCGCTTACGTTACCTGGGGTTCGGTAAACTGGCTGGACGACGTGTTCCGTTGGGCGCGGGTGGTTGCCGATCTTCTGCGACCCGGCGGCCGCCTCTACATGGCCGAGGGCCATCCATTGCTGTTTCAGTGCGATCGAAAGGCCGCGGCCCTGGAATTGAAGCACGACTGGCGAACGCCGATAGCTCGGCCGCTCGCCTGGAACGAGGAACTGACCTACACCGGCGATGATCGCATCTTGAAGCATCCTCGCTATTATGAATGGATCCACCCGATCAGTGACGTGGTGAATGCGCTGATTTCAGCTGGTCTGACGCTCGATTTTCTCAATGAGCATGACACGGTTTCGTGGCAGCACTTTTCATTTGCCGTGCGGGCCGGCAAGGATATGTACGGCTTGCCGGAGAACTCTCCCAAGATACCGATGGCTTATTCCATTGGCGCGACGAAGCGCAGCGTCGGCAAGATACCATACCTTGTGTCTCCCAAGGCGATTGAGGGGCACTAGTCCAGGTCAACGCTCCAGAGTACTCGGGTCGGAGCGTCGACTTGTGCAATCGCGCTCGCGCTCCTCGATCTTCCGAGCAAGCCAGGTCTAGCCGGCCTCTCTCTCGGTCCGCTTCCACAGACGAGCGCCTTGAGATGAGCAGATCTCCTCGCGAATGGTCGACAGACGCTGGATCGCCGGCGCCAGCGCATCTCAATCAGTGGGACCATGGCAGTGGAAGTCGGCAGCTGGCTCCAACCGCTCGGGCCTGCAACATCAGCAACGGTCGGAAGTGCAAAAGCTCTAAGGAGCGTGAAGGTCAAATTAAACATTGAAAGCTAATGTTCCTCATCGGGTCGACCCGAAAACCTGAAATGGCACTTGAGGAATCGCCTATTGGCTTTTTTCCGCGCTAGGTTCGGCGGCATCAAGGAGGTCGTCTTTTCGTCGGCAAATATTCCGGCGGCGATCGCGCTTGTCGTCATACTTATCAGCGCTGCCTTCGCGGAGCACCAGAACAAAATCGTCTCGGACCAGGCCGTCCGTGCGGACGTGCTGACCAAGGTCAACCTCATCCGCGCCAAGCTCGAAGGCAATATCAACGGAAACCTTCAACTCGTGCGTGGATTGGTCGCCGCGGTCGTGACCGAGCCCTATATGGGTCAGCAACGCTTCGCCTCGCTCGCGAGCAATCTGTTTGGCGCCGACTCGCAATTGAACAATATTGCCGGCGCGCCCGATCTGGTCGTTTCCCTGATGTACCCGATGGAGGGTAACGAGCAGGCGATGGGCCTGGATTACCGCAAGAACGAGCGACAGCGTGCGGCTGCGCTAAGGGCGCGAGACGAACGCAAGCTGGTGCTTGCCGGTCCCGTCGAGCTGAAGCAGGGAGGACAAGGCTTCATCGGCCGCTTTCCGGTTTTCGTGCGGAGCGCGGGCAATACGGAAAGATTCTGGGGCATCATTTCCGCCGTTGTCGACGTGCAGCGTCTTTATCGGGCGAGCGGGCTGCTTGACGACGATCTCGGGATTGACATAGCGCTGATCGGCAGGGACGCTCTCGGCCAAAATGGAGACCAATTCTACGGTAATGAGCGGATCAGCAAAAGCGATCCGGTGACAGCCGACGTTGTGCTCCCGTCCGGTTCGTGGCAAATCGCGGCCATTCCCAAAAATGGCTGGCCTTCGACGCCAAGCAACGCATGGTTGTTGCGCGCTATCATGGCGACGGCCGGAGCCTTGGTTGTGTTCCCTTTCCTGGTCACAGGCCGCCTGATTGGCGAAAGACAGCGCAATTATGCGGAGTTGCGTCGATTGTCACGACGCTTGGAACTCGCCCTGGAAGCGTCGGCTATTGGGGTTTGGGAACACGATCTAGCGACCAACGAGCTTACGTGGGATGATCGCGTCAACGAAATATATGGCAAACCAACCGGCGAGCACCGGGGCTATCCAGACTGGGCGGGAGCAATACACCCAGATGATTTGGCTGGCGCCAACGCGGACTTCGACAGGGCGGTGGCCAGCGGACGACCATATTTGTCGGAGTACCGGATTGTGCGTCAGGATGGCGAGATCCGTCATGTCCGGTCCAAGGCGATCGTTTACCGGGTCGCAAACGACACCCCAAAAATGATCGGCGCGGAATGGGACGTGACTTCCGACGTCCTGCTGAACAAGGATCTGGTTCGTGCAAAACAGCTGTCCGAGTCGAAAAATGCAGAACTCGAGTCAGCCAAAGCGCGCATAGAGCACATCGCGCTTCATGATTCGCTGACCGGCTTGCCCAACCGGCGTTACCTCGACCAGGTACTGGAACATTACGCGGCAAACGCCAGGCGCTCAGGCGGGCACGCGGCACTGCTTCACATAGATCTGGATCGGTTCAAGCACATCAACGATACGCTGGGCCACGCCGCCGGTGACGCGATGTTGGTTCACGCGTCAACCGTGCTCAGGTCGAAGGTCGGCGACGAGGGATTCGTCGCCCGTATCGGGGGAGACGAATTCATCGTTCTGTGCGTGGTGCGCGACGATACCAAGCAGCTGGCGCTGCTCGCCGACCGCGTCATCAGCCAGATGCGCGAACCGGTCTACTATCAGGGTCATCGATGCCGTTTTGGTGTCAGCGTGGGAATCGCTGTCGACAACGGAAAAGATGTCGAAGCCAAACACCTGCTGGTGAACGCCGATATCGCGCTTTACCGAGCAAAGGGGCGGGGGCGCAATCGATACGAATTCTTCACAGACGCGATGCAAAGCGAAATCGTCGATACCAAGCGGATTGCCGACGAAATTCTCGGCGGCCTCGAGCGCAACGAGTTCATCCCGTTCTACCAGCCCCAATTTGACGCAAAGACGCTCGAAATCGTTGGGGTTGAGGCGCTGGCGAGGTGGAAACATCCAATAAAGGGTATTTTGGCGCCCGACGTCTTCCTGAGGATTGCAGAAGAACTGAACGTTGTCTCGATCATCGACCAAGCCATATTGAAGCAATCGCTTTCGGATTTCGAAGCGTGGTCCGCTGCAAAACTTCACATTCCGCGGGTGTCGGTCAATGTCTCGGCCAGGCGCCTTCAGGATGAGGAGCTCATCAAGAGCCTGCGAGAGCAAAATATCAAGAAGGGAACAGTTTCGTTTGAGCTTGTTGAGTCGATTTTCCTGGACGAGAACGACGACCTTGTCACGTGGAACATCGAGCAGATAAAAGAACTGGGGATTGACATCGAAATAGACGATTTTGGTACCGGTTACGCTTCAATGGTCAGTTTGCTGAAGTTGCAGCCGCGCCGGCTGAAGATAGATCGGCAGCTGGTCACCCCAATCGTCAAATCGCCGCAGAGAAGGCAGGTTGTCTCGTCGATCATTGAAATCGGCAAGTCGCTGGGTATCGAGGTCGTGGCGGAAGGCGTCGAGACGATGCAGCATGCACGGCTACTCAAGGGCCTGGGCTGCGACATATTGCAGGGTTATGCCTTCGGCCACGCGTTCGATTCCGAGGGACTTAAGACCTTTGTCCGATCGCGACGCCTGCGCACGGCCAGCTGAGCCTCGGCGCCAGAATTTATCGAGCCGACCGCCTTCACGTTGCGGTACATAGGCGCACAGCGGACAAAGCTGAAGACAACGCCAAACCTCAGATCAGCAGCAGGCCCTTCATGCTGGAGTGGCCTTTCCTGCCGATGATGATGTGGTCGTGAACGGCAATGCCAAGCGGTTTGGCCGTCTCGATGATCAGCTTGGTCATCTCGATGTCGGCGCGCGACGGCGTCGGGTCTCCCGACGGATGGTTGTGCGCCAGAATGATCGCCGTGGCGGAGAGCTCCAAGGCGCGCCTGACCACCTCGCGCGGATAGACCGGTGTGTGGTCGACGGTGCCGACCTGCTGGACTTCGTCGGCGATCAGCGCGTTTTTCTTGTCGAGGAACAGGATGCGGAACTGCTCGCGCTCCTCGAAGGCCATCACCGACCGGCAGTATTCGAGAACCTGCGTCCAGGTCGACAACAGCTCGCGGCCGGCGATCTCGCCGCGCGCCATGCGCTGCGCCGTTGCCGCAACCACCTTGAGGTCGAGCGCCACCGCCGGGCCGATGCCCTTCACCTCCTGCAGGCGCTCGACGGACGCACCGAGGACCTCGGCCAATGTACCGAAGCGTGCCAGCAATGCCTTGGCGACCGGCTTGGTGTCGGCGCGCGGGATCAGCCGGAACAAAAGAAGCTCGAGCAGTTCGTAGTCGGGGAGGGTGTTGGCACCGGCGGCGAAGCGCTCGCGCAGGCGGTCGCGATGGCCGAGATAATGCGGCTTGTCGGCGGCCACCGCCTTCGCGTGGGATCGCACTGGCCTTTCGGGAAAGAAGGCCCGCTCGTCGTCGTTGCCGTTCATGGCTGCCCCACCCAGCATTTGCCGGGCAAGGTAACGCCCGATCTGCCAGACACTAGGCCCGCAGGCCGGGGCGGTCGAGGTTTTTTGGCGACAGCGTGAAGATCTCGCAGCCGGTCTCGGTGACGCCGATCGTGTGCTCGTACTGCGCCGACAGCGAACGGTCGCGCGTCACCGCGGTCCAGCCGTCCGACAGCACTTTCACATGCGGCCGGCCGAGATTGATCATCGGCTCGACGGTGAAGATCATGCCCGGCCGCATCTCGACGCCTTCGCTGGCGCTGCCGTAATGCAGGATATTCGGCGCGTCGTGAAACAGCCGGCCAACCCCGTGGCCGCAGAAATCGCGCACCACCGAGCAACGCTCGGCTTCGGCATAGGTCTGGATGGCGGCGCCGATGGCGCCGGTTCGGGCGCCCGGCTTGATTGCCGCGATGCCGCGCATCAGGCACTCATACGTGACTTCGAGCAGCCGCTCTGCGGCACGCTTGATCGTGCCCACCGGATACATGCGCGAGGAGTCGCCATGCCAGCCGTCGAGGATATAGGTGACGTCGATATTGACGATGTCGCCATCCTTCAACGGCTTGTTGTCGGGTATGCCGTGACAGACGACGTGGTTGATCGAGGTGCAGGATGATTTCGTATAGCCACGGTAGTTGAGCGTCGCCGGAAGCGCGCCATGGTCCATCCCGAACTCGAAGACGAAGCGATCAATCGCTTCGGTGGTGACGCCGGGCGCCACAATCGGTACCAGTTCGTCGAGGCAGCGCGCGGTGAGATCGCAAGCCTTGCGCATGCCGACAAAACCTTCCTCGTCGTAAAGACGGATCTGGCCGGTGTTTCTGAGCGGTGCCGTGGCGGCGTCGAGATAGGTGACCATTTTATCCGTCTTGCAGGGATGCGGGGCTGGATGAGCCTCCGCGAGAGAAACCTTCCCAGATTTGGCACTGGAAAGCGCAAGGTTCAAGGACGAACTGCCGGCGACCGCCGAAGACCGGCGATATTCACGCCTGGGGGCATTCTCTTTGCCTCTAACGGCCCATGCTTCGCCAGGTTCATTGACCACCGTAGTGACGACACATTTCTAGGTGAGAAGCGGCCCAAGCATTAAGCCGCCACGGCAATTTTTTGCGACGAACGGCGTTGCTGCGGGGGTGTCAGTTCGGGAGAGATCGAATGGACAGACTGCAATTCGAGGTGCCGGTGCGGATCGCGCCTGTGCCCGGCCAGCCGGTCGAGGAAATCTACAGTGTCGAGCAGGCGCTCGATTTCCTGCAAACGTGGCCGGTTCGCCGGAAGGGACCAACCTATCAGGCCGCGTTCAATGCCTGTTTTGGCGCCACGGTGGACATCGTCGAGACCGAAGACGCATGGCGGGCCTTCATGGCCTTTTGCCGGGTGAGCGGCCTGCTTGCCAGGGACATGATGGTTCCGCGCAAGCGCGGCGGCGAGGCGAGGGGACTGCGGGCTTAGACAGCCTTCGACGTAGTCCTCAGTCGTCTTCGTCTCTTCTTGCCGACATCCCTATCAGAGTGGCGGGCCCAGCAGAGCTGGCGCAGCATCACGCTGGCGATAGACATATGCCAAGTTGAAATGCTGGTACGCCCAAGGGGAATCGAACCCCTGTTACCGCCGTGAAAGGGCGGTGTCCTGACCGCTAGACGATGGGCGCGCTCAGATGTGAGCGCTTATAGTTGCGTCGCGACAAACCGGCAACCCGTCTGCCGCCGGCTGCGACAACTTTTTTCCTTTGGCTCCAAACCGCGTCTTTCCGACAGCCAAGCTGGTTTTTGCGGCATGATGCAACGCCGCCGAAGGGCCTTCGCGGTGACGGAAGATCCTCGCCCTAGCCGCGCCTGCGGCAGCGCCAGTTCCAGTCGCGCTCCGGTCCGACATCGACGTGAACGGATTCGGTGTGGCAGTAGGTGCCGACGCCGCCGCGGCCCGGCATGGTGCGGATGTAGCTCGCCAGTTCCCACTTCGAGACGCCGGGGACCTGGATGTCGGCGGCCGCGCAGTACATGTGCAGCGAATTCTTGGCGCCGTTGGCGCGGCGGTTGCGGGCCGGATCGCGATAGCCGGAGGTGACCGTCATCTTGCGGCCGTAGTGGCCTTCGATCGTCTTCAGCACGCGAACCAGCGACGGCTTCAAGCAGGCGACATCGACGCTTTCGTTCTGTTTCAGGAGGCCGTTGGGCGCCAGCCGGGCGAGGCCGGCGGCGGAGGCGACCTGGTAGGCGCCACCCGAACCTTCGTCTTCGTTGAGATCGACGTCACTCTCATCGTCGAGGCCGGATTTGCGCTTGATCTCGAACAGCGCCGTCTGGCGCACGCCGGGCAGGGCATCGGCCGTGAAGTGGCTGGTATCGCCCGTCGACACCAGCTGCACCGGCTTTTCAGCCGGATCGGCCGAAGCCAGGGTGACGGTGGGTTTTGCCGCAGGCGTCGCCTTGGCCTGCATGACCGTTGGCTGCCCGCCCGATCTGCTGTTGGCCGGCGAAGAAGGTGCCGCCGAAGCAGGCGTGGCGCTGAACAGCGAGGCCAGGAAATTTTTCTTCGGTGCGTAGGCCTGTGGCTGCGGCATCTCGCCGGCGGTCACATAAACCGGGTTGTTCATCGCCGGCGCGGCGGCCTTGGCGTCGGGCTTCGATGCATCAGCACTGTTCTGTGCCTCGGCCTGTTCAGCCGTCTGGGCGTTTGGTTGCAGCGGCTGCGTCGTGTGTGCCGCGATCGTCTCGGCTGCCGTGGGAACGGCGATCGGGAAGCCGGCATCGGGCTTGGCCCCTGGCTTGGCCACTGGCACATAGGCGACCTGCTCGGGAAGGTTGGCGTCACCGTCGGCATTCATCGTCATTTGTGCGGTTATCATCTGCGACGATGATGCAGCCGTGCTGGCCTGGGGCGCACCGGCGGCCGTGCTGATTTCGGTAGCCGAGGTATTATAGCCTGGCATGCCGACCGACATGGTCGGGTCGCCGGCCGAGGTGCAGGACGCCAGGAGCACCGAGAAAAGCGCCGCCACAATGGCGCGGCTTTCTCCCTTCGCGAGGCGCGATCCTGCTGATCTCAAAACAAAATTCCCCCTCGATATCCGACCGGTTCGTCATTGGCGCGGCGTCGAAACGTCTCGTCGAAATGACCCTTGTTCCCCGAACCGGAGACGAGACCTGTGTCAAATCTGCAAGCCTCAAAGTAATTTGGCGGCTAGAGGATGAATCAAGGCTGCTCAGGGTTGACGGCACCATTTCGCCCGCTTTTGGCGGCGCGTCAACTCACCACACATTACAGATGGTTACACGCGCACCTTGACATAGGTGCCGGGGGCTTCGCCTAGAACTTGCATATGCTCGCCCGGTTTGCGGGCCGGTACGCGGGTATTGTCCTTGGCTTCGATCCAGCGTTGCCAGTGCGGCCACCAGGAACCGGGATGGTCGGTGGCCCCGGCGAGCCACTGGTCGAAGTCGCCGGCCGGCTTGCCGCCGGTCCAGTAGTGATATTTCTGCGCCGCCGGCGGATTGACGACCCCGGCGATGTGGCCGGAGCCGGCCATGACGTAATCGACCTCGCCGCCGAAATATTTCGAGCCGAGGAATACCGACAGCGCCGGCGCGATATGGTCCTCCTTAGAGGCGAGGTTGTAGACCGGCATGGTAACGTCCTTCAGCGAAACCGTGCGGCCCGCCAGTTCCATCATGCCTTGCGAAAGCCTGTTCTCGAGATAGCAATTGCGCAAATAGAAAGAATGGTTGGCAGCGCCCATGCGGGTCGAATCGGCATTCCAGTAGAGCAGGTCGAAGGGCAGGGGATCCTTGCCGCGCATGTAGTTGTTGACGACATAGGGCCAGATCAGGTCGCCCGAGCGCAGCATGTTGAAGGCGGTCGCCATCTTGGTGCCGTCGAGATAGCCTTTCTCGTTCATCGCCTTTTCGACGGCCGCGACCTGCTCCTCGTCGACGAACACTTTTAGATCGCCGGCATAGGTGAAATCGACCTGGGTGGTGAAGAAGGTCGCCGATTTGATGCGGTGGTCGCCTTCCTGCGCCATCAAGGCCAGCGCTGCCGCCAACAGCGTGCCGCCGACGCAATAGCCGATGGCGTTGACTTGCCTTTCGCCGGTGGCCTTCTCGATCGTGTCGAGGCCGTATTGCAGGCCCTCCCTGATATAGGCCTCCCAGCTCTTGGCGCCGTGCCGCTCGTCCGGGTTGATCCAGGAGATGATGAAGACGGTGTGGCCTTGCTCGACTGCCCAGCGAATGAAGGATTTTTGCGGGTTGAGGTCGAGGATGTAGTATTTGTTGATCCATGGCGGGCAGATCAGCAGCGGCCGCTTGAGCACGGTGTCGGTAGTCGGTTCGTATTGCAGGATTTCGGCGACGTCGCTGCGGCCGACCACCTTACCCGGGGTGGCGGCGAGATTCTTGCCGATCTCGAAGGGCGAATAATCTGCCTGCCGCAGCTTCAGGTCACCCTTGCCCGCGGCGATGTCCTCGGCAAGCATCTTCATGCCGCGCACCAGGTTTTCGCCGTTGGAGGCGACAGTCTCGCGAAACAATTCCGGATTGGTCAGGATGAAATTCGACGGCGAGATGGCATTGGACACCTGCTTGACATAAAAGCCGGCCTTGTGGCGGGTGTGCTCGTCCAGGCCATCGGCGTGCTCGACCAGTTCGGCCGCCCAGCGCGAGGTGACCAGATACGCCTGTTTGAGGAAATCGAAGAAGGCGTTGCGGCCCCATTCCGGGTCCTGGAAACGCTTGTCACCGCGCTCGGGCTTGACCGCGTCCTCGGCGTCCTCGGCGCCGGCGCCGATGCGCTGGACGGCGTTGGCCCAGACGGTCATGTAGCCGGAAAACAGCCGCGTTTGCGCCTCCAGCGCGCGCTGCGGGTCGGAGAGCCAGTACTCGGTGAGCTTGGAGAACGTCTTCACCATGTCGACGACCGGCTCAGCGACATGATCGCGCACCTCGCCTTTTTCCCGCGGCTCGGCCCATGCCGAGGCGGCCTTGCCGGCCTGCTCGATCATGCGAGCCATGTTCAGCGCGAAGCGTTCCGGGTCCTTCACCAGATATTGCTCGACGGTCGAAGGTTGGTCATCTTCCGCTTTGCCCGAATCGGGTGTTTTGGCCATGGTTCGCGGGGTTCCTCCCGAAGCGTTTTGTTGACATATTACCATGGGATATCGAACAGGGTCCAATGTGCTCTAACCCGGCCGCCAGGAAAACAATATGACGATTAATATTGGCAAGAACGTTTTTTCCGGCACTGGTCGTTTTTGCCGCATGGCGCTCGTCCTGTTGGCGATGGCCGGTTGCACGAGCAGCAACATGGAAGGTGCGGCGCCCGCCACCGGCCTTGTCGGCGCGAAGGACACCGGTTCCTATCCGAACCTGAACATCCGGCCGCAGGTGGCGGCCGAACAATTCACCGACGAGGAAAAGAACGCCAAGCTCGCCCAA
Source organism: Mesorhizobium sp. M0601 (assembly GCF_040320845.1). Lineage (NCBI taxonomy): Bacteria > Pseudomonadati > Pseudomonadota > Alphaproteobacteria > Hyphomicrobiales > Phyllobacteriaceae > Mesorhizobium > Mesorhizobium sp. M0601. Next base: position 36,682 of record NZ_JAMYQK010000035.1, read on the forward strand.
CTGAAGGCCGAGGAACAGAGCCAGGCCGCCAAGGGCGGGGGCGTCAAGGTTGCGGACCAGGCAGCGCTGGACCAGCTGGCAAAAAAACACGGCGCCGAGGCGCTGAAGCAGATCGAAGGCAAATGCGACCCCGCTCTCGACCCTAGTTGCAAATAAGCTTATACGCGCGACCGCAACCTCACTGTCTGGAACTGCCATGGAAGAATTTCACAAGGTCCGCCGGCTTCCGCCCTATGTCTTCGAACAGGTCAACCGGCTGAAGGCCAGCGCCCGTTCGCGCGGCGCCGACATCATCGACCTTGGCATGGGCAATCCGGACCTGCCGACGCCCAAGGCCATCGTCGACAAACTCTGCGAGGTGGTACGCGATCCGCGCACGCACCGCTATTCGTCGTCGCGCGGCATTCCGGGCCTGCGTCGTGCCCAGGCCAACTACTATGCCCGCCGCTTCGGTGTGAAGCTCGACCCGGACAGCCAGGTGGTGGCGACGCTCGGCTCGAAGGAGGGCTTCGCCAATATGGCGCAGGCGATCACCGCCCCCGGCGACGTGATCCTTTGCCCTAATCCGACCTATCCGATCCATGCGTTCGGCTTCATCATGTCGGGCGGCGTCATCCGCTCGCTGCAGGTCGAGCCGGACGACGGCTTCATCCCGGCCCTGGAGCGCGGCATCCGCCATTCGATCCCGAAGCCGCTGGCACTGATCCTCAATTATCCGTCCAATCCGACGGCACTGGTCGCTTCGCTCGATTTCTACAAGGAGGTGGTGGCCTTCGCGAGGAAGAACGACATCATCATCCTGTCGGATCTTGCCTATTCGGAGATCTATTTCGACGGCAATCCGCCGCCTTCGGTGCTGCAGGTGCCGGGCGCCATAGACGTCGCCGTCGAGTTCACCTCGATGTCGAAGACCTTTTCGATGCCGGGTTGGCGCATGGGTTTTGCGGTCGGCAATGAACGGCTGATCTCGGCGCTGACGCGAGTGAAATCCTATCTCGACTACGGCGCCTTCACGCCGATCCAGGTGGCGGCGGCGCATGCACTCAACGGCGATGGCGCCGACATCGCGGAAGTGCGCGACGTCTACCGCAAACGCCGCGATGTCATGGTCGACGCTTTCAGCCGCGCCGGCTGGACCATTCCCGCACCGGCGGCATCGATGTTCGCCTGGGCGCCGATCCCGGAGCCGTTCAAGCACCTTGGCTCGCTTGAATTCTCCAAGCTCCTGATCGAGCACGCCGACGTCGCGGTGGCGCCGGGCGTCGGCTTCGGCGAGCATGGCGACGATCACGTGCGCATCGCGCTGGTCGAAAACGAGCACCGGATCCGGCAAGCGGCGCGCAACATCAAGCGCTTCCTGACGTCCAGCGCCAAGCAGCCAAACAATGTCGTGCCGCTCGCCGCGCATCGCTGATTTTCTACACATCAACCGACTGAATGGGGCGTCGCCGGACATGGCTGAAGCGTTGCGTGTTGGAATTGCCGGGCTCGGCACCGTCGGTGCGTCGGTGGCCCGCGTGCTACGCGACAAGGCGGCCGAACTGACGCGGCAGTGCGGGCGCGACATCGTCGTGTCGGCGGTTTCGGCCCGCGATCCCAAACGCGACCGCGGCGTTGATCTTGGCACAGCACAGTGGTTCGACGACGCCGTCAAGATGGCGCAGACCGCCGAGATCGATGTCTTCGTCGAGCTGATTGGCGGCGACGAAGGCCCGTCACGCTCGTCCGTCAAAGCGGCGCTCGAGGCCGGCCGCCACGTCGTCACCGCCAACAAGGCACTGCTTGCCAAGCACGGGGTGGCATTGGCCGAGATCGCCGAGAGGAAAGGCGTGCTGCTCAATTACGAGGCGGCGGTGGCCGGCGGCATTCCGGTCATCAAGACGATGCGCGAGGCGATGGCCGGCAATTCGGTGACCCGCGTTTTCGGCATCCTCAACGGTACCTGCAATTATATTTTGACGCGCATGGAAGCCGAGGGCCTGTCCTTTGATGCCTGCCTGAAGGATGCGCAACGGCTGGGCTATGCCGAAGCCGACCCGACCTTCGACATCGAGGGCCACGACACCGCGCACAAGCTGTCGATCCTGACCAGCCTTGCCTTCGGTACGAGGATCGCCGCCAACGATATCTATATGGAAGGCATCTCCAACATCAGCCAGGCCGACATCCGCGCGGCCGGCGATCTCGGCTACCGGATCAAGCTGCTTGGCGTCGCCCAACGCACCGAAAGCGGCATCGAGCAGCGCGTGCACCCGACCATGGTGCCGACGGCCTCGGTCATCGCGCAGGTACACGGCGTCACCAACGCGGTGGCGATAGAAACCGACATCCTCGGCGAATTGCTGCTTTCGGGCCCTGGCGCCGGCGGCAACGCCACCGCGTCGGCGGTGATCGGCGACATTGCCGACATCGCCAAGAGCCGGCCTGGCTTCCAGCATGGTCCGGTCTTCGGCCGGCCGGCAAAGGAATTGAAGCCTTACAAGAAGGCGCAGATGCGCAGCCATGCCGGCGGCTATTTCATCCGGCTGACCGTGCACGACCGCCTCGGCGTCTTCGCGGCAATAGCCAAGCGCATGGCCGACAACGACATTTCGCTGGAATCGATTGTCCAGCATGCCGCCGGGCCGGAAACCGAGGCACAGAAGACGGTCATCCTGGTGACCCACGAGACGACCGAGGCGGCGGTGCGCAAGGCCGTCGACGGCATCACCAGGGACAGCCTTCTGACCGACAAGCCGCAAGTCATCCGCATCGAGCGGGCCGGATAGCAGTCTCACATTTTGCGTTTAATCGATTGATATTGCTGCGCTTTCAAAAAGGTCCAACGCAGGTCTTGCTGTTGTCACGGGGCTTTGACACAAGAAGCGCGTCTCTGGCGGGAGGCTAAACTGCCAACGAGGATTGTCCATCGATGAATGTGGCCCAGAACATTGTCGCCGGCCTCGACCGGATACTGACCATGGAATTGGTGCGCGTCACCGAACGCGCCGCGGTCGCGGCCGCCAGATTGCGCGGACGCGGCGACGAGAAAGCCGCCGACCAGGTCGCGGTCGATGCCATGCGGCAGGAGCTCAACCGTCTTGCCATCAACGGCACGGTGGTGATCGGCGAAGGCGAGCGCGACGAGGCGCCGATGCTTTATATCGGCGAGGAGGTCGGTACCGGCCAAGGCCCGGCTGTCGACATCGCGCTTGATCCGCTCGAAGGCACGACGATCTGCGCCAAGAACCTGCCCAACGCACTGGCCGTTATCGCCATTGCCGAAAAAGGCAGCCTTTTGTTCGCGCCGGACGTCTATATGGACAAGATCGCGATCGGTCCGGGTTATGCCGACGGCATCATCGACATCGATGCCTCGCCGGCCGAAAACATCGCCAGCCTCGCCAGGGCCAAGGGCGTGCCGGTGGCGGAGATCACCGCCTGTATTCTCGACCGGCCACGCCATGGCGCGTTGATCGAAGCCGTGCGGGCGACCGGAGCCGCGATCCGTCTGATCGGCGACGGTGATGTCGCCGGGGTCATCCACACCACCGACCCGGACGAAACCGGCATCGACATTTATCTCGGCACCGGAGGCGCGCCCGAAGGCGTGCTCGCAGCTGCCGCCTTGCGCTGCACCGGCGGCCAGATGCAGGGCAGGTTGATCCTCGATACGCCGGAAAAGCTGGCGCGCGCCGCCAAGATGGGCATCTCCGACCCTAAACGGATCTACCACACGCAAGACATGGCACGCGGCGACGTGCTGTTTGCCGCGACCGGCGTTACCGACGGCAATATGCTGGCCGGCGTCAAGTTCGGCCGCAATTTCATCACCACGCACACGATCGTGCTGCGCTCGTCATCGCGGACCGTGCGCGAAATCAAAGCCAGGCATCAGGATCTGGAAAAGTTTTGATTTCGACTCAGTTAGCCGTTGCATATTGTGCGCAATGACAAATTGCAGACGGCGCGTCACGTGACGGGGGAAAGACGCTTTTTCCTCGATGTCAGGCAGTCGGCCACCGGCGTTTCCTGGGAACACCGGCTGACCGAGCGTCAGGACATGGCCGCGCTCGCCATCGCGCAAGGGTATGGCGTGCCTGACATCGTGGCACGTGTGCTGGCCGGGCGTGGTGTCACCGCCGAGCAGACCGAGCGGTTTCTGGATCCGACCATCCGCAATCTGCTGCCCGACCCGGCATCGCTGACCGACATGGACAGGGCCGCCGCTCGCATCGCCCAGGCGGTGATGGCCAGGGAAAAAGTGGCGATCTTTGGCGACTACGATGTCGACGGCGCCGCCTCGTCGGCGCTGCTCAAGCGCTTTCTCGCATATTTCTCGGTGGCGTCGGAGATCTACATACCGGACCGCATCTTCGAGGGTTACGGCCCCAATCCGGAAGCGATGCGCGAACTCGTCTCGCGCGGCGCGACGCTGATCGTCACCGTCGATTGTGGCACCAACAGTGCTGCTTCCATCGACGCCGCAAAGGCCGCCGGCGCCGACGTCGTGGTGCTCGATCACCATCAGGTCGGCGGGCCGCTGCCGGCGGCGGCTGCGGTCGTCAACCCAAATCGCGAGGACGACCTTTCCGGCCAAGGTCATCTTTGTGCCGCCGGCGTCGTCTTCCTTTGCCTGGTGCAGACCGCGAAGATCCTGCGCGGCCGCTTGCCGGATGCCGCACCGCCGGACCTGCTTGGCCTGCTCGACCTGGTGGCGCTGGGCACAGTCTGCGACGTGGTGCCGCTCACCGGCGTCAACCGCGCCTTCGTGGTCAAGGGGCTGCAGGTGGCGCGGCAGCAGAGAAACGAAGGGCTGGCGGCGTTGGCGCGGGTCTCGCGTATAGGCGAGCCGATCAGCACGTTCCATCTGGCCTTTCTGATCGGTCCGCGCATCAACGCCGGCGGGCGCATCGGCGACGCAGCACTTGGCAGCCGCCTGCTTGCAACCGACGACCCGCTCGAGGCCCGCACCATCGCCGAGACGCTGGATCGGCTCAACCAGGAACGGCAGTCGATGGAGCAGGAGATGCTGGCCGCCGCGCGCTCAGAGGCCGATGCCGAGCTTGCCGGCGGCAATGGTCCGGCCATCGTGGTGACAGCCAGCAGCAACTGGCATCCTGGCATTGTCGGCCTGCTTGCCTCGCGGCTCAAGGACCATGCAAGACGGCCGGCCTTTGCCATCGCCTTCAACGCCAATGGTGTCGGTACGGGGTCAGGCCGTTCGGTGTCGGGCTTCGACCTCGGCCGGCTGGTGCGCGAGGCTGCCGATGCCGGGCTTATCGTCAAGGGCGGCGGCCACGGAATGGCGGCCGGCATCACTGTCGAGCGGGCGAAGCTCGGCGAACTCAGGGCTTTCTTCGAAGAGCGCGCGGCGGTGGATGTGTTCCGCCTGCAAGGCGAGGAGAGCCTGGCGATCGACGGCGCGCTTGCCGCCGAGGGCGCGACGCTTGCGCTGCTCGATGCGCTTGAGAGGGCAGGGCCGTTCGGCGCCGGGCATGTTGCGCCGGTGTTCGCGCTGCCGCGCCACCGGCTTGTCGATGCGCGGGCGGTCGGCAGCAACCACATCCGCGCCGACCTGCAGTCGGAAAGCGGCGGCCGCATCCAGGCGATCGCCTTTCGCGCCGTCGATACTGCGCTCGGCGAATTCCTGTTCAAGAACAGGGGCAAACCGGTGCACGTCGCCGGCTCGCTGTCGGGCAATCACTGGAACGGCAACCGCACGGTGCAGTTCCGCATCATCGACGCGGCGCTTGCCTGAGAGCTCGCTGCCGCCCTGCCTAAGCGAGGACGGTCTGCAGCCGGGTCAGGTCGCCGATCTGCGCCATCGTTGCCTGGTAGCCGATACGGATCGCTTCGTCGGCGCGGTGGAATTCGGTCAGGCCGATATGGCTGAGCTTCGGCTGCAGCGATATGTCCGGCGGGTCGCCGGCCAGCCTGGCGCGCGAAATGCGGTCCTGGATGATGTTAAAGGCCTCGACCATGACGCCGGTAATGCCGAGCCGCGTCTCGCGCGACTGGCGTTCGGGATCGGCGTGGCCGGCCCTCGGCGCGTCTTTCTCGATGACCAGCTCGCCGGCATTGTGCTTGATCACCGCGGCGCGGCCGAACAGATCGTAGTGAAGGTTCACCGCAACTACGAGCGGCTGCTCGTAGGCACGGCAGACCGAGACCGGCACCGGATTGACCAGTGCGCCGTCAACCAGCACACGCCCATTGCAGGCGACCGGCTCGAACACGCCGGGCAGCGCGTAGGAGGCGCGCATTGCGGTGCTCAACGAGCCGCTCGACAGCCAGATCTCATGGCCGGTGCGGATTTCCGAAGCGACGCAGACGAATGGTTTTGGCAGGTCCTCGAAGCGGATGCCGGCTATGTGCTCGCGCAGCCGCGCATCGAGCTTCATGCCACCGAACAGGCCGCTGCCGCGTAGATTGAGGTCGAGAAGGCCAAAAATGCGCCGCCTGGTCAGGCTGCGCGCGAATTCTTCCAACTCGTCGAGCTTGCCGGCAACATAGCAGCCGCCGACCAGCGCGCCGATCGAGGTGCCGGCGATCATCGACACTTCGATGCCGGCTTCATCAAGCGCGCGCAGCACGCCGATATGCGCCCAGCCGCGCGCACAGCCGCCACCCAATGCCAGCGAAATCCCAGTTTTGCCCGGAGATTTGGTTTCGGATGCGCCCGCGGCCGAGGAGAGGCCATTGGCCTCCCGAACGTCAGGTCTGTTGCGCAATGACGCCCAGTCGAGCATCACAATCTCCCTTGTCCCACGGTCATCCTATAGGCGGGCCGTATCGAAATCATGAATATACGTGGCTGAAGTGCTGCGAATGGTTCATATTGATGGTGTATTGGGCTTTCGATAGGTTTTTTCCGCATCGAACAGCGGCTTGCTGCCGTCGCTGGCAAGCGTCCCTTTGCCATCGCTCAGCCCCACCGTCCGATAAAAGCATGAACGTCGGCCGGTGTGACAAGTTGCTTGGTGACCCAGCATTTTGACGCGCAACCATATCGCGTCCTGGTCACAATCCGTGAGCATCTCGACGACCTGCTGGACATTGCCCGAGGTTTCGCCCTTCTTCCACAGCGCGTTGCGCGAACGCGACCAGTAGTGCGCGATGCCGGTCTCGAGCGTCAGCGCCAGCGCCTCGGCATTCATATGCGCGACCATCAGCAGCACGCCGTCTTCGGCATCGGTGACCACGACAGTGACGAGGCCGGCAGCATCGAAGCGCGGTGAAAGGACCGCGCCTTCCTCGAGTGCCTTCTTGTCTGTTGGAGCTTTCGGGAATTCCAATGCCGACATTCGCCGGTCCTTATCTAGCGAAGCCGGCAGGCCGATCAGATCCTGCCGCCGCGCACCATGGTGACGAAGCGGACCTGCTCTTCGGGTGTGTCCTTGAAGACGCCGGTGAAGGTTGAGGTCAGCGTGGTGGAGCCCTGCTTGCGGATGCCGCGCATGGCCATGCACATATGCTCGGCCTCAAGCATAACGGCCACACCGCGCGGATTGAGCACGTCCTGGATGACGCCGGCAATCTGCGCGGTCATCGCTTCCTGGGTCTGCAAGCGATGGGCGAAGATGTCGACGACACGGGCTATCTTGGACAGGCCGACAACCTTGCCGTCAGGCAGATAGCCGACATGCGCCTTGCCGATGATCGGCACCATGTGATGCTCGCAATGCGAGTGGAAGGATATGTCCTTGACGAGAACGAGGTCGTCATAGCCGGCAACTTCCTCAAAGGTGCGGCCAAGTTCCTCGGCTGGGCACATATCATAACCGTTGAACATTTCGCTGAACGCCTTGGTGACGCGCTTCGGCGTGTCGATCAGGCCCTCGCGGTCAGGGTTGTCGCCGGTCCAGCGCAACAAGGTGCGCACAGCGGCTTCGACTTCGGCCTCGCTCGGCCGGTCGGTGACCGGCTTTTCCATATAGGCAGACCGCGGCATGAGTTTCTTGATAACGGCGTCCATAAAGGCGTCTCCCGTAGTTCCTCTCTCAGGAGGAACGAGTTGAACGGACCACGACCTTTCGGGTGTCAGAAACTCGCCCGGTTTCCAGCCCGTAAGTGGCGTGAACAGAATTGGGTATGACGAGGTTTGTGGTCGCCTTGTCGATACCCGACTACCGCCATTATATATGTTCGTGCCGAGCGAAAGGAAGACGCCAGAGCGGCAATGACTGTTCGCTGGGCGGCGACGGATTGGAAAAATATGATCGACGATGTCTACAATGCGAAAATTCTGGGTTTTGCCGGAAACATCGCACGGATCGGCCGGCTCGACCGGCCCGACGCAACCGCACGAGCACATTCCAAGCTGTGCGGCTCGACGGTGACCGTCGATCTGAAGATGGATGATGGCGTCGTCAGCGATTTCGCGCATGACGTGAAAGCCTGTGCGCTTGGCCAGGCGTCGTCTTCGATCATGGCGCAGCATGTCGTCGGCGCCAGTGCAGAAGAATTGCGCAGCGTGCGCGAGACGATGCTGAAGATGCTGAAGGAAAATGGCCCGCCGCCCGAAGGCCGCTTCGCCGACCTGAAATACCTGGAGCCGGTGCGCGACTATAAGGCACGCCACGCCTCGACCATGCTGACCTTCGACGCAGTGGTCGACGCCATCGGCCAGATCGAAAAGAAGCGGGCGGAAGAGGCGGCTTAAACCTTGGCGAGAAAACGCCGGCTTTCGGCGAATTCCGCCCGGACCCAGTCGGCAAAAGCCCTGGCTGGCTCGGAAAGGTCATTCAGCCTTCTGGCCACTAGCCAATAGGCGCCCGACGCGACGTCGATGTCGAAAGGCTTGATCAGCGCGCCGGACGCAAGTTCTTCGCCGATCTGCAATAGATCGCCCAGCGCGACACCATGTCCAAGCAAGGCTGCCTGCTTCGAAAGCGAAGCATCGGCCAGCATCGGACCGCGCGCAGGCACGGCATCAGCCGTCACGCCCGCCGCTTCGAACCAGCGTGCCCAAGCCTGACGGTTTTCTTCGTGCAGCAACGTATAGCGACCAAGGTCGATCGGCTTTTCCAGAGCTGGGCCGGATGCAAGAAGTGCCGGCGACAGAACTGGGGAATCGACGACCGCGGCAAGCTGTTCGGCTTCGCTGCGTGGCCATGAGGTGGCGTGCGCACTGAAACGCAGGGCAAGTTCGGGCTGATCGCTGCGAAACTCTATCAATCTCGGGTCGACCTCAAGGGAAACGTCGATGTCGGGTCGCAACTCGCGAAAGCGGTTGAGCCGCGGCACCAGCCATACGGATGCAAGCGATGGCTCGACGCTGACACGCACCACGGACTGCGTCGGGGCCGCCGTCAATTCCGAAAGCAGCCTGTCGATGCCCTCGAAACTTCTGACCAACTGGTCGAGCAGCCGCTGGCCGGTGTCGGTCAACTCGACGCGGCGATGATGGCGGAAGAACAAAGGTTGGCGCAGGAAGGTTTCGAGCTCGCGGATCTGTCGGCTGATCGCCGCCTGCGAAACATAAAGCTCCTCGGCCGCACGGCTGAAGCTCAGCTGACGACCGGCTGCTTCGAAGCTTCTCAGAGCCGTCAGGGGGAGGTGTCCGCGCTTCATTCGCATAACTCAGAGTTATCTGACGTGGACGTTATACTCGTTTGAAGAGCAAGGCCAGCGGCGCTCTAATCGGTGCTCAAGGAGTGCCGCCATGATCCAGTTTCTCAACATTCTGGGCGATGTGATGCGGATCGCGACGTTTCAATGGTACGACGAGAAACCGCATAGGGATTGGTGCGAGGAGAGGCCGCCGACCAGCGTCGCCGTATGCCGAAGGCCGACGCCCGACCGCTATCCGGTTCGCCCTACCAGGCCATGACGGGATTGCCGGAACGGCATTGCGTTCCTGGCCCGATGCGCACATCTATCGCGTAGGGAAACGCGATGTGGAGACTGCGGTGGTCGGCCAACATCGGCATGCGCACGGCGCCAGGCCGATTCGACAAGGACGCAACTGGTCCGGCCCGTGGCGCAAGACGCCGGGCCGCGTCTTCGGCACGTCGCTTGTCCGACTTTACCAGCTGACGCTGTCCGGCTTCGTCGGCAATTCCTGCCGGCATCTGCCGACCTGTTCCGAATACGCGTACGAAGCGATCGCCCGCCACGGGCTGTGGGCCGGCGGCTGGATGGGGTTTTTCCGGGTGCTGCGCTGCGGACCGTTCGGCACGCACGGCATCGACCGGGTGCCTGAGGCACTGGCTGATCGCTACCTCTGGTTCATGCCATGGCGGTACTGGCGGATCGGGAAAAAACGTGGCGACCTGGACAGTTGACCGCAACTGTGCGGTGCACAGAGGGGTCGCTTTTTACGATCTGGTAGGGTTAACCGCAGCTTGCGCTGACATAGCGCATTTGAGACAAAATCGAGACAAGACACCTCGCTAAGCCGCTCCTGACACCCTTCAGGAGAGATTACCAAATGCGCCGGATAGATCGTCGTCCCTTCATTTTCGCCGTGGTTCTCTACGTCCTGGCGTGGCTGATGGGTTTTCCGATCCGTGCGCAATCGGCGCCGCTCGGGGACGTCGAATGCACGCTGATCGTCGACGCCGCAAGCGGCGAGACGCTGTATCGCCAAGGGACCTGTGATCAGCGCTTCAGCCCCGCCTCGACATTCAAGGTTCCGCTGGCGCTGATCGGCTATGATGCTGGAATCCTGAGCGACGAGCATACGCCAAGCTGGGAGTACAAGGCAGAGTTCAATGCCCCGAAACGGGACCGCAAGACCGTCGACCCGACGATCTGGGAAAGGGATTCGGTCCTTTGGTTCTCACGCGAGATTACGCGCCGGCTCGGCAGCAAACAGTTTGCCGGCTATGTGTCCAGATTGGACTATGGCAACACCGAAGTCTCCGGCACTGCCGGCAAGAATGACGGCCTCACCCATTCCTGGGTGAATTCTTCGCTCAAGATATCGCCGGTCGAGCAGGTCGATTTCCTGCGCAAGCTGCTGGCGCGAAAACTGCCGGTTTCGGACAAGGCCCATGCGATGACCAGCGCGATTGTCCCGACCTTCCGGGCAGGCGGCTGGACGGTGCAGGGCAAGACCGGAACGACCAGGCTCGGCGACAGCGCCGACAAGCGCTCGCTTGGCTGGTTTGTCGGCTGGGCGCAGACCGATGCTCGCAAGATCGTCTTTGCCCGCCTGGTAGTCGATACGAAACGTTCCGACACGCCAAAGGGACTCAAGACGCGGGCGATGTTCCTGAAAGATCTGCCGAATCTCCTCAGGTGACCTACATCCGGCTTTACGGCGCCGAAAACTGCCCATAAAAGACCGCTCGCCGCCGGACGCATCCGGCTCTTACTGATGCATGTCGTAGCGCCAAAACCGCTAAGCAGTCTTGGGCGACATGCATTTTACCACCCGCGCTCGTTTGCGGGACTGGATAGGAGAATCTTATGCTGAATTCCGTTTCCCTGACATTTCCCGATGGTTCCGTTCGCGATTACGACGCGGCGATGACCGGCGCCGGCCTGGCGGAATCGATCTCGAAGTCGCTGGCCAAGAAGGCCGTTGCCTATTCGATCGACGGCACGCTGCGCGATCTTTCCGACCCGATCGGCAGATCGGGCAAAGTCGAGATCATCACCCGCGAGGACCCGCGTGCGCTGGAGCTCATCCGCCACGATGCAGCCCATGTGCTGGCCGAAGCCGTGCAGGAACTTTGGCCGGGAACGCAGGTGACCATCGGGCCGGTGATCGAAAACGGGTTCTACTACGATTTTGCCCGCAACGAGCCGTTCACGCCCGACGATTTCCCGGTGATCGAGAAGAAGATGCGCGAGATCATTGCACGCAACAAGCCGTTCACCAAGGAGGTCTGGTCGCGCGAAAAGGCGAAAAGGATCTTTGCCGACAAGGGCGAGCGCTACAAGCTCGAGTTGATCGACGCCATCGCCGAGGACCAGGATCTCAAGATCTATGCACAGGGCGACTGGTTCGACCTCTGCCGCGGCCCGCATATGGCCGCGACCGGCCAGATCGGCAGCGCCTTCAAGCTGATGAAGGTCGCCGGCGCCTATTGGCGCGGCGACAGCAACAATCCGATGCTGACCCGCATCTACGGCACGGCCTGGGCCGATCAGGCGCAGCTCGAAGCCTATCAGACGATGCTGGAGGAGGCCGAGAAGCGCGACCACAGGAAGCTCGGCCGTGAGATGGACCTGTTCCACTTCCAGGAGGAGGGCCCCGGGGTCGTCTTCTGGCACGCCAAGGGCTGGAGGATGTTCCAGAACCTGGTCAATTACATGCGTCGCCGCCTCGACGAGCAGGGCTATCAGGAAGTCAACGCGCCGCAGGTGCTCGACAAGAGCCTGTGGGAGACGTCAGGCCACTGGGGCTGGTACCGGGACAACATGTTCAAGGTGACCGTTGCTGGCGACGACACCGACGACGACCGGGTGTTTGCGCTGAAGCCGATGAACTGCCCCGGTCACGTCCAAATCTTCAAGCACGGGCTGAAATCCTACCGCGATCTGCCGGTAAAACTTGCGGAATTCGGCAATGTGCATCGCTATGAGCCGTCCGGCGCGCTGCACGGGCTGATGCGCGTGCGCGGCTTTACCCAGGATGATGCGCACATCTTCTGCACCGAGGAACAGCTCGCCGACGAGTGCATCAAGATCAACGATCTGATCCTCTCGACCTATGCCGATTTCGGCTTCGACGAAATCACCGTCAAGCTGGCGACCCGCCCCGAAAAACGGGTCGGCACCGACGCGATGTGGGATCATGCCGAGGGCGTGCTGCAGGACGTGCTCGACAAGATCGCGGCGCGGTCGGGCAACCGGATCAAGACGGGCGTCAATCCGGGCGAGGGCACGTTCTACGGGCCGAAGTTCGAATATGTGCTGAAGGACGCCATCGGCCGCGACTGGCAATGCGGCACCACGCAGGTTGATTTCAACCTGCCTGAACGGTTCGGCGCCTTCTACATCGGCTCGGATTCGGAAAAGAAGCAGCCGGTGATGGTGCATCGCGCCATCTGCGGCTCGATGGAGCGGTTTCTCGGCATCCTGATCGAGAATTATTCCGGCCATTTCCCGCTCTGGTTCGCGCCGCTGCAGGTGGTGGTGGCGACGATCACTTCCGATGCCGACGATTACGCCCAGAAGGTCGTTGCGCAGCTGAAGGCGGCGGGGCTGATCGCCGAAGCCGATCTGCGCAACGAGAAGATCAACTACAAGGTCCGCGAGCATTCGCTGGCCAAGGTGCCGGTCATCCTCGTCTGCGGCAAGCGCGAGGCCGAGGAAGAAACGGTCAATATCCGTCGTCTCGGGTCGCGTGACCAGGAATCACTCGGCCTCGCAGCCGCCGTGAGGCTGCTTGCCGACGAGGCGGTGACACCCGACCGCAAGCGCCGCGCGGCCTGAACCAGTCGACGAGCAATGAATGGCGGTGGAGCGATCCACCGCCATTTTATATTTTGTATGCCTGTCACGCCGCACGCCTATCTGGCAAATCGATCGACGTGCGCGTCGGCGACGCGCTGGCGCGACCCATGCACAAGGCAGCTTAGAGGGGCGCGTCTCAGTCGGCGCCTTCCTCGGAATCGATGGCCGAAGCCTCGGTGGCCAGAACCTCGATGTCCTGGTTGTGCCCAGCCACCACCGTAAAATCCTTCTGGTAGATGCGGTCGCGGTTCTTGGCGATGATGGTGTAGTCGCCCTCGGCCAGCACCATCGAGGCAAAGGCGCCGACGGTTTCCTTGATCGGATCGCCGGATTCGTTGAGCAGGGACCAGGAGGTGTCGGCGATCGCCTCGCCGCCTGGTTCGCGCACCAGCTTCATGGTCATCTCGGCGGCACGGTGCTCGACGGTCGCTTCGGTCAGCTTGCCGGCCTCGACGCGGATGTCGGAGCGGATGACCGCGTTCACCGCGCCATAGGTCGACACGACGTGGTAGGTGCCGGCATTGAGCCGCACGACGCTGTTCGGCTCGACATCGGGTATGATCAGGGCGCGATCGCTATCGGCCGCGGCGTGGCTCTCATAGATCGAGAAGCGCAGCTTCTTCGGCGGTATGCGTACCCCGCCGGACAGCACTGCATCGAGCTTGAGGCCACCGGCATCGAGCACGAGGCTCTCGCGCTTGGCTTCCTTGCCGACGGTGATGCGCTTGGTGGCGCCGGCCCGCCCGTAGGAGGCGTGGACCAGATACGAACCCGGCTCGAGCTGGAATATGGCGGTGCCGCCATGAGAGGAGGCGACCATCGTCAGCTTGCCGTCGCTGGCCGATTCGGGTTTGAAGACGCGCCAGACTATGCCGCGCGTGATGTCGGCGCCCTTGTCGGTCAATTGCGCCGACAGCGTGATCGCCCCGCTGCTGCCCAATGCCAGCGATGTCTCGCTTTTCGGAGGTGCATAGCCCGAAATTCCGGGAAGCTTCAGCTCGCCAAGGCCGTCCACATCCTGGGCGACGGCAAGCGAAACCGGCACCATCAACAGTGCGGCAGCGAGCCATATCAGGAAAAGACGCAATGTCCCCTCAAACATGCCTTGCGTTGAAGCCCAAGGCGGTGGCAATTTCAAGGCTTAAGAGTCCGGTCGGCTTCTGCTACAGGGCTCTTTGTCCGGCGCGCCGCGCCAATGCCCAAGCCGCCCGATGTCCCGATGGTGCGCTTCAGCTCAAATTCCAGGAGACTTGCGCCCATGGCGTCGCCGATCATCGATTTTCTGCTGACCCGAAATTCCGCGCCGATCCCGGATTTGAAAGAACCGGCACCGGGCGATGCGGAGATCGCGACGATGATCGCCGCCGCCTCGCGGGTGCCGGACCACGGCCGGCTGGAGCCTTGGCGTTTCATCCTCTATCGCGGCGAGGCTCGCGTCGATATCGGCAAGAAGCTGGCAGCACTTGCCGAACAGCGCGAAGGGCCGCTGCCGGAAGGCCGCCGCAACCAGGAACTGGCGCGCTTTTCGCGCGCGCCGCTGGTCATCGGCGTGATTTCTATCCCCAGGGAAAACCCAAAGATCCCGCAATGGGAGATGTTCCTGTCCGGCGGCATGGCGGCGATGAACCTGATGCTTGCCGCCAATGCGCTGGGCTACGGCACCAACATGATCAGCAACTGGTATTCCGACGTGCCCGAGGGCAGGGCGATCCTCGGCCTGGCGCCGCATGAGCGGGTCGTCGGCTTCGTCCATATCGGCTCCTACCAGGGGCCAGCGCCGGAACGACCGCGGCCCGATCCGGCAAAGCTCTATGCCGACTATTCAGGGCCGTGGGTGGGATAATTCCGGCGCGGAACAAGACCCTAAGGATCAAGCCCCGCTGCCTTGGCTCGCGCCAGGAGCCGCTCTGCGAGCTTGAGATGCGGCCGATCGTACATCTTGCCGTCGATGCCGACGACGCCTGGATTTCCTGCCGCCTCGAACGCCTCGACGATCGCCAGGGCGCTTTTCACCGCTTGCGCCGAAGGCGTGAAGGCGGCGTTGATGACCGGCACCTGCGCCGGATGGATCGCCATCTTGCCGGTGAAACCGTCGCGCTCGGCCTCGGCGCATTCGGCCTCGAAGCCGGCCATGTCGCGAAAATCCGGAAAGACGGTGTCGATTGCCGCGACTTCCGCGGCACTTGCGGCAAGCATGGTCCTGGTGCGGGCGAGGCGGAACACATCCGTGTAGCGGCCATTCGCGTCGCGCGTCGCGCGCGCGCCAATCGCCGCCGACAGATCTTCCGCCCCCCAGGTGACGCCGACAAGCCGCGCGCTTGCACGGGCGTAGGTCGCTGCGGCCAAGACGCCTGCGGCCGTTTCTGTGATGATCGGCAGGATCCTTATCGCGCCATCCGGCAGGCCGCTTTCGGCTTCGTGCACCCTGAGCTTGGCCGAGAGATGCTGGACATCCAGTCCGCTATTCGACTTAGGCAGCATGATGCCGTCTGGTTTTGCTGGCACGAGCGCCGCCAGATCGTCGTCGGTCAGTCCGGTCGAAAGGTCATTGACGCGCACATAGATCGCGGAGCTGGTCCGGTGCCTGTGCTCGGCGATGAAACGCGCCGCTGTGTCGCGCGCCAACCCCTTGTTCTGCGCAGCAATCGAATCCTCAAGGTCGACGATGACCACGTCGGCGCCTACGCCAAAGCCCTTCTCCAGCTTCTTTTCCGAATCGCCGGGAACGAAGAGCAGAGAACGCATCGGCTATGCCTTTTTCATCATCATGGCTTGCCTCGTGCATTTGGCAACCAGCACGTCGTTCTGGTTATAGGCGCGATGCTCGAGCTCGACGATGCCGCGGTCCGGCTTCGACCTGGATTCGCGCACCGAAACCACCGTGGTCTCGACGCGAATGGTGTCGCCATGGAAGACGGGGTGCGGAAACACCGTCTCTCTCATGCCGAGATTGGCGATAGTGGTGCCGACGGTGATGTCGTTGACTGAAATGCCAATCATCAGGCCCAGTGTGAACAGCGAATTGACCAGCGGTTTGCCCCATTCGCTCTTCGCCGCGAAGTCGAAATCGATGTGCAGCGGTTGCGGGTTCAGCGTCATCACCGAAAACAGCATGTTGTCGCCTTCGGTCACGGTCTTGCGCAGCGTGTGCTTGAACACATGGCCGACAACGAACTCCTCAAGGTAAAGTCCGGCCATGGTCGATCTCCTCCGCTGCTTAAGGGTTGATAGGCGTTGCATACCGGGCTCGCAAGCCAGTTAACGAACATGGTGAACCGTTCATAAACCATTTGTGCCTACGGTCTCGACAGGGACCAGAAACCTTCTGGCAAAGGGCGTAAGCAGGCGACATGGTCGTTTCGCATTTCCTGAAATGGATCCACACGGCGAAGGTGTCGGAGCGTGCTGCGGCGGCAAGCGCGCTGGCTCGCGCCTATGTCGACTCGGACCTGCCTTTCGAGGACCGCTGCGCTGCGGAGGCGGCGCTGACGCTGCTGCTCGACGACGCATCGTCGAAGGTGCGACTGGCAATCGCCGACGCGCTTTCCATGAGCCACCACGCGCCGCCGCAGATCGTCAGCGCGCTGGCGTCGGACCAGCCCGAGGTGGCCGCTTTGGTACTGGCGCGCTCGCCGCTGCTTACCGATGCCGACCTGATTGATCGGGTTGCCGGCGGCCAGAAAGCGACGCAGAAGGTGATCGCCGACCGGCCGCGTGTCTCGATGTCGGTTGCGGCGGCGATCGCCGAGATCGGTGAGCCGGAGGCTTGCAACACGCTGCTCGCCAACAGCGGCGCCGATATCGCATCCGTCAGCTTTCGCCGCATGGCCGAGCGGCACGGCCATCTGCCTCTGGTGCGCGAGGCGCTGATCGCCGACACCCGGCTGCCCGCCGATTGCCGGCATATGCTGCTGGTCAAGCTCGGGGAGATGCTCAAGGGGTCGCCGCTGGTGCTGGCGCTGATGGGCGCCGCCAGGGCCGAGCGCGTCACGCGCGATGCTTGCATCAAGGCTTCGGTGACGCTGATCGAAGGCACGCGGACAGAGGAACATACCGCACTTGTCGAACATCTGCGCCTGCGCGGCGACCTGACCGCAAGCTTCGTCGTCCGCACCATTGCGCACGGCAAGGTCGACTTCTTTGGTTCGGCGCTGGTCGTGCTCAGCCAACAGTCCGAACAACGGGTGAGAGCACTGCTGGCCGGCGGCCATGACGTGGCTCTGCAGGCACTGTTCCGCAGCGCCGGGCTTGCCGCCGCCACCCACGCCATCATTCTGCGCGCGCTGAAGGTCTGGCGCGAGGTCGCCAATGGCAAACGCCTCGCCGGCGTCCAGGAAGTCAGCTGGCTGATGCTGAAGGAATTGGGCGGACAGTCCGCCGAAGGCGATCTCGCCGGGCTGGTCAAATCGATCCATCTCGACGCGCTGCGCGAGAACGCACGCGGGCACGCGCTGGCGATCGCCGCTGCTTAAACCCGGTCTTTCTCGAAAAAATCCGGAAAATCCTCGATCGCGGCGGCAATGATGCGCAGCGAGGCGGCGATCTGCAGCATTTCGGCTGCTTCGCTTCGCTCCGCGATGCCAGCTGCATATTGCCTGGCGACGGCGACGGTCGCCGTCTGCGGCTCGCCGGGCCGCCTGAACAGCAGCTCGCGTGCCAGACCGCGCAGGAAATTGGCGATGGAAAGTGCTGTTTGAGGTGGGATCGCGGAACTCTGTTGCGCGTTGCGCAGCCGCAGGATTTCGAGGCCGACGGTAACCGCAGCTATGCCGCCGCCGAGAACCGCGTCGCCTTTCTTGCCGGCGTTCTGCAGCAGTGGCATCAACTGGTTGATCCGGTCGTAGGCAAGGCTTTCGAAGGCCGATCGCCGCGGCAGGCGGTCGTGCAGGCAAAGGCGTGCAAGATCTTCGCGCATGGTTTGCAGGATGCGGTTGACTGTAACCCAAGGGTCGGCGGGCAGCACGACGGCGAAGACGCCGATCGCCAGAAGAATGCCGACAAGGACCGCTGCCGAATTGGCGAGGAACGGCTCCGGATCGTAGGTCATGACCTGATGTGGGCTGAGGAAGGCGAGGAAATTGATCGCAAAGGCCGTTGCCACGCCGACATAGCGCGGATTGGCCATGGCCAGTGCCGCTGGTACCAGGATCGGCACGACAAAGACCATGAACCAGCCAAAGCCCGGCAGCGCTGGAAGTGCTATCTGCCCGACCACAAACGCGAACGGCAGGGCGAGCAACGTGCCCTCGAAGAAGTTCCATGCCGACCGGATCGGATCGGCGCGCGCGGCGAACAAGCTGGAGACAACGGCGACCAGAATGACCGTGCCGGTCGCGTCCGACCATTTCGTCGCCAGCCAGAAGCCGGCGACCAGGAGCGTGGCGATTGCTGCGCGCACCGCATTGCGCGATGCCGCACGGTAATCGCGGTGCACCACCAGCGCTGGCTGCCGCCGTTCGCGACTGGCACGAGACGGGGGAGAGCGGAGTGCATCCAGGCCGCGCAGCACTTGCTGCATTGCCCCGGCGAAGTCGGCGGCAATGGTTAGACGGGTGACAGTGCCAGCCCAGTTAATGTCTTGCCCGGCCGCGACGTCAGGCATCTGTCGCGCCTTGCCGGCGATTGCGTCGAGCCGCGCCACCCAGGGCGCCGTATCGTCCAGCGCGCCCGGCTTGGCTACCAGTTCGCGGACAACGGCCTGCAACTCGGCGCGAACTGGGATGAGGGCTACATTCTTCGGAGCGGCATGGGCATGCAGCGCACGCGCCGCCGACAGGGCCGACAGAAGCTGGCCGATGGTACGCCGGACCGGATAGGCGCGGGTGGCGAGGCTCGGCCCCTCCAGCCTTGCGTAGGTGCGCATCTCGCCGAGCGTCTGGACGTCGCCGATCAGCTTGCGGTGCAGCCCGGCAAGCTTTTCCGTATCGCCGCCGGAAAAAGCGCCGTCCGCATAGGCCGCCAGGTCGAGAATGCTGCGTTTCAGTCTTGAGATGATGGCGTCGGCGGCCAGTTTCGGCAGGATCAGCCGGCTGGTCAGCGCAGCGCAGACGATACCAAGCACGATTTCCGCGCAGCGCGCCACGGCGAGATCGATGACGAGGTGCGGCTGGCCGAAAGCCGGCAGGCCGATGATCATCGCGGTGTAGCCGGCAAGCGCCGCGCCATAGGCTTCCGGATTGCGTAGCAGCGACGAGACCAGCGAGCAGATGCCGATCCAGACGGCAAGAACTGCAACCAGCAACCAGGGGTTGGCATCGAAAAGAGTGGTAATGCCGATCGCCGCCAGCGCGCCGGCAAACGTGCCGAGGAGACGATAAAACCCCTTCGCCAGCACCATGCCGGCGACCGGCTGTGCGACGATGAACACCGTCATCATCGCCCATTGCGGGTGGTCGAGCTTCAGCGCATAGGCGGCCAATATCGCGATGAGGCCGGCCGAAACGGTGCGCAGGGCAAAGATCCAGTCCGAACGCGTCGGCCGCGTCAGGCCAGCGATCCGCGTGCCGATATCGTCCTTCAGCCGCGCCCAGGTCAAGTGCTCGTCTCCAGCTCAGAAGGCCAAGCTAGCGGCGGGAGCTCAGATATCCAGCACTTCCGTCTCGGCGAATTCCGCGCGTTCCTGGATGAAGCGGAAACGGGCCTCGGGCTTGGTCCCCATCAATGCGTCGACCGCATCCTTGGTCGCCGCCTCGGCATCGATAACGTCGACCCTGAGCAGCGTGCGCTTTTTCGGGTCCATGGTGGTTTCCTTGAGCTGGGCAGCCATCATTTCGCCCAGCCCCTTGAAGCGGCCGATTTCGACCTTGCCGCGCCCGGTGAATTCGGTGCGCAGGAGTTCGTCCTTGTGCGCATCGTTGCGGGCATAGGCGACCTTGCCGCCTTGCCGGATCGAATAAAGCGGCGGCACCGCCAGATAGAGATGGCCGCCGCGGACCAGGCTTGGCATCTCCTGGTAGAAAAAGGTGATCAGCAACGAGGCGATATGGGCGCCGTCGACGTCGGCATCGGTCATGATGATGACCCGGTCGTAACGCAGGTCCTCGTCGCGATATCTCGAGCGCGTGCCGCAACCAAGCGCCTGGATGAGGTCGGATATCTGCTGGTTGGCGGCAAGCTTGTCGTTGCCGGCGCTGGCGACGTTGAGGATCTTGCCGCGCAGGGGCAGCACCGCCTGGCTGGCGCGGTCGCGCGCCTGCTTTGCCGAACCGCCGGCCGAATCGCCCTCGACGATGAACAACTCGGCACCGGCGGCGGCATTCTGCGTGCAGTCGGCGAGCTTGCCGGGCAGGCGCAGCTTGCGCACCGCACTCTTGCGCGACACTTCCTTTTCCTGGCGGCGGCGCACCCGCTCGTCGGCGCGCGCGATCACCCATTCGAGCAGTTTCGAAGCCTCCTGCGGATTGTCGGCCAGCCAGTGGTCGAACGGGTCGCGGATGGCGCTTTCGACGATGCGGATCGCCTCGATCGTCGCCAGCCTGTCCTTGGTCTGGCCGACGAATTCCGGTTCGCGGATGAACACCGACAGCATGCCCGCCGCCGAGATCATCACATCCTCGGAAGTGACGATCGAGGCGCGCTTGTTGCCGACCAGGTCGGCGTAGGCGCGCAAGCCACGCGTCAGGACGTTGCGGAACCCAGCCTCATGCGTGCCGCCCTCCGCGGTCGGGATGGTGTTGCAATAGGAATTGATAAAACCGTCGCCGCCGAACCAGGTCACCGCCCATTCGAGCGAACCGTGGCCGCCCTGCTTCTCGCTCTTGCCGGCAAACATTTCACGGGTCACCTGGAATTCGTCGCCGAGCGAGGCTTTCAGATAATCCTTGAGGCCGCCCGGAAAATGGAATTCTGCCTTGGCCGGCGTCGTGTCCTTTTCCCTGATCAGCGACGGATCGCAGGTCCAGCGGATTTCGACACCGCCGAACAGATAGGCCTTTGACCGCGCCATGCGGTAGAGCCGCGCCGGCTCGAAAGCAGCACCCTTGCCGAAAATCTGCTCGTCTGGATGGAAGCGGATCTTCGTGCCGCGGCGGTTGTGCACCTCGCCGAGCTGCTCCAGGCCGGTCACAGGAATGCCGCGCGAGAACTTTTGCCGATAAAGTTTCCTTCCCAGCGCCACCTCGACCTCGAGATGGTCGGACAGCGCGTTGACGACGGAAACGCCGACACCGTGCAGGCCGCCGGACGTCTCGTAAACCTTGCTGTCGAACTTGCCGCCTGAATGCAGCGTCGTCATGATGAGTTCGAGCGCCGGCTTCTTGAATTTCGGGTGCGGATCGACCGGAATGCCGCGGCCGTTGTCGGTGACGGACAGGTATCCGTCGGCGGAAAGCTCGACATCGATGAAGGTCGCATGGCCGGCGACCGCCTCGTCCATCGAATTGTCGATGACCTCGGCGAACAGATGGTGCATCGCCTTGTCGTCGGTGCCGCCAATGTACATGCCCGGGCGGCGGCGCACCGGCTCCAGCCCCTCCAGCACTTCGATGTCGGCGGCACTATAGCTCTCGCTGGCGTCGCGGGGCGCCGGCCGCTTCGCCGCCTGCACCAGCGGGTCGGCCGGGCGCGCGGCGGCGCGAGCCGGTTGCGGCTGCTTGTCGAATTTGGCGAAAAGATCGTTATTGTCGTCCATGCCGGTCCTGGATTCCGATGCTGCGAATCACCACCCGATACTGCCACGCTTTTGGCGGGCAGGCGACGGAGGTTCCTGTTACGTTCGAGGATAGGGCCTCTTACTGCAAAACCATTCGACAACCAAGCGGCGGAAATGGGGTCGAGGGTGGAGCATCGACGCTTTGTAAACCCTGTCCGAAGGTTACGCCGCAAGATTGGCTGAAAAAACGGTATTTGCGGACTGTCGCTGACCTATAATGCAGCGAAACCCTCAAGAGGCTGTCGCTTAAGCATGTTGGATTACAGTTCGCTCCTGCTCGCGGCGGCGCTGTCGGGCACGTGCCTTAGCATCACCATGTTTGCGATCTGGTTCAGCGCGCCAAAGGCACGCTTTGTGCTGACGGTGGCCTGCGGCATTCTCGTGCTGGTCGCACATGTCGTGTTGTTCTGGCATTACACCAGGGATCCAAGCGCCTGGCTTTGCCAGATCGTGCTTGTGCTTCTCAGCCTCGGCTTCCTGATCATCTGCCTGTCGGCCATGCAATATCTCGGCACAGGCGACTACAGGCGAGCCATCTTGCCGACCTTGGTTGCGATGGCTGTTTGCGCGGGCGCGACGTATCTCGGGTTTGATGGTGTCGGCTTTATTGTCACCTACGCGACGGTAACGGCGCTGCTCTCGCTCATCGGGGCGATGTTCTGGATTGAGGGTGGTCACGATCGCCGGATATTGCTGGTCGTCTCGTTCCTGAGCGGCGTCTGTGCGCTGTCGTTCGGACTTTGCGGCGCGGTCCTGCTGGTCACGGGCCAATGGGTGCTGGGTGTAGCACCGGACAATTGGGCCGAGCGGGTGAATTCCGTCGTGGCCGTCGCCTGCATGACCGGGCTCGGCGCATTGACGCTCTCCCTGCACCATTTGCAGGCGCAGATCGAATTGAAGGCCGAGACGATGACCGATCCATTGACCGGGCTGATGAATCGGCGGGCGTTGACGGCACTCTACGGCGAGCGGGTCTTCGGTCCGTTCATGTCCGTTGCCATGTTCGACCTTGACCATTTCAAGAGGACGAACGACGTATTCGGTCACCCGGTCGGCGACCAGGTTCTGTGCCGCTTTGCCGCCGTCATCAGGAAATACGCCCGGACCGGCGTCGACGCCTTCCGGTTGGGCGGCGAGGAATTCGTGCTCGTCATGTCGCGGATGACGGAAGAGAAGGCCTATGACATTGCGAGCAAGATCAGCGTCGCCTTCGGCACGGAAGTCGTGGCCACCCAACTCGGTCCGTTGCGAAGCACAGTCAGCGGCGGCATCGGCTTTGGCGGAACAAACGGCACCGGTCTCGACGATGTGCTGGCCGAAGCCGACGCAGCACTCTATGCGGCAAAGCGCGCCGGGCGAAATCGCGTCGTCGTTCGGGACCGGGCGAGCAAGGCCGACGGGCCGGCCTTGCGTTCTGCCTGATTGAGGTTTCTATCTGCTTGTTAGACCCGTGATCTTGTCCGAAAACCGGATTCCACTTTTCGGGATCATGATCTATTCCGCCGCACCCAGATATTCCGACAGCGGCGGGCAGGAGCAGACGAGGTTGCGGTCGCCGGCGACATTGTCGATGCGTGACACCGGCGGCCAGTATTTTGCCGCCGTGTCGGCATCGCCGGCGGGGTAGGCCGCCTCCAGGCGCGAATAGGGATGGGTCCACTGGCCGGCCAACGCCTCGGCGGCGGTGTGCGGCGCATTGACTAGAGGATTGTCGGCCAACGGCCATTCGCCCTTCGCCACCTTGGCTGCCTCGCCGGCTATGGCGATCATCGCCTCGCAGAAACGATCCAGCTCGCGCTTGGGCTCGGACTCGGTCGACTCGACCATCAGCGTGCCGGCGACCGGGAACGACATGGTCGGCGCGTGGAAGCCATAGTCGATCAGCCGCTTGGCGATATCGTCGACGCTGATGCCGGCGCTGTCCTTGAGCACGCGGGTGTCGAGGATGCATTCATGCGCGACGCGTCCGTTGCGCCCTTTGTAAAGCAGGGGGAAATGCTCGCCAAGCCGCGTCGCCACATAGTTGGCGGAGATGATCGCCGTCTCGGTCGCCTGCTTCAGGCCGGAAGCGCCCATCATGCGAATATACATCCAGGTGATCGGCAGGATGGAGGCACTGCCGAACGGTGCCGCCGCCACGGCATGGGCCGAGCCTTCGGTGACGTGGCCGGGCAGATATGGCTTCAGATGCGCCTTGACGCCGATCGGGCCGACGCCGGGGCCGCCGCCGCCATGCGGGATGCAGAAGGTCTTGTGCAGGTTCATGTGGCAGACATCGGCGCCGATATCGCCGGGACGGGCGAGGCCGACCAGCGCGTTGAGGTTGGCGCCGTCGAAATAGACCTGGCCGCCATGGCTGTGAACCAGCGCACAGAGGTCGCGCGCGCCTTCCTCGAAGACGCCATGCGTCGAAGGGTAGGTGAACATCAGCGCCGCGAGGTTGTGCGCATGCTCGGTCGCCTTGGCCTGCAGGTCGGCCGTATCGATATTGCCGTCCTCGGTGCAGCGCACGACGACGACGCTCATGCCGGCCATGGCAGCACTTGCCGGATTGGTGCCATGCGCCGAGGACGGGATCAGGCAGACGGTGCGATGGCCTTCGCCGCGCGAGAGATGATAGCCGCGAATGGCGAGCAGCCCGGCATATTCGCCCTGGCTGCCGGCATTGGGCTGCAGGGTCACCGCGTCGAAGCCGGTGATCTCGGCCAGCCAGCCTTCCAGCTCGTCGATCATGGCGCGATAGCCTATCGAATGGTTTGCCGGCGCGAAGGGATGCAGGTTGGCGACATCAGGCCAGCTCACCGGCATCATTTCGGCGGCGGCGTTGAGCTTCATGGTGCAGGAGCCGAGCGGGATCATGGCGCGGTCGAGCGCCAGGTCCTTGTCGGCCAGCCGGCGCAGGAAGCGCATCATGTCGGTTTCCGAGTGGTTTTCGCGGAAGACGGGCTGGGTGAGAAACTCCTTGCCGCGCGGTTTTCCTGGCATGGAACTGCCGGCGGCAACGCCGGCCTTGGCGCCGAAAAGTGCTGCGATCGCCTCCAGATCGGCCTCGGTGGAGGTCTCGTCGAAGCTGATGCCGACATGGTCGGCGTCAATGACGCGCAGCAGCCGGCCGGTCTTTTCTGCGGCGGCGGCAATCGCGCCGGCTCTGCCCTTCACTTTCACGGTCACCGTGTCGAAATGGCTGTCGCCGACCACCGAAACGCCCGCTGCCTTGAGGCCGGCAGCCAGGCGGTTGGCCAGCGTGTGGACGCGGCCGGCAATCGCCTGCAGCCCGGCAGGGCCATGCCAGATCGCGTAGGCCGTCGCCATATTGGCGAGCAGCGCCTGTGCGGTGCAGATGTTGGACGTCGCCTTGTCGCGGCGGATATGCTGTTCGCGTGTCTGCAAAGCGAGGCGATAACCAGGACGGCCCTTGCTATCCGTCGACTGGCCAACGAGCCGGCCGGGCATCAGCCGCGTCAGCCTGTCGGAGACGGCGCAATAGGCGGCGTGCGGCCCGCCAAAGCCCATCGGCACGCCAAAACGCTGCATCGGGCCGACGGCGATGTCGGCGCCAAGCCTGGCCGGCGCATCGGTCAGCGTCAGGCCAAGCGGGTCGGCGATGAAGACGACCAGCGCGCCGGCAGCACGGGCCCTGTCGATCGCTGCCTTGTGGTCGCCGTAGACGCCGAATGTATCGGGCCAGGAGACCAGCAGGGCGGCGGTGTTGTCGTCGATCACCTCGCCGTCGACCTCGATGCCGAGCGGCTCGGCGCGGGTGCGCACGACGTCCAGCGTCTGCGGGTGCGGCGTGCCGGCCAGTGCCACCTTGGTGCGCTTGTCGCGATGATGGCGCAGCGCGATGCCAACCGCTTCGGCCACCGCCGTCGCCTCGTCGAGCAGCGAGGCCGATGCCACCGGCAGGCCGGTCAGTTCCGTCACCAGTGTCTGGAAGTTGAACAGCATCTCCAGCCGGCCTTGACTGATCTCGGCTTGGTAAGGCGTGTAAGCCGTATACCAGGCCGGGTTCTCGAACAGGTTGCGCTGGATCACCGGCGGCACGTGGACGCCATGATACCCGGCACCGATGAAGCTCTTCAGCACCGTGTTCTTTGCCATCGTCGCCGCGAGCTCGGTCAGCGCTTCCGCTTCGCTTGCGGGGGCGGGCAGGGCCAGCGGCCGGTCGAGCCGGATCGACTTCGGCACTGCCTGACTGATCAGGGTCTCGACCGAAGGAACGCCGATCGTCGCCAGCATGGCTCTGACGTCATGGAGGCCCGGGCCGATATGGCGAGCCGAGAAGGGGTAGGGTGCTGCGGTCATCTTCCTGGTCCTGCTATCAACCAATATGGGCTTTGTAAGCGGCTTCATCGAGAAGTCCGTCGAGTTGGCGCTCATTGGCCAGCTTCATCTTCCACAACCAGCCGTCGCCGGTTGCCGCCGAATTGACGAGTGAAGGATCCGATGACAGCGAGGTGTTGGCCTCGGTGATCTCGCCGTCGACCGGCGCGTAGACATCCGATGCGGCCTTGACCGATTCGACCACCACTGCGGTGTCGCCCTTGGCCAGCTTCTTCCCCGGCTCCGGCAGTTCGACGAAGACGAGATCGCCGAGCTGCTGCTGCGCGTAATCGGTGATGCCGACCGTGGCGATGCCGCCCTCGACGCGCAGCCATTCGTGATCTTCGGTGAAATAGGTCTTTGCCATTGAAATCATCCTTTGCGGTAGCGATGGGGCGTGAAGGGCAAGGGGTGGATGTCGACCGGGATTTTCGTCCCGCGGACATCGGCGAACAGTTTTGCGCCGGATTTGGCAAGCGGCGTCTGGACGTAGCCCATGGCGACCGGATGACCGGCCGAGGGGCCGAAGCCGCCTGAGGTGACATGGCCAGCAGGATTGCCGTCGGCATCGAAAAGGGCAGCACCGGCGCGCGCCGGCTGGCGGCCTTCCGGCTTCAGGCCGACGCGTTTTTGCGCCGGACCGCGCTCCAGGACGGCGCGCAGCGCATCGGCGCCGATGAAGGCGCCAGAGGCGCGAACCTCCTTGGGGATGGCCCACATCAGCCCGGCGCTGGCCGGATCGATTTCCGGCGTGATGTCCAGCCCGTGCAGGCACAGTCCGGCTTCGAGCCGCAGGCTGTCGCGGGCGGCAAGGCCGACCCACATCACCCGCTCATCCTCGAGCAGCCTGGCGACGAGGTTTCTTGCATCCGCTTCCGGCAGGCCGATCTCGAAGCCGTCTTCGCCGGTATAGCCGGACCGGCTCATGAACCATTTTTCGCGCGGCTCGATGCCGTGCATGAACACCAGCGAACCGGTCTCGATGCCGGCGCGGGAAAGGGCAGCCCACGCCTCGGGGCCCTGTATGGCCAAGAAGACGCGGTCGAGCGCATCCACTTTTACATCGAAATCGCCCTCTGCATCGAAATTTTTGGCCAGTGCGCGCAGATGCTTTTCGTCGGCGGCGGCGTTGCCGGCATTGGCGACCATCATGAAGCGCTCGGCGCCGAGCCTGGTGACGATCAGATCGTCCAGAATGCCGGCCGCCTCATTGAGGAAGAACGTGTATTTGGACTGGGAAACCTCAAGCGCGCCGGCATCGAACGGGCAGGCGCGGTTCAGAAGCGCTGCTGCGCGCGGACCGCTGATTTCGAACAGCTTCATGTGCGAGATGTCGAACAGGCCGGCATGCTCACGGCTGTGCAGGTGCTCCTTCATCACGCCGGCCGGATAGGTCAGCGGCATCGACCAGCCCGCGAAGGCGCCAAAGCGCGCACCGGCTGCCATATGCAGATCTTCAAGGGGGAGGTGTTTGGTGTCGTCGCCCGTCATGTCATCTCCAGAGTCGCACGCAAGCGGCCGCGAAAGGCGACCAGTCCGTGCCCCTCTGTCTGAAGCCTGAGAGACTCGCGCCCCGTAACTCTGTCGGCAGCGCTTACACCTTCGGCGCGGGGGCAAGCCCCGACTTTCCAGAGTGTCTTTCCCGTCTACGGTTCTTTTGCCTGAGAGATTTCGGGCGATTTCCCCTTCGGCGGCAGCTCTCGCTGCTCTCTCCCGCAAACAGGTAGGACTCGGTCAGGAGCCCTCGACTCGTCATCCATAGCCCGTGGACGACACCTTGTCACCTGCCGGCGACATTTTTACGCCAAGTCTTCTGCGGGCCTTCTTTACAGGCAAGCCTTCGCTAACCACGCCGCTTGCCGGTTTCTCAAGACCTTGCCGATATACCGCATAAGGGCCGGCAATTACCGGCGGCGGGCGGGGAACAAAATGGGCGAATTGATCATGAGCGCGCCGGTGGCCGGGCTGACCTCGAAAAATCGGATCACGGCGGAAGACGTGGTCATGCTGCGCGGCGAAGTGTTCGGCGACGGCGTGGTAACGCGCGGCGAGGCCGAGGCGCTGTTTGCGCTGGATGCAACGGCGAGGGACAAATGCGCAGAATGGCTTGAGTTTTTCGTCGAGGCCGTCACCGATTTCATCGTCCACCAGGAAAAGCCGGCGGGCTATGTTTCGCAAGACAATGCCGACTGGCTGATCCGGACGATTTCGCGCGACGGCATGGTCGACAGCCAGACCGAACTCGAGCTGCTGGTGCATGTGCTGGAAGTTGCCAAATCATCGCCGAGCACGCTTTCCAGCTATGCGCTGGAGCAGGTCGCTCATGCGGTCGTGGACGGCAAGGGGCCGCTGATGACCGGCGGCAGGCTTATCCCTGGGTCGATTGCCAAGGCTGAGGTCGAGCTGTTGCGCCGCATCCTTTACGCCTACGGCGGCGATGGCAACATCGCCATCAGCCGCGCCGAGGCCGAGGTGCTGTTCGAGATCAACGAGCGGACAGCGGCG
Source organism: Mesorhizobium sp. M0601 (assembly GCF_040320845.1). NCBI lineage: Bacteria > Pseudomonadati > Pseudomonadota > Alphaproteobacteria > Hyphomicrobiales > Phyllobacteriaceae > Mesorhizobium > Mesorhizobium sp. M0601. Next base: position 65,552 of record NZ_JAMYQK010000035.1, read on the forward strand.
GGCGACAACGATCCGTCCTGGAACGATCTGTTCGTCAAGGCGATCGCCAATTTCGTCATGTGTTCGGCCGGCTACGAACCGCCGGTGCGCGACGTGGCGCTGCGCCGGGATTCGTTCTTCGAGCAGGCCGATCCGGAGATCGGCGGGTTCTTCAGCCGCATGGTATCGGGCGGCCTGTCCGGCATCATGGAAGCCTATCGCTCACCCGGCGATATCGAAGCCGAGTGGGAGTCCAAGAACAAGGCAGCCGAGGCTCTGGCCCGCCGCGCCGAGACGGTCGATGCCGGCGAAGCGAAGTGGCTCGCCGAACACATCGGCGACCGGCCGCTGCAGGAGAACGAGCGCGCGCTGCTGACGCTGATCAAGCACGCCTCGCCGGAAATCCACCCGGCGCTGAAGCCGCTAATCGACAAGGTCGCGTAAGCAGTCGCGCGACGCTATTGTTTGGCGGGCTCCGGCTTGGCGCTGGTGTCGAACCGCGACATCCATTTGAAGCTGCCGAACCAGTAGCGGCGCACGCCGCCTATGGTGCCGTCGGCGGTGCGCGCGCCGATCCAGTTGTTGACGTATTGGACGAGGCGGACATCGTCCGGGCGCATCGCAAACGCCTCCGGCGTCCGCAACAGCGGGCCGCCCACCATCGTCAACTTCGCGTCATAGAGCCTGGCGGCCATCTGCGGCGTCGGCGATGTCGCGACCATTGCCTGTGCGTCGCCGCCGATGATCGCGGCGAAAACATCTGAGGTATTGTCGAAAGACAGGATGGTCGCCTTGGGAAAAGCTTCCTTCGCGGCGGCTTCATCGGTGGAATTGGACAGCACGGCGATCTTGTATCCCGGCGCCGCCACTGCCTTTCCCGGCCTTTTCCCAAGGCTGGCGATCGTCGCAACCATGCGGATATCGGCGGTGCCGGTCTGGTTGGAGAACACCACCTCGCGTGCGCGTTCCGGCGTGCTGGCGTAGCCAGCCGCGATCATGTCGAAATCACCCTTGAGCAGTCTTGTCTTAAGGTCGTTCCAGGGCACCTCGACCAGCTTCAGGTCGACGCCGAGATCAGACGCCAGCGCACTGGTCAGGTCGACATCATAGCCGGCCAACTTCCCGTCGGCCTTCTTGAGGATCCATGGCGGGTTGAGCGCCACGCCGACCGTCAGTGTCTTCTGGTCGATGATGCGCTTGAGGCTGTCGTCCGCCCGGGCTGGCAGCAGCGACAAAGCCAACCAGGCAGAAAGGGCAAGTATAGTTGTGGCGATCATCTTAGCGCGCATTAATATAACCTCGCTGAGCCTGTCCGGTTGTCAGATTTACACAGAGGTGCCATTCTGTCGATAGCGGACCCTGATGGAGAGTTGCGATGTCGGCACGGATGGCGGTTACCGGTTCGATGATGTTCCTGGTTTGCCTCCTGGGCAATCCGGCGAAGCTTTCGCTGCTGCCGGCGGCAGCGCAGGCTGCGGGGGCAAAACGCGTGGTCTGCTCCAGCGCCGACTACCGCTATTCCTATTGCGGGATCGATACGCGCCGCGGCGTGCAGTTGACCTCCCGGCTGTCGAAGGCGCGTTGCGTATACGGTAGAAGCTGGGGCTATGACGGCGGCGGCATCTGGGTCGACAATGGTTGCTCGGCCGAATTCGCAGTCGCCAGCCCCAACCGCAATCCCTCTGCTGGCGACGTCGCCGCAGCCATTATCGTCGGCGGCGTGGTAGGCGCCATTCTCGACAACGGCGATTCGCATCGCCATCATTCCGATAATTACTATCCGAAGCCGCGCCCGCGCCGTTACGACCAATCGATCGATCCGACGCCGCAATTCGACAATCAGGGCAACCCCAACTTCGATACCCACGGCAACTACCAGGGACCGCATGGGCTGGGCAAGCTTGTCACCCCTGACGACAATCCTGACCTGAATCCGGCCCTGCGCAGCGACGGCGACGACAGCGACGACGACAGTTAGATGAAGCTCGGGTCAGGTTTCGGTCAGATGCCGCCGTACCAGTCGTAGCCATTGTCCTCCCAATAGCCGCCTCTGCCGCCGCCGATATTGGCGAAGCCGTCGACCAGCTCAATCTTGTAGAGGTATTTCGGCATCTTGTAGCCGAGCTGGCGCTCGACGCGGACGCGCAGCGGCGCGCCGTTTTCGACCGGCAACGGCTTGCCGTTGAGGCCATAGGCAAGGATCGTCTGCGGATGACGAGCATCGACCAGGTCGATCGAGCCGTAATATTTGATGTCGCCGGCCAAGCTGCGGTCGATCGTGTCGAGGCAGTGGAACATGACGTAGCGCGCCTGCGGCTTGACCACTGCCTGGTCGAGCACCAGCGACAGCGGCGTGCCGGTCCATTTGGCAATGCAGCTCCAGCCTTCTACGCAGTCGTGGCGGGTGATCTGGGTGCGGCTCGGCATGTTCATCAGCTGCTCGCGGCTCAGCGACAGTGGTTTTTCGACGAGGCCTGAAACCTCCAGCCGCCAGTTGGCGAAATCGCTGGCGAGCAGGCCCTTGTAGAAATCGTCGTCGGGCGCGGTGACGCCGTTCGGCCGCTGCGGCTGGCGAATGTCGGCCTCGGTGAACTCCGGCGCCAGCGCATCAGCGCCGGCAAGCAGTCGCTGCGCCCGCCAGGTCAGGCCATTAGCGCTTTCGAGGAAGCTGCGCAGGCTGTCGCCGACGCCAAGCTGGTTGTCGAAGGCGTCGCAGCCCGACAGCATGATGCCGGAAAGGCCGAGGCTGGCCGAGGTCAGGAACTTTCTTCGGCTTATCTGTAGCTTGGGGCTGATCTCGAATTTCGCCATGTCAGGCACTCCTCTCTGGCGCATTGTCGCCATGCGCCGGCGGGTCGGTTCGGTACCACCCGGTGATGATGGAGCGCAGCTCGTTGATTGGGCCGGCGGCCAGGATCATCAGGATGTGGATAATGAAGAAGGCGACGAGCAGCAGCATCACCGTGAAATGAATGGTGCGCGCCGTCTGCCGGCCGCCGAGCAGATCATTCAGGAACGGCAGCACCGAATCCATGCTCGGCGACATGGCAAGGCCGGTGATGATCATCAGCGGCAGCAGCACGAACAGCACGCCGCCATAGGCCAGCTTCTGCAGCGTGTTGTAGTCGCGCGTGTGATGGAACCTGAGCTTGGCGTGCTCGACAATGTCTCGCGGCAGGCGCCTGAAATCATCGAGGCGCGGGGCAAGATCGCGGCGCAAATGGCCGTTGATCAGGCTGGCGACCAGCCAGACCAGCAGCGTGGTGGTCAGCACCCAGGCGAAGAAGAAATGAACAACGCGCGCGGTGCCGAGATCGTAATAGGAAGGGATCGTCGCCCAGGACGGGAAGGCACGGGAGGTCTCCTGGCCGGCCGGACCCGACCAGCCGAGCACGCCAGTGGTATCGAAGCGCTTGCCGAAGATTTCGGTATAGCCGCGCGGGCCAGTCGCCGTATTCTCGGCGCCAATGGCGAAGACGGTGTTGTTGTAGCCAAAACCCGACTCCTTGCCGATATAGAGCTGCGGGCGGGCGTTGAAGATCTGCAGGCCGGAAAGCAGCATGAAGAACAGCGCGATCGCCCACAGCCAATGCGTCAGCCGCGTCCAGCGCGACTGGCGATAGATCAGCGTCGCATCCGCCGAAGCAGCGCTATCTGCCTCGGTGCTGGCTTCGCCTCTGGCAACTGATTCCATGTTTTCCGTGCCTCCCTGCCAAGCGGTTCCGCATGGCCTGTCAGATCTCTTCTCCTCCCAATACGTCGCCAGCCTAAGCGATGTTTCACCCGATCACGGATTTATTACGGACTGCCGAGGCTGACGGCGAGGTTGACCGCGGCTGCCACGATGACCGTGTTGAAGAAGAACGACAGGATCGAATGCACAAGCACGACACGGCGCATTTGCGAGGTCGTGATGTTGGTGTCGGCGGTTTGGGCCGTCATGCCGATCACCGTAGCGAAATAGAGGAAATCCGAGCCTTCCGGCCGCTTGCCGCCCGGGAAGTCAAGGCCGCCGACCGGAATTTTCTTTTTTGTGTCGCCATCCATCGCATCGCCATCCAACCAGTAGATATGCGCGTAGTGAAGTGCCGCCATCGCATGGATGGTCAACCAGCCAAGCGGGATAGACAGCAGCGCCACCATAAGCTCGACGGTGTCCGCGCTCTTCTCCCTGTTGATCAATTGAAACAACGACATGATGGCAATAGCGACGACAATCAGCGTGACCGCGAAGATGGCCAGTACCGGCAGGTCCGTGTCGCCTGCATTCTTGCGCAGATAGCTGCCGGTAAGCCGCGGCATATGGGCGATGACAAGGACGAGATAGGCGGCAAAGAACACATTGGCGCCGATCGAATAGGCAAGCGGCGCACGCCAGACCAGCGCGGCGCCAAAGGCTGCCACGCCGATGCAGGCCGACACCGCGAACGGCGTGTGGCGTTGCATGGGCATCTTGGTCGGGGTACCAGTCGCCATGGCCTTCAGTCCGCTGACGCGGATTTCAGCGCTCGCCGCAAGATGCGGTCAAGCTCGCCTAGGAACCGCGAGCGGTCCTGCGGCGCGAAACTCGAATTGTAGCCCTTGCTTTCGCCGGTCTCGCGCAGATGCTGCTTGAGATCGCGCATTGCCACCGCCATGCCGATCGTTTCCGGCGTAAACGGGCGTCCCGTCGGGCCGAGCACATGGGCGCCAAGCGCCACCGCGCGCGCGGCAAGCGGGATGTCGGCGGTCACCACAATGTCGTTGGACCGGGCGTTTTCGACGATCCAGTCGTCGGCGGCATCGGCGCCCTTGGAGACGACGACATTGCGGATCATCGGATCGCGCGACGGACGCAAGCCGCCATTGGAGACGAAGGTGACGACGATGCCGTGCCGCTCGGCGACTTTTTCGACCTCGGCCTTCACCGGGCAAGCGTCGGCATCGACGAGAATAGCAGGTGCGGGCATCGTTGTTCCAAATGTGAAAAGAGCCGGGCGGCGTCGCCCGGCTCGATCGGTGATAGTCGAGCGGCTACTAGGCCGGCAACGCGCCGGATCTCTTGGCCGTCCAGGTGGCGATATAGTCCATCAGTCCTGGATTGAGGCAATCGTAAGGTTCGAGCCCGATCGACTTCAGCTGTGACCTTATGCCGTCCATGCGGCTCGGATCGACACCGGACTCGATGATCGAGGAGACAAAGGCGGTGAAGCCCGGCGGCGCCCAGCCGTCTTCCTGGAAGCGTTCGGGATGGATGAAGGACAGCCCCTTGAACGCGTGGTCGCGTTCGACCGGGCCGTGCATGTGGACGCCGCAGCCGGTGCAGGCATGGCGCAGGATCAGCGCGCCCGGATCGACGATCTTCAGCTTGT
>NZ_JAMYQK010000036.1:0-67083 GCF_040320845.1 Mesorhizobium sp. M0601
CCTCTACCCGCTCAAGTCAAAATGGCAGTCGCGCCATCTCAGAACGAGGCGCCCCTCCCGCGAAGCGGGTTCGTGCATGAGGCGCGAGGCAGACCTGCCCGATGTTTCATGCGCCGAATGCCCGAGATGCGAGCGCAGCCATTAACCATCGATTAACTATTCGGTCGCCTTTAATTCAATTTTGCAGCATACTGATTTGGGTAGCGTGGCTGCTCAAGGAGATTGGGACAAGAGAGGGTAATTCTCCTGTTCGCGCACCAGACTTTCACTCACGACATTCGAAATTGAAAAAGAAGCGACGGAACACCGTCGTGTCATGGGGAGGCGCCGCATCATGTTTGATGAGGAGCGCCAGAATGAAGATCGAAGACGCAGTTACCGCAGTGACGTCAGAAGCGAGCGCGCTCATGTCTTGCCTCGGCCAGCCCGTTGTCGCCTACCACGTCACGGAAATCATGAGAGAGACAGACCTGGCACACGCCCGCGAGATGCAGCTCGCGCTGGTGCGACGAACCATCGAGGCTCTTGTCGATGACGGCCTGGAAGGTGTCGCCGCCGAACATTTTGCATCCGAGTTCGATGGCAGCATCGGCTTGACCTGGAGACTTCTGCACCCATCCGACGGCGTGGCGCATTGATCAAGACCAGAGCGGTCTTGGTCAAGCTCTGGGAGGTGCGCCGGGCGAAGTCAATGAGGTCGTTGGGTGTCTGGAAAACGCGAACGATACGGACCCTTTCTTCGCCGGAAATAATTGCGACTTGGGTGCCGTCGGAACTGAAAGCTGCGCGTGTAAGGCCCGGTCGGACGGTCACTTCGTCTGGCTGGCAAGGGCAGAGCCAATATCGTTCCATCGACCCCGGATGCGATCGCCTTCACGAGGACGCCCCAGGAAGTGCTTCGGATCGTCTATCTCGACCGACAAGGCCGGCGTCAGCAAGGGCGCCTTCTACCCGAACGGGATGAACGAAGCGCTCAAAAGCACCTGACGTTTGCGATGGAGGAAAGGTGGATTGAATGCAGAGTGATTGGCCGCACAGCGGATTCCAAAGCCGAGAAAGATTCGGGGATCGACCTACGAATTACCTGGCGATGGGGTCCATGGGGTGCCAGTGTCGAGCGGCTACCAAGCAGCATCTTCGCCTGAGCTGGCATTGCGGCATCTCGCCTCAACGGGAGTCGCCATAGCTATTCCACCTCAGCCAGGGGCGCTACGGCCGGTCCGTTCAAAGCCGTGCCATCGACGGCAAAATGCGAGCCGTGGCAGGGGCAGTCCCAGCAGCGTTCCAACGAATTCCAATGGACATGGCAACCGATATGGGTGCATGCGGCCGATCGCTTGTAGAGCGTGCCGTCCTCATCGCGAAAGGCAGCGACTTTGGTAAGCCCCTGGCGGACGATAGCCCCCTGTCCGGGCCGCAGCTTATCGGCGGCATCAATTTCACCAGGCGCGACATACTCGGCAAAACTCCTGATCGCTGTCGCATTCTCCGCCAAGTAATCGCCGATCGCGCGTGCCGTCTTGCGAGAGGGTTCGTAAAGTTCCCGCCAGGGGCTTTCCCCCTTCAGGATCAGGTCGGAAATCAATTGGCCGGCCACAACCCCATGGGTGATGCCCTGACCGGAATCGCCGGTAGCAACGAAGACGTGCCCGTTGCCGGGATTACGGCCGATGAACCCGGCGTAATCGACGGTCTCCATTACCTGCCCGGACCATCGATTGGCTTCCGCGCCGATATCGGCCACCAACCCTTTGGTCCAGGCCGCCAGGGCAGCGAAGCGGTCGTCGGCGTCGTCGGCCTGCCCTGTCTTGTGATCCTCACCACCGACGATCAGAAAGTCGGTCTTGCCTTCGCCAGGCTGCAGACGGACGTAGTGATAGGGGTCCAGCGTGTCCCAATAGAGTGCATCCGGCAAAATGTCGCGCGCGATCTCGAACGCCATCGCGTAGGTCCGATACGGCGCCTGTTTGGTGTGGAGCGCCACCCGATCGTTGATCGGCGAGTTGGTGGCGACAACGGCCGATCTGGCAGACACGGCAAAGCCCGAGACCGTGGTTACGCGCACGCCGCCGTCAGTCTCCTCGACTTTGTCGACGATGGTATCCGCATAAAGCGCGCCGCCGCGCGCGCGGATGCCGGCAGCCAGCCCGCGGAGATATTTGAGCGGGTGGAATGTCGCCTGATTGAGGTAACGAAGGACGGGCGCGTCCGAAAACCCAGCAAGCGGCACGCCCACGGTTTTCTCGACGTCGACTCCGATCTTCAGAGCGGCGTCCAGTTCGCGCTCGATGACGGATTCCTTCCTGCCCGACGCCGGAAACAGAAAGCCTTCGAGGCGGCGGAAATCACACGGCATGCCCTCCGCCTCCTGAATCGATCGGATACGGTCGATAGCGGCCGACTGGCTTTGGTAGTAGATCCGCGCCAGTTCCTCGCCACGCAATTTGATCAGTTCCGAAAAGTAGTCGTCGCAGATCGATGACAGATGCGCGGTGGTGCGGGCCGTCATGCCGCTTCCGATCCGGCCGCGATCGAGCACTGCCACCTTTTGCCCGGCGATGGCCAGTTCGAACGCGACCGACAGTCCGGCAATGCCAGATCCGACGACCACGACATCGACCTGTTCACTCCGCTCGAGCGGAACTGCATCAGGCGCTACTTCGGTTGCCGCCCAAAGGGATACAGTCCTTTCGTCGCTGACATTCATGGCGGAACTTTCCGGACGCGATAGCCGGTAAACGGCCGCGACGGTTCAAAGTTCCTCGATGGCTTTTTGAATGCCTGCAGGCTATCTGCGCCTCAACTTGGCGTTTTCCTTCTGGGTCATGTGGTCTGCGGCGATGAGCCGCTTCAACGACCGCATGATCGCCCCGCGCGTCCATCCCGCCTCAATCAGCAATCGGCGATCGCCTGGAAGCCGGGCTCCATTGCCTCCTGGCAATCGATCTCGCGGTCGGCATAGTCTCCCTGTCGTATTGGCGCTCTGATCATCAGATCAACACGCTGCTTAGAGATATGCTTCGGCATCAGCCCGGTGCTCAAAGCAGAACCAATGGGATGGCCGCCTCGGCTTGGCGAACCCCCATCCGGCATCCTTGCCACAGTCGGGGTGCTCGCACGTATGGTGCTGAATGTCAGGCCGCGTGACGGGCTCCATGGCACCGGGAAGGCGGATCAGCTCGTCGTTCATCGGGATGCTTTCAAAGCAGCGAGCCTTGTGCAGGCGCCTGCTTCGTGCCTTCGTGGCACGAATATGAAAATCCGACCCCTTGCGGACCATTCCCTGATAGGAGGTTAGGGGAACGTCGCGACCCCATTCCGGACCTCTAGAATGGTGAGATCCAAAGGCCCGTTGGTATGGGACACAGACGTTGGCTCAGCTTACGAAGCTGACAAAGTTGCGCCTTAGGAACAAATTTCTTTAGGAACCTATGAATAAACGTGACCTGTTATTCTATTAAATGAAAGTATCGCCGCCAGCATCGCGAATTCCCTTGAGCATGTGATCGTTGTCGGCGTCGTTCCTGTAGGCCCGCCATCTCACAAATGCGGCGGTGAATCCTGGCTCAACTTTCTCGCATTCTGCCAAGGCCTTTTCCGCCGCAGAGCGCTTGCCGAGATTGGTCAAGCAAACCGCTAAGAATAGAAAGGTCAGTGCATAGTCAGACCGACGACTGGCAGCTCGCTGCAACCAAGCAAGTGCGTCGGCGTACCGCCGGGCGTTTAGGTATGCGCCGCCCAACCATGTCATCGCGTAATGCATTCTGGGCTCTAGCGGGTTGAGCCTCAATCCGGTTTCAAGGAACGGGATGCCCTCTTCGGGACGTCCGGCGACGTCCAGGACGTTCCCTAAAACCACATAGGCGAGCGCGTTGCTCGGATTGCAATCGATCGCCCGTTGGACTTCTTCGATGGCGGCGTCGTGCATTCCGGACCACATGTACCCCAATCCTAAACTGAGGTGCGCAGCCGAATCGCTGTCATCGAGCGAGACAGCCTTTTTTGCCGCGTCGACGACTTTCGAAACGGCCGCCGCGTGGTCATCGACCTGCTTCAAAAAAATCTCTTGAAGATACGTTTGTGCGATGCCGGTATATGCTTGCGAGTAGGCGGGATCGATTTCCAAGGCGCGCCTAAACATATCGCGGGCCAGCTTGTGCGCCTGTCCGGTGAATTGGTGCGCTAGCCCCAAACCGCGCAAGTAATAGTCCCAAGCACCAACGTTTTTAGTTCCGGGAACTGCCATCCGGCGCGTTTCGGCCCTCGTTATCGCCGGCTCCACCACTGCAGCGATCTTTTGGGTTAGCTCGTCTTGCAATTCAAAAATGTCGGTCAGGTGCCTGTCATATTTTTCCGCCCAAACGTGATGGCCCCTGGCGGCATCAATCAATTGGGCAGTGACACGAATACGACTTGCAGCTTTCCGAACACCGCCCTCCAGAACAAATCGAGCATCTAATTCGCGGGCTATCTTGCGAACGTCCACAGCGGAGGATTTGTAGGTAAATGTTGAATTGCGGGCAATGACAGGAAAGGTTCGCCAGTGAGACAGGGCTGTAATAATGTCCTCTGTTAGGCCATCGACGAAATAGTCCTGCTCTGGATCGCCGCTCATATTCAGGAACGGCAGGACTGCGACGGCTGGCCTGTCCAATACATTGACAGGCTTCTGGATTGCTTTTAACGCCAGCTTCATTCTGTAGACGTGAACTGGCTCGGAGATGTTCTTGAGTTCTTTTTCGCCGATGTCTTCGAAATCAACGTTTAATTTCTTCTCGACCTGCCGACGGACATCAGCCGAAATGGCTATTCCGCCGGGCGCCGCGAGACCTTCCAATCGAGCGGCGATGTTGACCCCGTCACCAAAAATGTCTTCGCCGTCGACAATGACGTCGCCGAGATGGATGCCTATTCGGAATTCAATCCGTTTATGATCGGGCCCATCCGCGTTCCGCTCGGCTAATGCTTCCTGAATCTCGACGGCGCATTGGACGGCGGCAACCACACTGGCGAACTCGACGAGAAGCCCATCGCCAATTTCCTTGACGATCCTACCTTGGTGTTCGGCGATTTTAGTGTCGATCGGATCGGAGCGAAGCGATTTGAATCGCTCGTGAGTCCCCACTTCGTCCGAAGCCATCAGGCTACTGTAGCCGACCGCGTCCGCAACAAGGATAGCAGCTAGTTTGCGCTGCACGTGGCCCTTGACCATTTCTGCTCCGTGACGGGTGCGAGAAAGCTCCAGTCTACTTTGTAAAAAATGAGCTGTGGAGCGATTGTTCAGCCCGCGCTGAATGTCGCGCACTCTGCCGTCTTGCTTTGTCTAGATCGGGATTTCGGCGCTGCCTGCTCTTTCCGGTACGCCTTACGACGGTTTAGCGGAGTGTGGGCTGTGATTGTGCCAGGATTGTGATAGTCGAGTCACCGACTGTGGCTAAGTTGGTTAGCAAAATCAGCAGGTTACGGTGCCAATAAATTTTGAGGTTCGAGTCCTCGCCTTCATCTTCGTCTTTCAGGCGCCGAGATAGCAGCCAGCCCGCCCGCCTGCGAAGCTGGGGGACGCCGCTCGTCGGCAAAGAATTGTTCCGGCATCGCTGGCTGGGCGATACGCACCAGATCGCTGAGGGCCGAGCGAATTTGAGACCAGGGAAATTCGGAGCATTCCTCCCAAGGCTCGCCCTCACGCAACACAGCATCGAGCTTGCCTGCCACACCGGCGAGAGTCGTGGCAGGCGTCATTGAGAACGCTTCCAGCAGATCCTCCGCTCGGTCGCCAGCCTTGCGCTCGGCCCTGAGCGCGGCAATGTACCCGGTCTCCTCGGCAGCCTCATCCCAGCGTGCCTGATGTGCCGTGAGACCAGCTTCGGCTTTCTGGCGGAGAGCAGCCATATCCGGCCTTCTGCCTAGCAATTCATTGAGTGCCTCAATCGAGTGGACCGTCACGTCCTCGCCCTCGGACACGCGGACGGTCACACAAGGAAAGCCGACGCTCTCGACAAGCCTCGTCTCCAGTCGCTGCTGTCTGCGACAAAGCCGCTCGGTCAGCCGGTGGGCCGTCTGCCATTCCCGCCAAAGCGCGAGCGCTGGGTCGGAGAGGGACACGTTCGTCGCGGCAGCGTTGCCGGTGAAAGTACTTTTTTCAAGCATCAAAGCGGTGGACGCGATCATTCCTCCCGCAAGTACTTGCCTACGGGTGACGAAAGGGAGACTCGTGGTATTGTCGGAATCACCCATGATCCGAGCTCCTATCAGCTTGGTTATGGTTAGGTCGGGCTAAGCGTGTCAGCGCTCAGCTCGGCCGTTTTAGGGAATCTGATCATACAAATTGATTGACGTCAATCGGAATGTAGCCGTGGAAAATGCGCTAACGATAGAGCAGTGTCGCGGCGCTCGGGCGATGCTTGGGTGGAGCCAAGACGAACTAGCTAGAGCCGCAAATGTGGCTCGGCAGACGATTGCGGATTTTGAGCGTGGGGCGCGCATTCCAATCGCCAACAACCTCATAAGTATAAGGCAAACGCTTGAGAGGGCCGGAATCGAGTTCCTGTCCGAGAATGGTATCCGTTTAAAACCCCGCATCTGAGAACTGTCTGCTAATAGCCTTGGCCAATCGTCGCCGGTGATAGTTTCGAGCCAAAAGTGCCGCGCCGATGAGCGCTCTCACAGCCCCAGGCCGCGTTTTCTGCCGAAGCTCCAGTCGATGCCGCCGCTGTTTTGCACGAGCCCGGTGATGTGCTGGCCGATGCGCTTCTCCAGCATTGGCTGCCACGGAACGAGCTGAAACCCGAGACCATCGTCCAGCATGGCGAAGCGCCCGCTGGCAAGACCGACCGAGCCAAGCAGCGTGCCGCCGATATGGTTGCCGGGCTGTACGGGCACGAAGGTAAGGCCGCGCGCAGCGGCCATTTCCTTGCCGACGCGCGCGACCTCCTGGCGCTCCAGCGTGGCTACGAGGTCGCGCGAGAAGGTGATCGTCCGGGTAGTCGCATCGCGTTCGGCAAGGCCCATCCCGACGAGCTGGGCGGCCCGTCTGTCGAGAGCGTTGTCCACGTCGAGACCAAAGCCTGACCGGACCAGCGGAACGGGGTTTTTGGCCGTCAGCTCCCGGTCGAGCCAGGTGGCGCCGTCGCTGCCGATCTGCGCGTCAAGATCGAGCGTCGAAAGCACGCGGACGGAGAAGTCTTTTGCGCGGCTGCGGGCATCATAGGCGATGCCGCGCTCGGACAGGTCTTTTGGAACGCGCCAGTGGTCTTCGTCGACACGTTCGACATGGCCCGCCCGCCGCAGCGCTTCGAGACGGCGAACATGGAAACGGACGAAGGCGTCCGGGTCCTTGCCCTGCTCCAAAAATGTCTCGCGGATCGCCTCCAGGTGTCTGCTCGGCCGATAGACACCGTCCTCGCCGGCTACGCTGCCGATGTTGCGGTCGGCCGCACGCGGCTGCTCCTTCGGCAGGATGGGATCAAGCGCCACGATATGGCCGCGCTGGATGTCGTCGAGCTTTGCCGCATCCGCGGTCTCGACATAGTGAGTACGCCCGTCCACACCGTCGACGACGAGCACCAGCCGGTCGCTCATCTCATCGCCGGCAAGCCCCTTGGCGAGCACGCGGCCGACGACCGGTTCGGTGATGGTCTGCCGGTGCATGACATATTGCGCCGCGCCCCGTTCATCGGCGAGGCCGTGCTCCTCCAGCGCCCGGTGCATGCTCTTGATAATGTCGTTGCGCTCGCCAAGCGCCCGCAGCACGTTTTCGGTCCTGTCGGAGATGACCCACCGGCCGGGCTCCATCTCGCTCGCCAGGCCGAAGTGCTCCAGCTTCTTTGCCCGATCGATCAGCAGATAGCGATTGCTGGAAACGGTGTAGCTGTCGCTGGCATTGGGACGGAGATCGACCAGATCGTGCTCCTGCTGTTCGGCGATCAGCATGCGGTCGAGCCGCGTCAGCCGTTCGGCCCCGACCTCGTTGGCCAGCTTGCGGGCGACCTCGAGCTCGCTTTGCAGCCCGAGTTCCCGTTCCACCAGCTCGCTTGCCCGGTGACGAATGCCATGGGCGATGTAGTCGCCGGCGATGTTCAGGATCTTGCCGTCATCGGTGATGCCGCGCACCAGGACGTGGGTATGCGGATGACCGGTGTTGTGATGGTCGACAGCGATCCAGTCGAGGCGCGTGCTGAGGTCGGTCTCCATCTGTCGCATGAGATCGCGGGTGAAGGAGCGCAGGTCTTCCATCTCGGCGGCATCCTCCGGCGCGACGATGAAGCGGAACTGGTGCCGGTCGCCGCGGCCGCGCTCGACGAAGGCCTTGCCATCGGCCTCGTCGTCGACGGCCGAGTATACCCTGCCCTTCTCGCCGCCCCTGGTCACGCCGTCGCGCTGGAGATAGCGCAGATGCGCATCGACGGCCTTGCTCGTCGTCATGAACTTTCGGCCGCGCCCGCTCGTCCCCTTGCCTCGCCCTGGCAGCTTGACGACGCGCGCCTTCACCACGACGCGGCGGGAGCGAAAACGGACCCCGCTCTCGTCCTGCCGCCAGCCGCCGCTGGCCTTTGGCAAATCTGCCGCCACCTTGCCGCCGCGGCCCCGGGCGTTGAAGCGGCCACTCCCCTTTCCGTCGCTCCTGCTTGCGCCGATGCGATTGGGATTGCCGCCTTGCTTGCGGATGGCAATCTCGACCTGGCGCACAAAGGGCAGCGTCCGTGAATTGACCGGCGCGCCGCCATGCCGCATCCGGCCGGTGCGAACCTGGAACCTGTCGCTGACACGATCTGCCATGACGACAGCATCAGGTGTCAGATTTCGCGCTTCAAGATGGCCGGAGCGCCGAGCGCGCTATGGCCTGCAAAGACTTGCTGCGGCGTAAAACGGCGGATCGCACATCGCTAGGGCGCCGCAGTTTTTCGTCTCAGATCAATAGCGTAGCCGACAGCCTCGAGCCCCGCACCTCACATCATTCCGCCTGGTCTCGGAATCTGCCGGAAAAAACAATGTGCAGACAACAACTTACGAGCGAAGCGAGGGCGAGCGCCAGCTCGCTTTATCTTGCTGTCCGCCACCACCCTCGCTTCCGCCACTACCCTCGCTATCGCCCACCACCCTCGGTAACCATCCGGGTCCTGCACATCTTTCGGATAGTGCAATCTCACAACGTGTGAGATTGCTTGTTGTTGAGGAGGATCTCCGACGGTGCCTCAACGTTCCTGGGACAAGGCCAACAACTCGTACTGGATCGATGCATGTCGCGACCTGGTATCGGGGCCGTTTCGAGGCGGAGGAATATTGCCGCCGGCGCAAGCTTTCGACGAAGACTTCTGATCTGTAGGTGTGCCATCTGGTAAGCCCGGAAGATCGGCGCAAACGCACTGAACATCTGCGGAAATTGCGCCAGGAAAGCCGGAAAAGCGGGACAAGAAAGGGCTGCCGAAGCGACGCAAGAGCCCGCGCCGCTACCGCTACAGCGTGCATACGGACAGCGGCCCGATCGCCCTTCGGGCGTTCTGGAGCATGCATGTCGAGGCGATGAACTGGAGCGGCATGGGGCATGCAGAGTATGCCGCAGCGCTCGGCCTTTCGCCGCATGCGTTGCGCATCTGGCGCGATCGTCTGGAAGAATCCGGCGACGACGTTGACTGTCGATCGCTGCTTCATCCGAGTGCCCGGGCCCAATTAGCAGCGCTGATTGCGTGCGGCGCCAATCGCTTGAGACCGTGGGTGACGGGCGGTCGAACCGGCGCCGCTTCAGCGACGCGCAGAAGCAGGCGATTGTGCGGGAGACGGAGAGCCTGGTGTCGGTGTGGCGGAGGTTTGCCGCCCCATGGGGTCGCCACCAGCATGGCTTTCCGCTGGCGTGTCGAGTTTCGGCCTGACCGCTCGCAAGGCGCCGCAATTGGCAACTGTTGCGCTCATCCGTGGGGCGAAAAAACGAACACCGGCACCGGCTCCCCTGTGCAATCTCATGCGGCCGCTGGACGGCATGGTGGCAGCCCGATTGGACGACGGGCGGCGCGTCTTTGCGTCCGTCGGCAGCAATGCGGATGCAGTCAAGCGGCATCTCGCGGCAAGGGAGAACGCATCATGATCGTTGTTGCGGCGGGTGTGAAGATGCATCTGGCGCTCGGTCATACCGGCATGCACAAGGCACTCGACGGGCTCGCCACACTGATCCAGAAGGAGCTGAAGACGGATCCCTTGTCGGGGTTCCGAGCGCATGAACCCCCGACCAGTTCCAGCTGGGCTGGACATCGAAAGCGATATCGAGCGAGTGCGCGAAGATCATTCTGCGCCGGGGCGAATCCGGAAGAGCGCAACCAAAGCGCGGACCGCTGTCCGATCATCGGCCGCGTGTTGAACAGGCCATCGACGTCGACAGTCCGTCTGTGGCCACTGCGGTGGCATCCTGCACAGCATCTTCAAGAGCAGCAAGACGCTCGACTATGTTTTGGCCGCTTTAGGGGCTGCGGCCCGCCGCCCGAACGACGCCTGTGACCTTGGCCGACAAGATACAGCCCACCTGACCGCTCGCCGATGCGTTGCAGATGAACTGCGCTCGAACGTCCAATTCACGCCGGCGCTAGGCGGAGGACCGCGCCACCGAGTGTCGCGGCGATAATTCTTGCGCGCACGTTCATCGCTCAATCGTGCAGCGCAGGAGCAATGCGTTCTGGCGCTGGTATGTCTAGGTCTGGGCGCCGCCCCGCGCGGAAGGCAAGCGGAAAGTTTCGCTTCTCCGACGCGATCGGCAACTTGTCTGCAGCCGGACCGAACGATCGCAGCGACACTTGCCTGCTTGATATTTGCACGGAATGGGGTTTGTTGGCGAAGTAGCGAATTATTTGCCTGATTGGCGAATAGACAGACCATCCGTTTTCAAAGCGCCCTTTGGACAAGAGGAATATTCGATGACCGTTTCTCCAGACCCAAGCGACCAGGCTGACCTCGTATCAATCACCGCCGACATCGTTTCCGCCTACGTTTCGAACAATCCGCTGCCGCTCGGCGAGTTGTCGAAGCTGATCGGGGATGTCTATGTCGCTTTGCAGGGGATCGGTACACCTGTGGCTCCGACCGCAGCCAAACTGGAGCCGGCGGTGTCGATCAAGAAGTCAGTGTCATCTGATTTCATCATATGCCTTGAAGACGGGAAAAAGTTCAAATCCTTGAAGCGGCATATCGGAACGCATTACAATCTGAGCCCTGACGAATACCGGCAGAAATGGAACCTGCCCCCCGACTATCCGATGGTGGCGCCGAACTACGCGGCCACCCGCTCGGCCCTGGCGAAATCAATAGGGCTCGGGCGCAAGGCGGCACCACCCACACCCGCCGCCGTGGAAAAACCAAAACGACCTGCTCGCGCAGCAGCAGCGACAAGAGCCCCAACGGCAATCAAGTCGCCGATGAAGAAGGCGCGCAAGGCACCCGTCAAAGCGTAGCGTGCTGACCTGACAGAGGTGCCAGGCAGTGGGAACTTGAAATGGCGAAGCCCCCCTTGCGGCGGGGCTTCGTGTTAAGTCGGATCACTCTGCGGTGCGGCGGGACCAGATGAGCGAGAAGTCGCCCTCGGTGTCGGTCTCGACCAGGCTCGCATAGATCGGAGCGGGGAAGCTGGGATCGTCGAGCTTGACGGAGTGGTAGTCGCGTCCCTCCCGCGAGGTCTTCTTCCATGCCGCCCCGAACTCGGTGGCGCCGGCGAAGATGCGGAAGTCGGGACCCTTTTCGTTGTCGCCGTCGGCCGGGGAGAAGATCACCGTCTTGACGTTGAGGTTGAAGGTCTTGACCGAGCCGGAGAAGCCGTTCGCGGTGCGCGAGAATGTGCCGATCGTAGCCATTGTGGTGGTTCCTTCTGTTTTTCTCGGGCCACGCCCATCGCGGCCTCGACGGTGGTCGTGAGACCGGAGACGATCGGTCCGCACCCCGAAGGGGCTGAAACGAAGTGGAGGATGGCGACGCGAGGCTTTCTTGATTCGCGAGGAATGGACGCGTAGCGGCCAGGGGAAGAAAACGCGGCGCCGTCGTTGCGGGAAGACGATCGAGACTGAGTGCAGCGAAGGCGGTCTTCGGTCAGACCCAATCCATTCGAGGACGGCGTGGGTGTGGCTTAGAGCGAACAGAAGGGAACACCACGAGGCTACGTTGGATTACAGCCAATATCGTCCGCGCCATGGCGCTGCTCCGTTCCTGCCAAAGAGCTGGCCTCAAACGCCCGGGAGTGTGGTCCCTCGTCCAACAGGTGAAAAAGGAACGGCCCGATTTCCCTTCATCTTTGGGCTAACGGCCGTCGAGTTTCGGGCGGCTCCGAAGACGACCGACGGACTGCTGATCGCAGCGGCTTCCAAGCTGCCAACTCTCGTGACGATTTCGCGTTCCAGTCGACTGGATGCGAGCCCGCTTGAGATCGATGGCCAGGAACATTTCATCACACCCGATCCTCACCGCATCGCCGAATGATGCGACTACGCCGACTTCTGCGCACGGTGAGGCATTGCCGGGAATGGGACGCATCCGCACAGGCACCTCATCGCGCCACATGGCTGGGCGATGGCACGCCGGGGAGACATTCGTGTCGGGGACGTTCTGGGTACCACCGCTTGCAAAACTGCGAACGGGCGCGGTCCCCGGCCGCGCTGAGGGCGGGGCCGGAGAATTCTTGAAAGGCCTGCCGGAGCCGCGTGGCGGCTCCGGCATACTGCGGATCACTCGGCGGCGACGTTGAAGGCCTGGGCGTCCTCGATCGTGTCAGGCTGATCGGATTTCGTGTCCAGCTCGGAAACGTCCGCCGATCTGAAATCTGCTGCCTCGTCCTGCCGTTCAACCGACATCGCAGGTTGCTCGGTGCGCAATCGCAGGTAAGCATCCGGTCCCGGCGAGCAACTGCTCGGCGGCTTCCGCCATTGGCTGCTTCTTCAGGTCCGACAGCCTCTCTGCCGCCTAGTGCGCAGGGGCATATGCCACGGCTGGCAGCGACACGCATGCGCTCGTCTAGTGGGTGAGAAACAGGTTGTCATTGCTACCCTGAGGACATGGCTCAAGCGAGGGTTGATCACCATGTGCAAGCCCTTGCAATACATAAGGTACAGCGTCTTCAGGCCGATCGTCTGCAGTGCGGTCGAATCAGGGCTTGCCAATGCTGGCGATGTCTCTGCTCCATCCCCGCGCCACGCACGGTGACGGTACTCAACCGCAGCAACGAAGCCGGCCATCTCGATGGTCGGGGCAGATATCATCCCGTCGTCGAGTTTGCTGGAGGAGTCGTCAGCGGTCCGCTCTTTTTCGTCATCGCCACCGCTATCCTGCTCAGCACGCTCTACATCGGTGCCGCCATCTCCGAGCGCATCCAAGCACATCGACGTCTGCATCCGAGCGCCGAACCCGGCGCTGGGTTCTGGCGGCGTCAATCCTGCTGGGATTTTTGCTGACTGCGGTTTGGGCGATCCCGGTTGTCTGGGCGGTTTTACACATCCCGATCGTCGGCGAGCAGCTAGGCAGCATCGGCGGAGAAGACTAGCAGCGCGTCAGATCAGGCCGACCGCGGAAAGCAAGCCAGCGACGGCTCCGACGGTGAGAAGCGCGGTCATCACCGATACGATGAGCCCGACGACAGTAACGTAGGCCAAGGATGCGACCTTGACGGCGATGCCAGTGCCGCCTCGCGACGGATGCGCAATTCGCGCACCGGGAAAGTCACCGGACCGCCGAGGAATTCGAGGTAGCCCCACATGAGCACCCGCAGGCGATCGCTGACAATGCCCGGGACATCGCCCCGGTTTGCGGATAGCCAGCCAAAGCCGCGGCCGAGTCCGACCAGGGCGAAGCCACCGAATAGCAGCACGGTGACCCCCATCCACACCTTGCCGATCCACGAGTCCACGGCTTCGTTCATGGGATGCTCGATCCCGTGCAGCCACAGCCAGCCTGCATAGACGAACATCGGCATGCCGATGAAGCATAGGGCGAGAACGAAGAGGACGCCGGCGACTTCGCTCCAGTCCTTCGCCTCGCGGAGCGCCTTGAGGGTCTCGCGGATACCCCATCCGGCGAGAGCCAGCAGGCCCCATATGGGGGCGATGGCAACGGCCACGAGGAAGAAACCCTGCAGGCCTCCCAGCATCGCGTCTTTGGCGAATAGGAGCACACCCGCGACGACAGCGAGCAGCAGGTTAGTTATCTCCCGCCCTTCCATGGCGCTCTCCCCCAGCCGCGCTCAGGAAGCATAATGCACGGACTCGTAGGAACCGCAAACGGGGTGGCAAATCGATGCCGGAAACGAATCCTTCCGTCTCCGGATGCGGGCGTCTAGGCTGCGCCGGCGGAGGTTAGGATTCGATGCTCAGGCTACTCTTGGATACTTCGGTATGGCTCGATGTCGCCAAGGACTGGCGACAGCAGCCCATCCTCGGCGCGCTGCGCGAACTCGTGCGCGAAGGCGAGATCATGCTGGTCGTTCCGGATGTCGTCCGCGACGAGTTCGCTCGCAACAAGGACAGGGTGGCAGCCGATGCCCGGCGCAGCCTGCAGTCCCATTTCCGGCAGGTGTGCGAAGCGGTGAACCGTTTCGGCGATGACGGGACAAAGCTCGACACCCTTTCCCGGCTTCACGAAGTGGATCATCGCATCGTGATCAACAACGAGGCGGTCTACGACTCCATCCAGCAGATCGAGGTCCTGCTCGCTGGTGGATACCGGATGAGGACCACGAAAGCCATCAAGCAGCGCGTCACGGAACGCGCGCTGGCGGGGCTGGCGCCGTATCACAGGTCTCGCAACAGCGTAGGGGATGCTGTCATCGTGGAATGCTACGCAGCCATGACGAAGGCTGCCGCAGATGACGACGATCCCTGTGCGTTCGCCACTCACAACGTCAAGGATTTCAGCGACGACAGTGGCGACCGCCGCAAACCTCACCCGGACCTCGCGGCGATGTTCGACTCCGAGGCTTCGACGTTTTGGGTCTCGCTGGTGGACGTACTCAAGCACGTTGACCCTGACCTGCTCGACGACCAGGACGCAGAATTCAACTGGACCCAAGAGCCGCGGCGGCTATCCGAAATTCTGGAAGCCGTTCACCTCCTCGACAGGCAGGTCTGGTACAACCGCCATTGGAATCTGCGTTGGGAAATCCAGGAGGGAAAGGTCAGGGTGACGCCGAAATCGGAGTACTCGACCCAGCCCTACCGACAGGACCAGATTCTCGACACCGTATGGGCGGGAGCGCTGAAGTCGGCGAAGAGGACGGAGCAGGAAATCGGCAAGGAAAATTTAGGCCCGTGGACGGACTTCGAGTGGGGTATGGTCAACGGCAAGCTGAGCGCTATCCGGTGGGTTCTCGGCGAGGACTGGGACCAACTGTATACATAGGGGTCGAGACATGCGGCGTCTGACATTCCGACTGGACCTCGTGGATGTCTCGCGTTCCCTGAAACCTACTGGGTGCTACGCGCGGCAACGAAGTGCAAAATGCGTTGAGGCTGGTTGGGGGGAAAGGCGGTAGCGCTCTCCCGCCCCCGTTCCCCGATCGTACTTAGCCGTTCGATTGCGGCGGCCAGCTGATCAGGGCCAGGCTAAGACAACCATCCAAGCAACAAAAAATACGGGGTCGAACTCATCGTCCGGCCCCGTATTTTGTGCATCGCGGGAGGAAGGTGCGACACACTCCGTCGGCCTGTGTGCCGCAAGCCGGCGGGGTTGCAGCTTCAGGCGGCGGTGCTGACGCGGCTTGGCCCAAGAATCGATCTGACCTTGTCGGCGACCGCGCGCCCGAGATCGGCGTTGTTTTCGGCGGTGAAGTGAATGCCGTCGACACCGTCCGTGGTGACGAAATCGCCGGCGTTGAGGAAGTCGATCTTCATGAAATCGGCCATCGCCTTGTACTGCCTGGCCAGATCCCTCGACTTTTCGTGACCGCCGCCGAACATGCCCTCGAACCATGGGTCGGGCATCGGGGTGAGCGGCGGCGGCGCAATGACCAGCGCCTTCGGAGCCGGATAGGGCGTGCCGACACCGCCGGCACTTGTCAGGATCTGCCCGACCAGTTTCGCCATTCCATTGGCGATCTCGTAAGGCGTCCGGCGGAAATAAGACTTGGTGTCGTTGGTGCCGAGCATCACGATGACCAGGTCCAGCGGCAGATGGCTGGCGATGGCCGAGGGCAGGTAGCTGGCCCCGTTCAGGCGCGGGTCATTGGGGTCGTCGAGGCAGGTCGTGCGCGCGCTCAAGCCTTCTTCGATAATGTGATAGCCTTCGCCGAGCGCCGCCGCCATTACGCCCGTCCAGCGCTGGTCATAGGGGTAGCGGTAGGTCGGTGACCCCTCCTTGACCGGAACCCAGCCCCAGGTCAGCGAGTCGCCATAGCACATGATGTTTTTTGGCGGTGACATCCATGTCTCTCCATCTGTTTACAATTGTCTGAACGCGCGGTTTGTCGGTCTCGGCCAGCGCCGGGCGGTCTTGCCTTTCGCTGTCTCAAGTCATGGGGTTCGCACGCGCACTCCGTAGAAGATCGCCGCGCCGAGGATGATGACGCCCTGGGCGATGAGCTTGCCGGGCTCGTCGATGCCGAGCACCGTCATCACCACGAACAGCAGCGCAAAACACAGCGCACCGAAGAATGGCCCCCAGACGCCGCCGTCGCCGCGGCCGAAGACGACGCCGCCAAGGATCGTTGCCGCGACGGCCAGGATCGGCAGATCGAGGCCCACGCGGACGCTCCCAACGGCAATCGAACCGGTCTGCACCAGGGCCGCGATCGCCGCGATCAGGCCGGCGAGCGCATGCGCCAAGATGACGGTGCGCTGAACCGGCACGCCGGAAAAATGGGCGGCTTCGGCATTCTCCCCGACCGAGGCCACATAGCGGCCAAACACCGTCTGCGACAGCAGCAGCGACACTGCGGCGGTCAGCAGGATCCAGAACAGAACCGGCGTCGGAACCGACAGGAATTTCGTGTTGTAGAGGTCGTTGAACAGCTTCGGCACGTCGCCGGGTGGATTGCCGCTCGACAGGAACTGCACCAGCCCGACCAGGATGATGCTGACCGCCAGCGTGACGATCACCGCTGACACCCGCCGGTTGCCGATCATGAAGCCGTTGAACAGGCCGATGACGAGGCCGGTGGCGAGCGCCAACACGACGAAGAATGGCAGCGACGCGCCGGGGAAGCTGCCCGACGAGATGAAATAGTTGATCAAGAGGATGATGCCGCCGCCGGAGAGGTCGATCGACTTCACCCGCATGACGACGAGTTGCCCCAGCACCAGGATGCCAAGCGGAACGATCTGCCGGATGAAGATGCCCATGATGTTGAGGTTGAGCATGTTCGGCCGCGCGATCCACAGTGTGGCCAAAAGCACGATGAAAACAAAATAGGACGGCGGGATGCGCAGCAGGCGCCGGGCGATCGGACTTGCAAGAACGGCAGCCATCGCTCAGAGCCCCATTTTCTTGCGGGATTGCAGCCCGACCACCGCCAGCAGGATGCCGCCCTTGATCGCGGTCTGGACAAAGGGCGAGACGTTGGCAAGGTTCATGCCGTTGGCCAGCAGCGCCATCACCAGCGCGCCGATCACCGTGCCGTGCAGGCTGCCGATGCCGCCGGAAAGCTGGGTGCCTCCGAGGGCTACGGCGGTGACGGTGTCGAGCTCGAAAAGAAGCCCGACATTCGGATCGCCCGACACGATGCGCCCGGCCAGGAAGACACCGGCAACGGCCGCGAAACAGGAGCAGACCACATAGGCGAGGATGATGTTGCGACGGTCGGAGACGCCGAAGTTGCGGGCCGCACTCTCGGCACCGGAAGCGATGCCGCCACCGATCGCGAACAGATGCAGCCCGTACCGCGATCCGTAGAGCAGTTTCCAGCCCACCAGGATCACGACGATCCCCCAGAAAACCGGAT
Source organism: Mesorhizobium sp. M0601 (assembly GCF_040320845.1). Classification (NCBI taxonomy): domain Bacteria; kingdom Pseudomonadati; phylum Pseudomonadota; class Alphaproteobacteria; order Hyphomicrobiales; family Phyllobacteriaceae; genus Mesorhizobium; species Mesorhizobium sp. M0601. The sequence goes on from NZ_JAMYQK010000036.1 coordinate 17,891, forward strand.
AGGGAATGCCGAGGAAACTGCCGGAAACGGCAGCGATGACGATTTCCGGCACGGTGCCGCCGGAGACGGGACGTAAGATGCGCGTGATGCCAAGCACGATATACTGCGTCGACAGCGTCGCGATGATCGGATGGACGTTGAAGCGGGTGATCGCCAGGCCGTTGATCAACCCGATGAACGCGGCCAGCAGAAAGACCGCCGGGATCAGCACGATCGCCGGCTGGTCCAGCGCCAGCACCGCCGTCGTGAAGCTGATGACCGAGCCGACCGACAGGTCGAGCCCGCCGATCAGCACGACGATGAGCTGTCCGAGCGCCGCGATGATCAGCGGCATCGCCTGGGCAACCAGGTTGAAAAGGTTTTCGGCCGTGGCGAACTGTGTCGTCTCGACGGTCAGCCAGAGCGAAATGAGCAAGGCGACCAGCAGCGGCAGGCCCCACAGGCCCTGTCGTGTGTTCCGGCCACTCAGGATGTTGAACAGCGAATGATACATGGAAGCCCCTAATGCTGGCGCGTGGAGCCGCCCATCAGGGCCGCGTCGAGGATCTTGTGTTCCGTCGCCTGCGCCGCCGGCATTTCGGCAACGATGGTGTCGTGGTGGACGACGTAGATGCGGTCGCAGAGCCCAATCAACTCGATCGTCTCGCGCGACAACACCAGCACCGCGCCGCCCTTGCGGGTGAAGTCGCGCAGCAGGTGGTAGATCTCCGACTTGGCGCCGATGTCGACGCCGCGGGTCGGCTCCTCCACCAGCAGAAGATCGAGATCCGCGGCGAGGTAGCGGCCGAGCAGAACCTTTTGCTGGTTGCCGCCCGATAGGGAGGCGACCGGAGCGGATGGACCTACCGCCTTGATGTTCATGACCTCCATCAAGCGGGCGATAACGCTTCGATAGGATCGCGCCGACGCAAGTTCGGATCGCCTCGAATGCAATCCGATGGCAATGTTGTGGGCGATCGGCAGGGCGAGAAAGAGCCCCTCTTCCTTGCGGTCTTCGGGAACGAAACCGACCTTCAGCTGCTGCAAATGGCGAACGCCTGATGATGTCGAGAGCGGCATCTTGAGCGCTTTGCCGTTGATGGAAATCGTCCCCGCAAAGGGATGGTAGCGGCCGATCAGCGATCTCAGGAAGCGCTGCTGGCCCTGCCCCTCCAGCCCTGCCAAAGCGACGATCTCACCCTTGTGCAAAGTCAGCGACAGCGGCTGCGATGTCTCGGTGATCCTGAGGTTTTCGGCCCGCAGGATCTCGTCGCCCTTGTCGCCCGTGCGATCGGGAAAAAGGTCCTGGAGTTCGCGTCCGACCATCATGGCGATGAGTTCGTCGGTGGTGATCTCGGATACCACCCTGGTGCCGACCAGCGCGCCGTCCTTCAGCACCGTGACCGTGTCGCACAGCTCGAAGATCTCCTCCATGCGATGCGAGATGTAGACAACAGCCTTTCCCTTATCGCGCAGCCGGCGGATGTTGCGGTTGAGCACATCGACGTCGGCCGCGTTCAGCGCCGCCGTCGGCTCGTCCAGAATGAGCACGCTGGCGTCCGCCTGGATGCAATGCGCGATCTCGACGAATTGCCGCTCGGCGATCGTCAGATTGGAGACGAGTTGTGATGGGTCGAGGGTGAGGCCGAGTTCGCCAAGCGCCTTGGCGGTCTGGCTGCTCATCTCGGGATAATCGATCGAGCCGAACCGGGTCGTCGGCTCCCGGCCGAGAAACATGTTCTCTGCGATCGACAGATTGGGCAGCAGCGAGTGCTCCTGGAAAACGGTCGAAATGCCGGCATCCAGCGCGTCGCGCGGCGACTTCAGATCGAGCTTTTCCCCGTTCATGAAGATTTCGCCGGAATCGGGCTGATGCACGCCCGCCAGGATCTTCATGAGCGTCGATTTCCCGGCGCCGTTCTCCCCCATCAGGGCGTGGACGCTGCCCGCCTTCAGATCGAGGGAAACGGAGTGGAGCGCCTTGCTCCCTCCGAACGCCTTCGAAATGTGGGACATCTCGATAAGATTGGTCACGAAACCCTCGAACGAACCGGATTCGACAGATGGAACGGCCTGCGGGGAATGCCTGTCCACTCCCCGCCAGCCACGGCGCCGTCACTTCTTGCCGTAATATTCCTTGAGCTTGTCCTCCGGCAGTTCGCTCGGCCACCAGACATTGGCCGTCAAATCGTCGCGATAGTATTTGGCAGCCTTGTCCTTGTCCCAGCCGTCGGGGTTGTAGACATAGCGCTTGTAGAGCTGCTGACCCTCAAGCAGCGCAACAGCGGCGCGCACGCCGGCGGCGCCCTGGGCGGGGCTGTATTCGGGAGAGATCGACTTGAATCCGTCCGTGATCCACTGGCCGAAATAGCCATTGTTGCCCTCGCCCGAAATCGGTGGAATGGGCGTGCCGAACTGCTTGAAGACGTCGACGCAGGCGCGTGTCATGTCGGCGCCGGACGACCAGATGCCGTCGACCTGCGGATTGTTCAGATAGAGTGTCTCGCACAGCTTCTTGGCCTTGTCGTACTGCCAGTCGCCATGCTCCTCGGCGGTGATCTGCACATGCGTGCCCTTGAGCGATTCCAAAAGGCCGTTGTAGCGGTTAGTGTCTTCCGGATGGCCGGCCAGGCCACGCAGGACCCAGATCTTACCGTTGTCGCCGACGGTCTTCACCAGCCAGTCGCCCATCACCTTGCCGAAATGTTCGGCGCCGCCCTGGATTTCGGTGGTGTAGGCATCGGAATCGATGCGGCCGGTGTGAAGGATGACGGGGATGCCGGCGGCGACCGCCTTGGCGATGCTGGCGTTGGCCGATGTGCTGGTCACCGGCTGAACGATAATCGCGTCGACATGCTGCGCGATCAAATCCTCGATATCGGCCACCTGTTTCTTCTGGTCGAAGCCCGCATCGAGCAGGATGAACTTCGAGATGCGCTTGTCCTTTGCAGCGGCGTTCTCCGCCTCATGCGCCACCTGCACGGTCCAGGTGTTGGCGTTGACGCCGAAGTCGCTCATTCCGATGACCCAGGGCGGGTCCTTCTTGAACGCACCGGCCGCGGTCATGCGCGTGTCGTCAGGGCGCGGCGCGACGCCGTCCATCAGCTTGACATCTTCCGCATGCGCCAGGGATGTCACGGCAAGCGCTGATGCAACGAGCATCCCCAGACCGACGGTTTTCAGCAATCCTAACATTGAATTCTCCTCCTTGTGGTTGCCCCGGCCGTACGAATACGTACGGCCGCGAGACGCTCTCCCAATGCACGCTCGTCGTCGCAAACCGACCGATGCACACAAATCTCCCGCCCCCGAAACACATGCGTGTCGAGGTCCAACCTGGGCTGGACGATGATGACGGTTGAGAACTCCTCCGAGCACTTTAGAAGCACAGGGGATTCGGCCTGTCAATAGTTAGTCATGTTGAATGACTATTCCCTTGCTTGCCTTTCACCGCTCCACTATCCATCATGAATGACGCTAGCTTGCATTGGCGCGCGATCAGTCCCGGCGAGAAAAACATGCGATCAGTCTTGTGCTACGGCGACTCCAACACGCACGGTCAAATCCCCGGCAGGGGACCGCTTGAGCGCTATGGTCCGGGTGAGCGTTGGCCGGGGATCCTGCGCGCTGAACTGGGAGCCGATTGGTATGTCATCGAGGAGGGATTGAGCGGCCGAACCACCGTCCACGACGACCCGATCGAGGGCGCCCACAAGAACGGCCGAACCTATCTTCGTCCTTGCCTGCAGAGCCATGCGACGCTTGATCTCGTCATCATCATGCTCGGCACCAACGATCTGAAGATCCGCTTCAACAAGCCGCCGTCGGAAGTGGCGATGGGCATTGGCTGCCTCGTCTACGACATCAAGGAGCTGGCGCCCGGGCCGGGCGGCTCGACGCCCGAGATCATGATCGTGGCGCCGCCGCCGATGCAGGACGACGTCAAGGAATGGAAGTCCATCTTTGCCGGCGCGCCGGAGAAATCGCGCCTGCTCGCGCTGGAATTCGAGGTCCTCGCGGATTCGCTTGAACTCCACTTTTTCGATGCCGGCTCGGTGGTATCCTGCAGCGAAGCGGACGGGTTTCATATCGATGCCGAGGCGCACAGATTGCTCGGCACCGCACTCGCCCGCGCGGTCGATGCCATCGGCTGGAGCCGCTCGATATGAGCAATCCCGGCGCCGCCAGGCAACGCGCTCTTACCGACGGAGCGACCCTTGCCTGACATGAGATTCGCACCCCCCAATCCCTTGCGCATCGCCGATCGTGCGAGCGGGCTGAATGCGTTGAGCGTGCGCAGCTACAATGAGCGTCTGGTGCTGTCGCTGCTGCTTCAGAACGAGGGCATTTCGCGGATGGAAATCGGCGAGAAAACCGGCCTGTCGGCGCAGACGGCCTCGGTCATCGTCCGCTCACTCGAGCAGGAAGGCCTGGTCTCGCAGGGTGAGGCGCAGCGCGGCCGCGTCGGGCCGCCCACCATCCCGCTTTCGCTCAACCCGGAGGGCGCCTATGCGGTCGGCGTCGGCTTCAGCCGGCGCAGGATCGACATCGCGCTCATCGACTTCATCGGCACCGTGCGCTTCCACAAGCAGTTGCCGGCGGATGAAGCCAATCCGTTTCCGCAAAGCAGTGATCTGCTGGGGGCGATCAGGCAAGCCATGACGAGCTTGCCGGTCGAGGTGCGCAGCCGGATCGCCGGTATCGGGCTGGCTGTTCCCGACGAAGTCGACGCCTTGGCTGCAACCCGCAACGGATCGAGCACGTCCCTCACGGCTTTGCAGGGCGAGATCGAAGAGCAGAGCAAGCTGCCGGTTTTCGTGCAGAACGACATCACCGCGGCAGCCGGCGGCGAAAGCATGTTCGGCGTCGCAAAGCCGCTGAACGACTATTTGTTCTTCTATCTCGGAGCAAGGCTGCAGAGCAGGCTCATCCTCAATCACCAGATCTACAAGGGAAGCTCCAGCGCAAGCTTCGATCATGGCCTTGTGCGCCTGGAGAGCGAACTGGCCAAGCGCGGGCGCCCGTCCCAAATCATCTGGAGCAGCAACCCGGAGTGGCCTGATCTCGGAGAGGCCTACAGCGAATGGCTGGGTGAATGCTCCAAGCGCCTGAAAGCGTCGATTTCGGCGCTGACCCAGTTTGTTGAGTTCAGGACGGTCGTCCTGTCCAGCTATGCGCCGCGGAAAATCGCCAAGGCGTTGTGCGCCGACATCAACCGCGAATTCTTCACCATCGAAGCGTTGCCGGCGCGGGTCACCATCAGCCCGAAGGCCGTGGGAGCGGCGAGCCTGCCGTTCAGCTCGCGCTTCATGATCCAGTGATTGTGCCGAACCCGCTCTGTCGCTAGCCGACCCAGGCGACGCCTCGCTTCTGCTAAAACAGCCTCACATTACCACTTAGGTTGTCCTCAAGGGCCGTTCGGAATTCCCGCTCGAATACCTGCTGCAGTATCGACGACGCCTGCGTGCGGTTGCGTGTCATGTAGATCTGACAGGGAAGGCGAGGAGCGAAAGGTCGTCCTGACGAAGTGAACCGTCTCGTAGATCGCCGCCTGCGCAATGCCGGTATCGACGGCAACCTGGATGATCTGGAAGATGTCGCCGTCGGCCGTCGAGCGGCTTCCTGGCGGGCATCTTCTCTCGTTCCTGAACGCAGTGCGCCCAGTATGGCCATTGAGAGAACTTCATTCTATAAGAAGAACTCTCTTCGGCTACTAATCGAGTGATCATCTTGAGCCTCCCTTCCCGCGACGACATTCCAAAACGCTCTTCCAGGGCGGAACTTCACCACGACGGCACTCACTGGCTGCTTGCACCGCAGGCAAGCGAACGCGTCGTAAAACAGCCGCCCGGATTGGTTCCCGCGCTGGAGAACGCACTGGCGATCCTACAGTTTCTCAACGACACGCCGCCGCATGAGGCGGCGCTTGTCGACCTTACAGCAGCGCTGGATATTTCAAAGACCCACTGTCACTCGATCTTGAAGACGCTGGTGCATTTCGAGTGGCTGAAGTTCGATCCCAGATCCAAAACCTACCGTCTTCACTCCGGGCTTCTATCCACCGCCTCCAGCCTCCTCAATTCTCCGGTTCTGGATGCAGTGCGGCGCAGCCTCAGCGCGCTCGTGCAGCGCATCGACATCCCATGCCTGCTGACACAGCCCATGGACGACGACACTTTCATCGTCATCGACAAGTTCAACGGTCCGAAGTCGATGGAGATATCCTTCCCGATCGGGCACCGGTTTCCGCGTGACGCCTGCGCCCAGATGCGAGCCTATCTGGGCTGGCAGACGCCGCAACGGCTCGATCTTTGGATGGAGCATTGGACGCCTGCCCGCTACACCTCGAAGACGCCGCTTGACGCGAAGTCGATCCGGGCGTCGGTCGCCGCTACGCGTGAGCGCGGCTATGCGCTCAGCCAAGGTGAATTCACGGAAGGCATCATGGCGATCGCCCTGCCGATCTTCGACCGTGACGGACAGGTTTCCTTCATCTTCAACTGCTCGTTCATGATCGACAGTTTCCTGCCCGAGGAGAAGAAGGTGGCGGCCGAGATGATCCGTGCCGCCACTGAAATCCATCGCGCCACGCTGGCACGGCCGCCGGAGAGTTTTCCCGCCTTATGAGGACCCGCGGCAGGAAGCCTCAGTAGGCCAGCTTATGGATCCCGGCAGCCAGCAGCCTTATGCCGGCGACGATGTCAGCGATCGAGGAGAACTCCTCGGGCGTATGGCTGCGGCCTTCCTTGCTGCGCACGAAGATCATGGCGACCTTTGCGATGGTGGCCATCTGCTGCGTGTCGTGGCCGGCGCCGCTGGCCATGGTCAGGATCGGTATCCCCTGTTCGGCTGCGCATTTCTGCAGTATCGAAACGACCGCCGGGTCGCTGCGGCATGGCTGGTGATCGATCTGCATCGTCCAGTCGAGATCGAGATTCCGGCGAGCGGCTACTTCGCGCATCATTCCCTCATGAGTGGCATAGAGCCGTTCGCAGCGCTCCGGATCGGGATGGCGCGCATCAATGGTGAACTGCACTCTGGAGGGAATGACCGCTGTCGCGTTCGGCTCCACGATCACACGCCCGACGGTCGTTACCGCCGGACGGCCCCATCGATGCGCCGTATCGACGGCGCGCGACCCGATTTCCATGAAGCCGGCCATCGGGTCGAGGCGAATATCCATCGGGAAGGCGCCGGCGTGGTTCTGCGTGCCGTGCAATTCCACGCTGTAGTGCCTGATCCCCGTTACCGCGTTGACGACAGCGACGGGGATTCCTGCCTCCTCGAGTATGGGACCCTGTTCGATGTGAAGCTCGATGAACGTATCGATATCGTTGCGCTTGGCCTCCGGAATCCGCCTCGGGTCCAGGCCGACGGCCCGCATCGCCTCCGCCGCCGTCTCTCCGTCGAACCCGATCGTATTGTCGGGATCGTCGGCCTCGATGCGCCCGGTTATGGCGCGCGAGCCCCAGAAATTCGCCGAGGGAAAGCGGCTGGACTCCTCCTCGCAGAATGCCACCGCCTCGATCGACCGGCGTGGTTGCCCAAACTGCTCCTTAAGCGCCTTGACGGCGATCAGCCCGGCAAGGGCGCCGAGCGCGCCGTCGTAGCGGCCTCCGGGTTTCTGCGAATCGATATGCGAACCCGAAGCGATGCTGGAGGATGCCGCGTCAGTTCCCTGCAGCCTGCCCCAGACATTGCCGACCGCGTCGCGGCTGACGGTGAGTCCCGCATCCCTGCACCACGAGGCGTATTGGTCGGTGGCCGCAACCCATTCCGGCGAATAGACCGTTCGCCATACTCCGGTGTCGCCATAGGAACCGTACGAGGCCAGCGTCAGGATGTAGTCCTCGACGAGTTTGGGATCGATGGCGATTTGTGCCGTCATGACCGTTGCGCCTCCAGCTTTGCCGGGCGGCTCCACGACGACGCCGTGCCGCGATGGATGTACCTGCCGCGCCCTGCCGCGCCGGTGAATACGCCGCCCCGAATGATGATGTCGCCTCTCGATATCACCGTCTCCGGCGCGCCCAGAACCTCCATTCCTTCGAACATCGTGTAGTCGACGGCCGAGTGCAGGTCGGCTTGCGTCAGCCGCCGCCTGACGTCCGGATTCCAGATGACCAGGTCGGCGTCGCCGCCGACGGCGATTGTCCCCTTGGCCGGGTAGAGCCCGAAGATCCTGGCGGGCGTCGTCGCCACCAGATCAACGAAACGGTTCGGCGAAAGATCTCCGTTGGCGACGCCCTGCCAGACCAGCATCATGCGTTCCTCGATGCCGGGAGCGCCGTTGGGAATCTGCCTGAAATCGTCGCGCCCGATATCCTTGCCGCCGTGAAAATTGTAAGGCGCGTGATCCGACGAGACGACCTCGAGATCGCCGCGGGCGATGGCGTCCCAGATGATCTTCGGCTGATGCCTGGCCCGCGGCGGAGGGGTAAAGACATATTTGCCGCCCTCGAATCCCGGAGCTTCGAATACGGCATCGGTAATGTGCAGGTAATGCGCGCAGGTCTCGGCATGCACGGCCACACCGCGCTGCCGCCCTCGGACCACCTCCTCCAAGGCTTCGCTGCAGCTGACATGGACGATGTAGATTGACGCGCCGACCAGTTCGGCAAGGGCGACGGCACGCGCCGTAGCCTCGGCCTCGACTCGGGGCGGGCGGCTGAGCGCATGGTAGCGCGGCGACAATTTACCCTGGCCGGCAAAGCTGTCGCGTAGATATTCGACGGCCTCACCGTTCTCGGCATGGACCATCACCAGCGCACCGTTCGCCCGCGCCTCGTGCAGCACCCGGATCAAGGTACCATCGTCAACCATGGTGTCGCCCTTGTAGGCCATGAACAGCTTGAAGCTGGTGACGCCTTCGCCGGGCAGCGCCGACAATTCCGCCAGGGTCCGTTCCGAGGGATCGGAGACGATGGCGTGCAGCGCGAAATCGATGACCGCCTTGGGATCAGCGCGGCTGCGATGCTCTGCCAGCGAGTCCAAGAGGCCGCGGCCTTTGATCTGCGGACAGAAATTGATGATGGTCGTGGTTCCGCCATGCGCGGCCGCGATCGTCCCGCTGAGGAAATCATCCTCCGTGTCGGCCAGCAGGCCGGGCGTATCGAGATGTGTGTGGACATCGACGCCGCCGGGCATCACCAGATGTCCGGATGCGTCGATCATCTTCGTCTTGCTGTCCGCATTGATAGCATCGGCTATTGCGCTTATGCGGCCGTTCAGCACGCCGATGTCGGCCGCGAACGTGTCGCACGCGGTGACGACGGTTCCGTTCTTGATTATCAGATCCACTTTTCCGTTCCTGTCTGCTCGGCGCATCGGGGCTGGGGATGCACACGAATTGCTGGCGTGGTCAGCGGGCGGTGTAGCCGCCGTCGGCAACCCATACGGCTCCGGTCACGAACGAGGCTTCAGGCGACAGCAGGAAGGCTATGACGGGTGCAATCTCATCCGGCCGGGCGAGCCGCCCCAGCGGGATGTTCCTGGCTGCGTCCTCGACTGTGAAGCCAAGGCGCTTCTGCTCGCGCTCCATCATGGGCGTATGCACACCGCCTGGAGCCACCGCGTTGAAGCGCACGCCACGCTGAGCATATTCCAGCGCCAGCACCCGCATCAGGTTGATGACGCCCGCCTTTGCCGATGCATAGGCACTCAAACCCACCTGCCCGACCGTGCCGAGTTCGGAAGCTGTGGCGACAAAGGCGCCGCGACCGGACTTCACCAGCCAGGGCGCGGTGACCCGCGCCAGAAGATAGACGCCGCGCAGATTGACCCGCATGACGGCATCCCAATCCTGGGCGCCGGTCTGCTCCAGCGCCGCCGTGAAGCTTATGCCGGCATTGGCGACGGCGGCGTCCACCCGGCCTTCGGCGGCGGCGATGCGGGCGACCGCCTCGCCAAGCGCCGACTCGTCGGCAATGTCCACCGTCACGCGTTGCAGCCCGGCCAGTTCGGGCAGCGCGGCAAGTGCCGCCTCATCGCGGTCCAGCGCATGGACGCGATAGCCTTTGCCGGCCAGCAGGATGGCAGTGGCGGCTCCAATTCCGGAGCCGGCCCCGGTTACCAGGGCAACAGTCTGTGCGGTCACGTTTTTGCGTCCTTCCAGTTTGTGGCTTTTCGACTTCAGGCGGCGGCTTCACCTTGCCCGGCAAGCATCAGCACGGCGTTGCGCTTTGACGCGCCCGACCATGCGAGAAAGAGCCCTGCCGCCGCGAAGACCAGTATTGTGAGGCCGAACATCAGGGCCGAAATCGCGGCGATATCTCCCTTCAGCCCTTGCCGCACCGAAGCCAGGATGTAGACAGGCAAGGGCGTGGTCTTCGCGGTGCTGACGAACAGCGAGACGATGACGTCGTCGAAGGAGATGGTGAAGGCGAGCAGTCCTCCGACCACCAAGGCCGGCGTCAAGAGCGGAAGCGTGACCGTCATGAACGCCAGGCCGGGGCTCGCGCCGAGATCGGCGGCCGCTTCCTCGAGCCTCGGGTCGAGCGCGCTGAGGCGCGCACGCACGATGAACGCCACAAGCGCACCGCCGAACAGCGTATGCGCGATGATCATGCGCACCAGCCCGGCATCGAGGTCGATCTTCACGAACCAGATGAGATAGGCGACGGCCTTGACGATCTCCGGAAAGGAGAGGACGACCAGCAGCAGCAGGCTGAGCGGGACGGCGACAGCTGCCGACCGGCGCGCAAGAACGGTCCCGCACACGCAACCCAGAACAATGCTTGCGATCGCTGTGCCGAGCGCCACGGTGACGCTGGTGCGCAGGGTCGAAAGGATGTTCTGGTCGGAAAGCACGCGCCCGTACCAGCGCAGACCCGCCCCCTTCCAGATGATCAGATAGTCGCCGACATTGAACGAATAGGCCAGCACCGCCACGATCGGGGCAAACAGGAAGACGGCCACGAGAAGCGACCACAGGCCGAGTATGATGGATCTTGGTCCGGGTACGGTGCGGCTCATCGGGTCAACTTTCTCGCCAAGGCCGGCAGGCGCTGGATCGCCGATGCCGCTCCCGCCATGAGGAGCACGCTGGCGACGACCACTCCCACCAGGGAGAGGGCCATTGCCGAGGCCAGCGGCCAGTTCTCGCCTTGCAGGAATTGCGAATAGATCAAGGTGCCTATCATCATGCCCTTGGCGCCGCCCATCAGTTCGGGGGTGACGTAGTCACTGGTCATGGTGATGAAGACGATCATCGCTCCGGCCGTGATGCCGGGCGCCGTCAGAGGCAGCGTTATGCCCAGAAAGGTCTGCCAAGGCCGGGCATAGAGGTCGCGGCTGGCCTCACGCTGATCCTTCGAAAGCCTGTCTATCGAGACGTAGATCGGCAGGATCATCATCGGCAGGAAATTGTAGAACAGGCCGAGTTGCACGGCGGTTTGCGTGAACAGCAGGCTTTCGCCCGTCCGCAGCAGCCCGACCGCTTGAAGCGCTTGCGAGACCATGCCGTTGCCGCCAAGCAGAATGCGCCAGCCGAGCATCCGCAACAGGTAGCTCGTCCAGAATGGCACCACGACCAGCACAAGCAGCCACGGCTTCAGCCGGTCGGGACAGCGCGTGCTGATGAAATAGGCGACGGGATAGCCGACAGCGATGCAGAGCGCCGTTCCGAGCAGCGCATTCTGCACGCTGGCGGCGAACACCAGGCGGAAGGTCGGCGTGAAGACGTTGAGATAGTTGTCGAAGGTCAGAGCGCCGGCGACTGCGTCCGCGCCGTGGCCTCCGCCATTGTAGGTGGCGAAGCTTTGCAGCGCGATGAGCAGAACCGGGACGATGAAGAACGCCGCATAGAACGCGAACGGCAGGACCACCAGCCACCAGTCGCGCACCATCCGCCTCAGGCGGCCCGAGACCGCGGGACTGTTTATGCTTTGATGCCGTTCGACTGCTGCGTGCACGGATACCATTCCTTGAGACGGCCCGACGGCCGCTGCATCGCCGATCAGGCAAACGCAGCGGATTGGGGCGGACGGCTCGTTGCCGGGCCGTCCGCTGGTGCGGTCAGCCGCGCGAGGCCGCCGCCTTGATCTCGTTGAACATCTCGATCCGCTTCGAAGGGTTGGAGCCTTCGACCTGCTGGAAGACGAGCCGTTGCGCGACGCCGTCGGGGAACACAATCATGTCCTTGCGAACGAGGTTGGCGGAGAGCTTTTCGACCACGCCCTTCACACCGGTGTCGTAGCCGATGAAGGCCACTTCCTCGGCAGCAACGTCCGGGTCGAGCATGTAATTGATGAAGGCGTGGGCCGCCGCAACGTTCTTGGACCCGGTCGGCACCGCGTAGTGATCGCTCCAGATCACGCATTGCGGAGTCGGGTAAACCCAAGTGTAGCTGTCCGGGTCCTGCTCGAAGATATGACGGCAGCTGCCGAGATAGCCCTGCCCCAGGACATAGTCGCCGTTCAGCATTCCCTGGACCGGGTTCGCGTCGAAGGCCTTCAGATGCGGCACCAGTTCCTTGAGCAACACGTCCCTGGCATGTTCCAGGCGCGCCACGTCACCGGTGTTGTAGTCCTTGGCCTCCCGCCAGAAGACCAGCCCGAAAACGCTCGGCTGGTCGTTGAGGACCGATACGCGGCCGCTGACATCAGGCAATGCCGCCGCGCGGAAGAAATCGTCCCAGCTCTTGATCTCATCCTTGATGACGGTGTGATTGTAGAGGATGCCGATCGTGCCGAAATTCTTCATCACGGTGTAGCGGTTGCCCGGATCGAACGGAGGGTCGCGGAAATCGCTGCGGAGATTTTCGAGGTTTGGGATCTGCGCGTGGTCGAGCGGCTGGATAAGCTTGCGTTCGACCGTCTGCTTGACGTAGGCGTCGCCAAGCACGACGATGTCGTAATCGGCGGAACCGGAGATTTCCAGCTTGGCGATGGCCGCCTCGACTGAATCGAAGGTGGCGACCTGGACCCTTGGGCCGGCGCCGGCGCTGAAACCTTCAAGCACCGCCGGGTTGGCGTAACCTGCCCAGGAGTAGATGAACAGGCTGTCGCCGAGCTTGGCGGCGCCTGCAGCCGCCTTGGCATGCGCCGGCAGATCGGTTTCGGCAAAGGCGGCCGAGATGCCGTTGACGCTCAGCGCCGCTGCGCCACCGGCCATCGCCGCCAGGCGCAGGAAGTTTCTTCGCGTCCATTCCTGGGAAGCAAGTATCCGGATAGTCCCATTGCTGTCGTTCATGGTCGGTTCTCCATCTTGAGGTTTGTTGGAACTCCCGGTTGATCCGGGATTATTGTGCTGTGATCGGGGTGCCATGTGACCCAGACTTCGGCTCCGGGCCCGATGGCAGCATCCGCAATCCGGCTTGTGCAGGTGACGGTCTCGCCACGTCTGGTCCGGACCATGATGCAGTGGTGCGAACCGAGAAACTGGCGCTCCACCACCGTCGCGCCGACCCGGCAAAGATCGGCGCGCGGCTCGACTCCGCGCGGCATCAGCTCGACGCTCTCGGGACGAACGAGGACGGTGTTGGCGCCCTGTCCGCCATGGGCTGGAAGCCAGATGAATTCATCTTCGGCGATCTCGATGAGGCGGCGATCGCCTCGCCTCGATACGCTCCCGGTAAAGAAGTTCGACTGGCCGACGAAATCGGCAACGAAGCGGCTTGCCGGGCGGTGGTAAAGATCGGCCGGGGTGCCCACCTGCTCCAGGTGCCCCGCATTCAGGATCGCGATGCGGTCCGACATTGCGAAGGCCTCGTGCTGGTCGTGCGTGACGAACACGAAGGTGATCCCGACCTCCTGCTGGATTCGTCGCAACTCGGTCTGCATCGTCGCCCGCAGCTTTGCATCCAGCGCCGCAAGCGGCTCGTCGAGAAGAAGAACACGCGGGCGGTTCACCAGGGCGCGCGCCAGCGCCACCCTCTGCTGCTGGCCTCCCGACAAGGCGGCAGGTCGCCGCTTGGAGAGATCGCAGAGCTGAACGAGATCGAGGACCTCCTCGACGCGCCGGCGACGTTCGAAGCGCGCGACACCCTTGCGCCTCAGTCCGTATTCGATGTTGTCGTAGACATCCATATGCGGGAACAGCGCGTAGGATTGAAACACGATGTTCACGTCCCGCTTGTGCGGGGGGATGCCGGTTACCGGATTTCTGCCGAGCAGAAGTTCGCCGCCGCTCTGATGCTCGAAACCGGCGATCATCCGCAGTGCCGTCGTCTTGCCGCATCCGCTCGGCCCGAGCAGCGAGAAGAACTCCCCTTCGCCGATTTCGAGATTCAGCTTATCGATGACCGGCGTAGCGCCTGCCCTCGAGGTGAAGACCTTCGAGATGTCCTTGAAGGTAATGGCCGCTTCTGCTTGCAATGCGCTCACCTCGCCTGTCCTTTTCGAGAACGGATCGACGTACATTCAAAGCCCCCGGAAATGTCCGCCACTGATGTTGAGAACGCTGCCGCTCATCCAGTCGCCGCCCTTGCCGAGGAGATGCAGAACGCCTTCGGCGATTGGCCGAGCGCCCCCAAAGCCCAGCGGATGGGCGGCCAGATAGGCCTTCCTGCCTTCGTCGGAATAGGGCCGGCCGGTATCGCCTGTCGGCCCGGGAGTGATGGCGTTGACCAGTATCCCGTGCGGCTCCAACTGGGAGGAGAGCGATACCGTCAGTCCGATCAGGCCCGCCTTGGCCGTCGCATAGGCGGGAGAAAGCGTCGGCGAGCCGACGCGCGCGGCAAGAGAGCTTACGAATATGATCCGCCCGGCTCGGTTTTCCATCATCGCCGGGATAACCGCCCGCGAACACCACCAGGCGCCGTTGAGATCGACCTCGATCACATGGCGCCAGTGGGCCTCATCGATCGTCGCCGCCTGCCCGTGCGGCGCATCGAGGCCGGCATTGTTGACTAACGCGTCAATCCGGCCATGCGCCGCGCGCACGTCCTCGGCCAGCTGCATGGCGCTTTCGGGATCCGTGATGTCGACATGGCTATGGCTGGCCTGTCCTCCGCCCGAGCGGATCGCCTCGGCGACGGCAGCCGCTTCGTCCAGCAGGATGTCGGCGACGACGACGTGGCCTCCTTGCGCGGCCGCTCGTTCAGCGATGCAGCGGCCGATGCCGCGCGCCGCGCCGGTGACGATGACGGTCTTGCCTTCGAGCCCGCCCATCAGGCCGCCTCGTCCCGCATGTCCCGCTTGAGGTGGGCCAGGACTTCGGCCAGAGGCAGAACGTCGGCGTACCGGGCGTTGATGTCGAACAGATTCGCGACATGCGCCGAGGCGCAGCGGTCACCGACGGCTTCTTCCGGCACAATCGCATGAAAACCGTAATCCAGCGCGCTTTCGCAGGTCGAGCGAATGCAGCCGCTCGTGCTGCAGCCGGTGATGACGACGGTATCGATCTTCTTCGAGACCAAGATGCTCAGCAGATTGGTGTTGAAGAAGGCGCTGGCGCGTGGCTTTTCGATGAGCGCTTCGTCATCGCGCCGCTCAAGCTCCGCAATCAGCCGGACGCGATCGGAGCCGCGTATCATGTTCCGGCTGTGCGGGGTCTTCAGGCGGGTCACCGCCGGCAGGTCGGACTGGCTGGCGTCGTAAGCCATCGTGGTGAAGATGACCGGGACGTCGCGCCGACCGCGCGCCAAGGCGAGCAGGCCCTTGATGGACTGGGTCACGCTGCCGAGGTCGGAGCCGAGCTCTTCATCGGTCCGCGTCCACGCGCCCGCCATATCGATGACAAGGAGTGCCGGCCGCTCGCCCCAGCCGACACGTCCGGCAAAGCCCGCCTTGCGGTATTGTTCGAGCAGCTCGGCGTTGCCGAGGCGATGGACCATCTGTGTAGCTTGCATATCGTTCTCCAGGAATGCCGCCTCGACGGCGCGAAGGTCAGATCCAGCGCAGCGCCGGCGGGGACAGTTCGTCGGCCGAGCGGCCGGCCCAGTCGTTTCGCGGGATCGTCGCCATGGCGCGCAGCTGCGCCTCGGCGAGGCGGGCGGCGGCGGCGGCATGGTCGATGGTGAGCACCTTGCCGTCGCGCACCACCGGCCGGCCATCGACATAGACGTGGCGCACGGCGCGGTCGGACGCGGAAAAGACCAGCGACCGCAACGGATCCCGGCACGGCTGCATGGAGGGAGCCGTGCAATCGACAAGCACGATGTCGGCCTTGCATCCGGGCGACAGGCGGCCAATGTCATCGCGGCCGAGCGCTTTGGCGCCGCCGACCGTGGAGGCCTCAAAGACGTCGGCAAGGCGCGCTTCCCGCGGATTGCCGGCCGTCAGCCGCGCCGCATAGATGGCAAGCCGCATCTCATCGAGCATGTTGTGCGGATAGACGTCGGTGCCGATGCCGATGTTGACGCCGGCCTCGCGATAGCGCCCAAGATGATTAAGCGAGATGCCGCGGCGCGCGAACACTGTTGGACAGTGGGCCACTGTCGCGCCGGCTTCCGCGAGCCGCTCCAGATCGCCGGTCCGCTCCCAATGCGTCCAGGGATGATGGTCGAGGAAGATGCCGTGGCCGATGATGGTGCGAGGGCCAAGGACGCCGAGCTCCGACATCCAGCCGATCGGCGTGAGGCCGTGGCGCCGCGTGATCTCCTGGAATTCGACGATCGACTGAGCGGCATGCGTCTGGAACGGCACCGAGCGCCGCTCGGCCTCGGCATAGGCGTCGCGCAACAGGCCTTCGCTGCAGGTGTCGATCTGCGCTGGAGTGACCATGCCCGTCAGACGGCCGCTCGGATGCCGTTCAGCCAGGTCGACCTCCTTCAGCGCGCGCTCGAAGGCCAGGCGACCTGCCGCTTCATCCCATTCGTATTCGACACGATGACCATCGCGGGTCAGCCAACGTCCGGAGCGGAACATCGGCGCCACGCAAACGCGGAGGCCGGATTCCGCGTGAATGTCGAGCCATCCTTCGCTGGGAACCGCCAGGTCGCAAAGCGTGGTAACGCCGGAGAACAGCAGCTCGGAAAGCGCAACACCGTAACAGGCGCGTACGCTGTCGGCATCGCGGTCGAGCACGGTGAGATATTCGTAGAGCGAGGAGTTGTAGAGTCGCGGGCTGCCGACCTCGTCCCACAGCCCCTTGTTCAGCGGCTCCTCGCCCGGATGCGAATGGATGTCCACCAGGCCCGGCATGACGAGATAGCGGCTGCCGTCGATCGTCTCGGCAGCGGGTCCGTCGTAGTTCGGTCCGACATGCAGGATGCCGTCCCGCGAGAAGGCAACGTCGACGTCGCGCATATAGACGTGGCACCCGGCCTCCTGGTCCCAGCCGACCACGGTGCGCGCCTGTTTGACATGCGTGATGGTTGCTCCCTCGGAGGGCAGTCGGTCGGCAGTCATCGGAGCTCCCACTGTTCTGTATATAGAACTGTATTCTTATTACGGGACACTGTGTTGCGTTGGACCTTTCCTGTCAAGATGATTCTTGGCCGGCTTCGGTCTTTTCGGCAGCGGGCGCGGCGACCGCGCGGGGCAAGGCGAGGACGCCGCTGAGAGCTATCGCGCATGTCCCCGCAAGCATCAGCGCGTCGGGAAATTCGCCGAGCAGAACTGCTCCGGCGATCAGGGCAAAAGGGATGGCGCTGTAGCGATAGGGTGCGATCGCCGGCAGCGGCGCCGAGCGCACCGCCACGATCATCAGCAGGTTTCCCGCGGCGACCAGCCCCCCCAGCATGCCGATCAGCACCGCGCTCTCCAGATCGACCGCACGCCAGGTTTCGCCGGATAGCTGGGGGATGGAGATGACGGGAATGGCAAGGGTGGCGCAGGTGGCGACAACGAGCGAGGGAACGCGCTGTGCGCTGCCGCGCGTTATCACGTCGCGGGTGGTCAGGAGCACGATAGCGGCAATGCCGAAGAGAAGGTGTATGCCGACGCCCTCCGCCGAGGGGCGGGTGATCATGACGACCCCAAGCAGCCCGATGGCCAATGCCAGGCTCTGGCGGCGCGTCATCACGTCCCCGAACATCAGAACCCCGGCGACACTTGTCAGAATGGGCACGAGCTGAATCAGGGCGGTGATCGTTGCGACCGGCATGCCGACCAAAGCCATTACAAACATCACGCTTGCCATCGCATCGCATAAGGCGCGCAGCAGGACGGCTGGGCGAAGCGCCATCCAAAGCTGCCGGCCGATACCCAGTACCAAGCCGAGGGCGAGCAATATTGCGCCGCCGATGCAGCCGCGCAGCAGCATGACCTGGGCGGGGCCCAGCCGCTCCGCCAGGATCTTGATCGTCGCATCGTTGGCGGCGAACAGAGCCATGGCAAGACAGACCGTCACGATGCCGCGGGTCTGCGCCCCAGCGCGGATCATGCCGGTGACCTGGCCGCCATCCAATCGGCGAAGCCGCCGCAGGCCGCCCGCAAGTCGTTGGGATCGCGCGCGAAGCAAAGACGGAAAAAACCCTCGCCGCCCAAACCGAAAGCGGAGCCGGGGGCCAGACCGACGTCGGCCTCGCGGATTAGCGCGCTGGCGAAAGCGGTGGAATCGCTCACGCCGTCGACGCGGAAGAACAGGTAGAAAGCTCCGGGCGGCGCGAAGTCTATGCCCGGGAGTCGCGCCAACGCACCGGTGACGATGTCGCGGCCGGCACGCGCCCTTTCCATGAGCGCGGCGAGCGCGACCTCGCCCTGGTTCAGCGCCAGTGCCGCGGCGCGCTGCATGAAGACGGCGACACCGGAGGTGGCGTATTGGATCAGGTTTTCGACGGCAGGCCCGAGCGCTTCGGGCGCTTCGATCCAGCCGATCCGCCATCCGGTCATCGCCCAGTTCTTGGAAAACGTGTTGACGAACAACACCCGGTCGTCGGCAGCGACAACGCTGTGCAGCGACGGCGTCGACCGCAGCGCCATGTCATAGGTGAAGCGCGAATAGACCTCGTCCGCTATAATCCACAGGCCGTGGCGCCGGCAGAGATCGAGG
Source organism: Mesorhizobium sp. M0601 (assembly GCF_040320845.1). Taxonomy (NCBI): domain Bacteria; kingdom Pseudomonadati; phylum Pseudomonadota; class Alphaproteobacteria; order Hyphomicrobiales; family Phyllobacteriaceae; genus Mesorhizobium; species Mesorhizobium sp. M0601. Next base: position 36,746 of record NZ_JAMYQK010000036.1, read on the forward strand.
ATCGCGCCCAGTTCGGCCTCGCTCGCCGTCCAGCCGGTCGGATTGGAAGGCGAGTTGAGGAACAGTGCCCGTGTGCGCGGCCCGATCGACCGTTCGATGTCGTCGAGATCCATGTGCCAACCGGTCGAGGCGAAATGCAGCGGCACCTGGCGCGCCACCGCGCCCGCCACACCGACGGCGGCGGCGAAGTTCGGCCAGGCCGGGGTCGGCACGATCACCTCGTCGCCTGCTCCCGCCGTGAGACGGATTGCTATCTGAATGGCCTGCATGCCGGATCCGGTCGCGAAGAACCGCTCGGCGCGAAATGGCGCGCCGAAGAGCCCGCCATAGAGCCTGTCGTGATAGGCGCCGAGCGCGCCGCGAAGCTCGGTCAGCCCCGCCTGCGGCATATAGAAGGTTTCGCCACGGGCGAGCGCGGCGGCTGCGGCTTCGCACAGGAAGGCCGGCGTCGGTTGGTCGCCTTCGCCGACCCAGAGCGGAATGATGCCGCTGCGGCCGAAGCCATGGCGCATCACTTGGGCGATGCCGCTTGCCGGCGCCGCTGCCGCTTCAGCGCTCAGCCGCGCGCGCCAGTCGGCGGAGGAAAGTCCCGAGATCGACGTCATGGCCGGCTACCCGAAGTAAGTGGGATGTACCGCGCTCACCCGCCCGTCTGGACCCACGCCCCAGACGAGACGCCAGCGGTCGATGCAGGTGCAGGGGTGAGAAATTCCGAGCGAGACGATGTCGCCGACAGCGAGTTCCGTCGCCGGCGGCAGTGACATGAAAGCGTGCTGGTCGTTGAGCCTTTCGATCGTGCAGCCGGCGAGCGCCGCCGCGACGAGCCTGCCATCGCGGTAAAGCTCCAACGGCACCGGGAGACCTTGGTCGACAGGAGCGTCCCTCATCCCGAAACCGAGGATCGCCAGGCCGGGCTCGGGCCGCGAAAGCACTTCCGCCCAGAGCTTCAGGGCGGGACGGAAGGAGCCGGAGGGGCCGTCAGCGTATCGGCGCGTCATGGCCGCCATGGCGCGGGCATAGATACCGTGATCGTGAAAGAACAGGGCACCGCTTCTGAGGACGAGCCGCGCCGGCGAGATATCGGCGACCACAGGTGCGAGACGATGCACCACCAGATCAAAATAGGCCGAGCCGCCCGCCGTTATGATCAGGGAGCGGGCTGGATCCATTCGGGCCCGGGCGTGGATTGCGGCATCGGCCAATCGATCGAGGAGCTCCGCAATCGAAGCCTCGACGGCCGGCGCGTCGAAACCCGGCAGTGCAGCAGCCCCTTCATAAGCAGCCACGCCTTCGAGATAGAGACCTTTCGTTCCGGACGTCCCGGCATTGAGCACGGCGTCGATCAGGGCCTGCGCGGCCTGTCGCGAACGCACGCCGCCCCGGCCCCTGCCGACCTCGACGGCGATGCCGAGCCGGGGAAGATCGGCGCGGTCGCGCCAGGCATCGGCCAGCGCCGCCAGACCTTCCGTCGAATCGACGAAGACCGTCAGCTCGGCCTTGGGATAGCGGGCCAGGAGGGTTGCGAGGCGCAGTGCAGCGCCACGGCCACCAATCTGATTGGCCAACATCACACGCGTGATGCCGTGCGAGAGCAGTACCGCTGCCTGCCTCGCATCGGCGACCGTCATGCCGTCGGCCCCCGCAGCCAGCAGGCGCCGCGCAAGTGACGGCGCCATCGATGTCTTCAGGTGCGGAAAGACACCGAGGCCATGCTTTACGGCAAAGCCGTAAAAAGCCTTGGCATTGCTGTCGAACACCGCCTCGTCGAGCGTGAGCAGCGGCAGGCTCATCTGCCCCGCTGCCGGATCGAGGCGCAGCGATACCAGCTCGGCCGCGGTGCCATCTTGCATAGCCGCGGGCATGCCGCGCAGATGGCCGCCGAGCGTCGCGCTGGTCATCGATCTATCCTTCGCCGGAGGGCGATCATTGATGGTCGTAAGGATTTCCGCGCGTCACGAAGGGAGCGATGACGACCTTGCCGGAAGCATCGGCCGAATAGCCGCGCACGCCCGCATAGGCGACGCCGTTGTCGTCCAGAAGCTTCTGAGCTTCCGCTTCCTTTCCGGCGGGCACATAGAGGAAGAAAATCCGTGTGCCATAATCCGGCAATTCGTCGCCGGCCGCCGATGCGGCCTTCCACAACTTGACCTTGGCGGGATCCAGCACCTCCTCGACATCGCCGATCTCGCGCGTCTTTCCCTTGGCGTCGATGACGACGATGTCAGGAAAATACTCACCGCCTTCGGCCGGCACCGACCGTTGGCGTGCCGGTGCATTGGTCAGCGTGACGTAGTCGGCGGGCCAGGTCTTTTGACCTGGAAACGGGAAGCGGTTGTTCGCGACGAACTGCACGACGTCGTCATGGCTGGGAACGGGCATTTTGTTGCTCCTGTCGTTGAAGGAAATCAGAGGATCGACCATTCGCGCCCGCGGGGCGTATCCACCCATTCGGGCCAGTTATAGCCGGTCGGCGCCTGGAAGTCGGGCGGCAGCAGCGGCGCAACCCATTTGGAGCCGCCAATTCCGCCGCCGGTGCGCTCGCGGAACTCGGCTTGCGCGCGCCGCAGGATGGATGGATCCGTCATCAGGTCGAGGATCGTCGTCGAAATCACCTGCGCCGCCTTGCTCCACATCGGATCGATGCAATCCGGATCGCCGTTCATCGCGTGGCGCAGCCACTCGGGATAGCGGGCGCCCGAAGCCGGCGCCTTCAGCGTCGGCCGGGCCACGTAGAGGCGCACCGTCGGCGCATGCCAGGTGTAGTCGACATAGTCGTCGGCCGCATAGTTGAGCTGCCAGGCCGGAAGCTGGCCGCGGAAAGCCGCCTCGGCTTCGGCGGGCGGCGTGAGACGCGTCATGTTATCGATGAACGGTTCCGGCATCGCTTCATGGCCGAGATGCCGCTGGCCTTGCCTTGCGAACTCCTTGGCCTTCTCGCTCCACTGCGGCGCGCCGACGCGTTCGAAGTTGCGGTACGTCGCCTCGGCCAGCGCATGGTTGGGCAGTCCGGCGCGTGTCTTCGTGATCCAGGCCGAGCTTACCGAGCAATGGGTCATGGCCGCCACATGCACTGCGTTGCGATCGAGCACCGTGAAGGCGGCAGCGCACATTTCGAGGGTCGGCGCACGCATTGAATACTGGATCTGCGAATAGGCCGGAGCGAGATTGTCGGCGGCGGCCTGACCCGCGACAGGGATGAATTCATTCAGCGTCCAGGTGCCCGTGTGCGGCAGCATGGATTCCTTCATCAGCTTGGAATTGGTGTACATCAGGCAGACGGCGTCGATGGCGCCGGGAGCCCGCGCGGTGGCGTGCGCATGCGCGACGCTGCCGCCATGGCCCTCATTCTGCCAGGTCTCCGGCGCCTCGCATTCGAAGGTGTAGATCTTGCTCCAATAGGGTGCGCTGGTCGTGTCCCAGAAGACGCCGTTGGTCAGGGCGTTGAAGGAATGCGGGTGGAACGAGATAGCGGCATCGAGCCCGTCATAATAGCCGTGCGCCGCATGGACCGGCTTGGAGCCGCACATCTTCTCCGCCGGCTCGCCAAAGAATACGAGGGTGCCGGCCACGCCATGCGCTTCCATCGCATGCTTGGCGGCAAGGAAACCGGCGAATGAACCCAGGCCGAGGGCCGAGTGCGGGTCGGTGTGTCCCGCGGCGTGCTTTGTCGTGCCCGGGCGCGGCGCGCGGCAGGGCGCCGCCACCTGGGACTGACCCGGCACCGCATCATACTCCGCATAGCCCGCCACAACAGGCCCGCGCCCCTCGCCCGCCGGGTTCGTCCACCGCGCGCAGAAGGCGGTGGGCATTCCGGCCGAGCCCTGCTCCACGTCGAAGCCTTCCGCGCGCAGCCGGTCGACATACCATTGCGACGACCGATACTCCCGCCACGAAGGTTCGTGGAAAGACCAGATCGTCTGGTGATCGCGCGACAGCGCCGCATGGGAAGATGCAAGAAAAGCGAGCGCCGATTTCTGGGGAATGGAGAGAGCTTCGAGAGACATTGTGCACCGTGTTCAGCGCCGCGCTGATGCCGCGCGGCATAGCAATCCCCGACGCCGGGAGCGGGGCAGCCGGCGCTAGGCAAAACCGTCTTTTCAAGGGTGCAGGCGGAGCGGGGCTCGAACCTGACAGCTTGAAGCTATGCTAAGAGCCGGCGTCTCGCAACAGAAATTTGGAGTTAAATCTAAAAATGGAGCCAGCTGCTAATTTTTTGCCTGTGTCAGGGACGTTGTGACGCCCGACAGGACGAGCCGCAAATGCGGCAGCCCGATTTCACGCATGGTTTCCACCTGCATCGCCGGCGACGTGACAAGCTTGGCCAGCGCCGCATTGCCGATCCCGATCAGAATGTCGCACAGCACCGAAATATCCACATCAGCGCGAATCCGCCCCTTCCTCTGATAGTCCGCGAGGATCGCTGAATACTGGCGTCGTATGATGAGGTCGAGCCGACGCGCCGTGCGGTGCGCGACGCCGTCCGTGTCCACAAATTGCGCTGACATCACCACCCGCCAGCATTCCGGAGTCAGATGACGCACGGCCTGATCCGCCAGCAGTTTCTCGAACTCTATGATGCCTTCCATCGGATCGTCCGGCATGTTGGCGATGAATTCGCGTCGCTCTGGCACCGCCGCCCGGATGTGGCGGAGCGCGATCTCCATCAGCAGGTTAGGCTTGTTCTTGAAATAATTGTAGACGGTGGCCGAGGCGACGGACGCCAGTTCGGCTATTTCCTCGATCTTGGTCTCTTCATAGCCCTGATCGCGGAAAAGCGCGTCCGCCGCATCGAGCACCTGCTCTGTGCGTTTGATCTTGTGCTTTTCCCAAAGACCCTTTGCCATCTGCCGCCCTCCGTGAATCAAATCATTCCATCCTTAAACCACGTTCGAGGCGATTATCTACCCTCAACTCAAATAATAGAGTTGACACTAAATTTACAGCGGGCAATATCAAGAGCGCCTAAACAACGCTTTTCAAACCCGTAAAGGCAGGCATGCTCAAGCTGATCGACAACCCTCCGGCATGGCCGAACGGAGCGCGCTGCGCCGTCTGTTTCGCCTTCGATTTCGACGCCGAAAGCCTGCTGCACCTCTATTATCCGGAGGATTCGCGCCGTCGCATCACCCTCTCGTCCACCTTGCGCTACGGCGCCAACATCGCTGTGCCGCGATTGGTCCGGATATGGCAGCATTTCGGCATCCGCCAGACCGTATATGTGCCGGGATGGTGCATCGAGACCTATCCGCGCGCCGTGGAAGCGCTGGTCGAAGCCGGACACGAGATCGGCCATCACGGCTGGCTGCATGAACGCGTCAACAACCTGACGCCGTCCGACGAAGCCAAGGTCCTGCGGGCAGGCATCAAGGCGATCGAAGCCGTGACCGGCAAGCGTCCGGCCGGCTATCGCTGCCCCTCGGGCGCGTTCTCGCCGGATACGCTCAATTTGCTCGTGGACGAAGGCTTTTCCTACGACGCTTCGCTTTCGGGAGACGACGTGCCCTACCTGATCGAAAGCGACCGCGGCGCCATGATCGAATTGCCGTCGGACCACGCGCTGGACGACTGGCCGCAATATATGAACAGCCGCGATTTCAACCATTTGTTGCCGATCCAGTCTCCGGAACAGGCGATGAAGGTTTTTCGCGCCGAGTTCGATGCCGCCTGGGAAAATGGTGGCCTGTGGTCGTCGGTCTGGCATCCTTTCGTATCGGGCCGCCCGGCGCGGGCGCAGGCCATGGTGGACCTATTGGAATACATGGTTGCGAAGGGCGGCGTCTGGTTTGCCACCATGGAAGAGATAGCGGCCCATAGCCGCGGCCTCATCGACCGGGGCGAGTGGTCGCCACGTCGCGAGCGCCTGCCGTTTTGGGAAAAGCCGGTGCCGCAGATCGCGCGTCCGGTCTTGTGACGCACGAAACTGTCAGCCGGTGCGGGTGCCGGCGCAACAGAGAGACAAGCCTCCCGCGTCGTTCAGAAAAAAGGGGAACCTATGCTGAAACATCTAATCGGACTCTCCGCCGTCATGCTGCTCTCGACGGCGGCAGGCTGGGCGCAGCAACTGCCGGAGCGCATCGCCCAGGCCGGCATCATCAAAGTCGGCATCGAGCGGGATCATCCCCCGATGGAATACGTCGATCCGGCATCGGGCGAGCTGGTCGGTTTTGACGTCGATCTGATAAACGCCATCGCCAAGGAGCTTGGCGTGAAGCTCGAATATGTCCATTCCCGCTTCGAGGGATTGACGCCCAACCTGCAATCGAAGCGCATCGACCTGATCATCAGCGGCATGTACGACACGCCTGCGAGGCGCGAAAACTTCGATTTTGTCGACTATCTCAATGCCGGCGCCGTGTTCTTCACACTGGACAAGAATACCGATATCCAGAAGCCACTTGACCTGTGCGGCAAGGTGGTGACGGCAAACCGCGGAACCTCGTATCCGGGCTCGGTCGAAAAATGGAGCACCGAGAACTGTATCCCTGCCGGCCTGCCGGCAATCCAGGTGATCACCGACACGGATATGGCGTCGGAATTCCTGTATCTCAATCAGGGACGGGCCGTTGGATCGGTGCAGGGAACCGAGGCAATCCCAACGGTCCTGGCCAGCAAGGAAGGCCCCTTCCGCACGCTCAGCGGACCCTTTACCAATGTGAAGCTGGGCATCGGTTTTCGCAAGGAAGATCCGGAATTGCGCGATGCGGTGTTGGCGGCTGCCGAGAAGGTGTTCACCGGCGGCAAATATGCCGAGCTGATCGCGAAATGGAAGCTGGGCGCCAGCGCTATCGAAAAGCCCTCGCTGAACGCAGGGGCGGCGCCGTAAGGCGCCTCCATCCCCGTGGTGCTAGGAAAGGGGTTTGCCTTGGAAAGTGTTGACATATCCGCGCTTCCGCACGCGCGACCCCATCACTATGGACGCTGGTTCGGAGCGACGCTTCTTGTCGTCGCTCTGGGCTACATTGTATGGGCCTTCGCGGTCGGCAACATCGATTGGGCCACCGTCGGCGACTACATCTTCCATCCGCGCGTGCTGCATGGCGTGGCAATGACCATCGTGCTGTCGGTGATTTCCATGGCGCTCGGTGTCCTGATCGGCACGGCTACGGCTATCGGGCGCACGTCGCACAATCCGGTCATCTCGATGGCCGCGGCCTTCTATACATGGCTGTTCCGGGGAGCGCCGATCCTCCTGCAGCTTCTCATCTGGTACAATCTCGCGTTGATCTTCCCGGTGATCGGAATCCCCGGCCTCTGGCAGGCTCCGACGGTGACGGTGATGACACCGTTCGTCGCGGCGCTGATCGCCTTCAGCCTGCATGAAGGCGCCTATACGTCGGAAGTGATCCGTTCGGGTCTGTTGTCGATAGATGCCGGCCAGCACGAAGCGGCAAAGTCGATCGGCATGGGCTACGCGCTGACGTTTCGCCGCATCGTGCTTCCGCAGGCGCTGCGCGTGGTCATACCGCCGCTCGGCAACGAATTCATCGGCCTCCTGAAAATGAGCGCGCTGGCCAGCGTGGTGGGTTTCCTGGAACTGACCGGCACGGCGCAGGACATCTACTACGTCAACACCAAGATCATGGAGATGCTATTCGTCGCCACGATCTGGTATCTGGTGATCGTCTCCTTCTTCTCGATCCTGCAGATGTGGATCGAAGGGCGTGTGTCGCGGGGCTTCGTCAACGGAGGCAAACACTAATGGGCGTCGGCGAGCAACTTCCAATCGTGCGCGCGCGGGGCGTCGGCAAGCGATTTCAATCCTTCCATGCCCTCAGCGACGTGAACATGGACGTTATGCCCGGCGAGGTCGTCTGCATCGTCGGCCCGTCGGGCTCGGGAAAGACGACATTCCTGCGCTGCATCAACCAGCTCGAGCGCATCGACGCAGGCTGCCTCTATCTCGACAACGAGTTGGTCGGCTACCGCGTGGAGGCCGGGGTCGTCCACAGGCTGAGCGAGCGAGAGATTGCCCGCCAGCGCCGCGCCACGGGCATGGTGTTCCAGCGTTTCAATCTGTTCCCCCACATGACCGCGCTGGAAAACGTGATCGAAGGGCCGGTGCAGGTCCTGGGCCATCCCAGGGCCCAGGCCATCGCCGAGGCCGAAGCTCTCCTGTCGCGGGTCGGCCTGGCGGCAAAGGCCGGGAGCTATCCCGCGCAGCTTTCCGGGGGACAGCAGCAGCGCGTGGCGATTGCCCGCGCGCTTGCGATGAAGCCGAAGCTGATGCTCTTCGACGAGCCGACTTCGGCGCTCGATGCGGAACTGGTCGGCGAAGTGCTGGCGGTTATGCGCAACCTGGCGAGCAGCGGGATGACGATGGTGGTCGTCACCCACGAGTTGAACTTCGCCCGCGAGGTCGCCGACAAGCTGGTCTTCATGGTCGAAGGCAAGGTCGTCGAAACCGGCACGCCGCGGCAAGTTCTGGACAATCCGGCGGAGCCCCGCACCCGCGCCTTCCTGTCCGCCGTGCTATCGGGCAAGGCCGAGGCCGCGTGAGCGACAGCAGCCGAAACGGCATCCGAAGCAGGTCCAAGAACAGGTATCCGATGAAGCTGGAGATAAATCCCCAACGTCTCCTCGCGGAGCTGCGGAAACTCGCAACCTTCGGCGCTTATCGCACCGGCGTCCATCGCCCGACATTCTCGCCACAGGACATGGCAGCCCGTCGCTGGATCATGGGCCGAATGACAGCCGCCGGCCTCGATCCCCAGATGGATGGTATCGGAAACATTCTCGGCACGGCGTCAGGGCAGCGCCGCAGGCTGCTGGTCGGTTCGCATTCGGATTCCCAGAACCACGCCGGCTGGCTCGATGGTGCGATGGGCGTGGTCTATGCACTCGAAATCGCACGCGCGGTTGCCGAAAGCGGCCGGTCCGATATCGCGGTGGAACCGGTGGACTGGGCCGACGAAGAAGCGCATTTCGCAAGCTTCCTCGGCAGCCGTTCGGCAATCGGGGAGGTTTCGGAGGAGGAGATCGATGCGGCCCGTTGCGCTACGACCGGAAAGCCGCTGCGCCAGGCACTGATGGACGCCGGCCTTGCCGGACGAGAGCGGCTCAGGATCGAACCGGGGAGATATCTCGGCTATCTGGAAGCGCATATCGAGCAAGGCGACTATCTCGACGCCCACGGTCTCGCCCTTGGCGTCGTCACCACCATCGTTGGGATATGGCAGTATCGGCTCACTTTCCGCGGTGAGCGCAATCATGCGGGTACGACGAGAATGGCGGTCCGCAAGGATGCCGGCGCGGCCCTGGTGGCGCTGATCCACCGCATAGAGGAACACTTTCGTGCGCTGGCCGGCGAGCGCACGGTGTGGACGGTCGGCAGCATCCGGCTCGAGCCCGGCCAGGTCAGCATCATTCCCGATCTCGCCGAGATGATGCTGCAATTGCGCGACGCCGATCCGGAGGTGCTTAGGCGCATGGACGCGGCCCTGCGCGACCTCGTGGAGGAAACCAATGCCGCGGGCCCGTGCTCGGCCGATCTGGAATTGGTCAGCCGCTCGGCTCCGCATGCCATGAGCACCGGGTTCAAGCAGGCTCTGGAAAGCGAGGCTGAAGAGGTTGCGCCGGGCCGCGCCATCCAGTTGCCAAGCGGCGCCGGCCACGACGCCCAGATCCTCGCGCAGGTGATGCCGGCCGGCATGCTGTTCGTGCCTTCCATCGGTGGGGTCAGCCATCACTGGGACGAGAACACCCGGGACGAGGATCTCGTGCTCGGGTGCCGAGCGCTTGCCGGCGCCTGCGCCACGCTTTTGACGAAAGCAGCACCATGACAAGTCTCGCGACCTGGATCGTGCAAATGCTTGCAGCCAACGGCGTCGACACCGTGTTCGGAATTCCAGGCGTGCATACGGTAGAGCTGTATCGAGGTCTCGCCGGAAGCGGCATACGACACGTGACCGCCCGACACGAGCAAGGCGCGGGCTTCATGGCCGATGGCTATGCGCGAGTAAGCGGCCGTCCCGGCGTCTGCTTCATCATCACCGGCCCCGGGCTGACCAACATCGCCACGGCGATGGGGCAGGCCTATGGCGATTCCATCCCGATGCTGGTGATCTCGACGGTCAACCCGGCTGGATCGATGGGGTCCGGTGCAGGCCATCTACATGAATTGCCTGATCAGCAGCAGCTCATGACGCAGGTTTCTGCGTTCAGCCACACCATACTGACCATCGACGAATTCCCCACGGTACTGGCCCGTGCCTTCGCGACATTTGCATCAGCTCGCCCGCGGCCGGTTCATATCGAGATCCCGGTCGACCTGCTGTCGGTCGACGCCTCGCGCCTGGACCCGGCGCGCACACTGCCTGTACCGGATCGCCCGGCGGCCGCCGAGTCCGCTCTGGCGGCGGCAGCGAAGGAGTGCGCGCAGGCCTCGCGGCCATTGATCATTGTAGGCGGCGGCGCGACAGCAGCCGCCGATGCCATCTTGGCGTTGGCGGAACGTCTCGATGCGCCCGTGCTGATGACGACCAACGCGCGGGGCATCCTAGCTCAGGATCATCCGCTGGCGCTGCCGATCTGGCCGGGAGGGGACGTCGGCGCATCGGTGATGGCCGCGGCCGATCTGATCCTCGCGATCGGCACTGAACTCGGGCCGACCGATTTCGAGGACCGCCTGGCCAATCACCGTGAGCTGACCGGTCGTCTAGTGCGTTGCGACATCGATCCCGAACAGACAGTGCGCGGACGCTTACCCGACCTTGCGGTGGTTGCCGACGCCCGCGATTTTGCCGAGCGCCTGGCGGAACGCATCGAGGGGCGGAAAGCCGGAGACGGCGCGCTTCGAACGGCAAGGGCACGGGCGGCCGTCACCAACAGCCTGCTGCGAAAGCAGCGCGCTTGCCTCAATTTGCTGGACCTGTTGCGCGATAGCGCGACCAATGCGGTGATTGTGGGAGACTCCACCCAGCCGGCCTATGCGGGCTGCCTCGCCTTCGGTGCATCCGCTCCATCACAATTCTTTTCCTCCGCGACCGGCTATGGCACGCTGGGCTATGCTCTTCCGGCCGCAGTCGGCGCGCGGCTCGGTCGACAGACGGACGGACCGGTGTTTGCGCTGGTAGGCGACGGCGGCCTCCAGTTTTCCCTCGCGGAAATGGGGACGGCCGTTGAGGCTCAAGCCGATATCGTCATGGTCCTCTGGAACAATCGGGGTTACGGAGAGATCAAATCCTACATGGAAGGCGCGGCGATCACGCCGCTCGGCGTGGATATCCACACGCCCGACTTTCGTTTGCTCGCCGAGGGTTACGGTTGGGCGCATATGACAGCCGATGACCCTGCGGCGCTGGCGGCAGCTGTGACGGCCGCCCTCGCCTCACGCCGGCCGACAGTGATCGAGATCGATGAAGCAACCTACGTTGCGGCATTCGACCGCCCCACGCGCCAGATCGACGAAACCGCACAGGCCAGCGGTTGACAGCAGAAGAGCGTTTGGGCATCTTTTCCCTTAAAAGAATATTGTTCTTTATAAAGAATGTGGTTGCTTCGTTGCCCGACCCGTGCTGCGCCATCCAGGCTTCGCGCAGCACCGAACTTAGGGCTCCAATTTGAATGCCCCTGAAACCTGCTCCTGGAGTGAAGATGACCATCGAAAGACGCCACACCAATCAGCGAATGAGTCAGATCGTCGAGTTTCCCCTCTCGGGGAGAATGGTGGTCCTGGCCGGGCAGGTTTCGTCGAATCCCGATCTCGATCTGGCCGGCCAAACCAGCAATATCCTCGACAGGATCGATGCCTTGCTGAGCGAGGCGGGAACGGACAAATCCGCCATCACTCATGCCTATGTCTGGCTTGCCCACGTCACGGATTTCGACGCCATGAATGCAGTGTGGGATGCCTGGATAGCGCCGGGCCACGCACCTGCCCGCGCCTGCGTGGAAGCTCGGCTGGCCGATCCGCGGTTGCGCATCGAGATCCAGGTCTTCGCCGTAAAATCCTGATCCGGCGCGTGGCGCCAGCCCGGCACCGAATTCGCTGTGTTTAGCGCCTGTGCTGGTGCGCGGCGATCGGATAGGCACGGTCGTTCCCTGCCGTTCAAGAGAATGCCCTGAAAGTGTCCGAGCGCCTCATCGCCAGATCCTCCACTCCGCTTCTGGCGGCCGCCGGCATTTCTCTCACCGCATTTTTTCTGATGACCGTGCAGGACGCTCTAGCAAAGGACGTGGTCAGCCGCGTTCCGGGATGGACCATCCTCATGGTGCGCAGCCTGACGGTCGTCGCGGCGATCATGATCTTCAGTCGCCGAAGCGCCACTTCCGGCGTCCTGCGAAGCCACAGCAAGGCTGAACTCACCTTGCGAAGCATGATCATCCTCGCCGCATGGCTCTGCTTCTACCTCGCTGCCGAGACGCTCGCCTTTGGGCAACTCATCACCCTCTACTTTGTCGCGCCGGTCTTCGTGGCGCTCATGTCGGGACCGTTCCTGCGCGAGCCGCTCGTCCCGGCGCAGTGGCTGCCGGTCGGCCTCGGCCTGGCGGGCGTGATGATCGCCAGCGATGTGCCTATGCTGAACGTCACCATCCCCGTTCTACTGGCGCTCGCGGCCGCGATGCTTTGGAGCGTTTCGCTTGTCATGCTGAGGCGCATGGCTGCGAAGGACAGCCCGTTGGTGCAGGTGTTCTACACCAATCTCGTATTCGTGGCCGCAACCGCGCCGACCCTCGGCTGGCTGGCTTACCCGGCGGATGCAAGGGATACATATCTCATGATCCTCTCGGGCGTCCTTGGTGGTCTGGGTCAATATGCGCTCTATTCCGCGGCAAAACGCGCGCCCGCGCACCTGGTGGCAACGTTGGAATATACGGCGCTGGTCTTCGCCTTCCTGATCGGCTTCGTTGCGTTTTCGGAAGTCCCTTCAGTCTCCGTCGTCCTCGGCGCGGCCATCATCCTTGTCTCGGGCGTGCTGATGGTCGCGCTCGAACGCCGGCCGGTGGATTTGCCCGTCGTGAAACTATGATCGGCGTTGGTATCAAATCAGGATAGGTCGGCGTTGCTCTACGGAAGAGAAACGCAGTGCTACCAGCTTACATCGCCACCGTTCGGCGAAATGCTCTGGCCGACCATGAAGCTCGCCTCGTCCGAGGCAAGGTAGACGTAAGCGGGCGCAATCTCATCGGGTTCGGCAACGCGTCGAATGGGAAGCTGCTCCGTTTTCCACTTCCTCCAACCGGCATCGCTGGCCCGCCATGTCGCGGTATCAGTTGGGCCTGGGCAGACGCAGTTGACGGTTATCCCGTGGGCGGCAACCTCCTGCGCGACTGCGACGCTCAGTCCCACCACCGCGGCTTTGGTGGCGCTATAAACAGCAGCGCCAGCCGCCGGCTTGTGCGCAAGTTGTGAGGCCGTGTTGATGATGCGGCCGTAGCGCTGTTTCAGCATCGGCGGCAGTGCCTGTCGCATGCCCAAGGCGACGCCCCGCAGATTGACGTCGATCAGCCTCTGCCAATCCGTCCAGTCCAGCGTGAGGAAATCGCCCGGCGGCTGGCCGATGCCGGCATTGTTGACCAATATGTCGATGCGGCCATGGCGGTCGATGGTCTGTCTCACCGCCGCCACCACATCGGCTTCGACAGTCACGTCGCATTGAAGCGAAAACGATTCGGCGCCGGTCGCCACGACCGCGGCGACAGCTTCTTCCCTGTGTTGAGCCTCACCGCAATCGGCTATCGCGACGCGCGCCCCCTCCCTGCCGAATGCGAGAGCGACGGCTCGCCCAATTCCGAGGCCGGCACCGATGACCAGGGCGCTGCGACCGCTTAGTCGTTGCATTCACGAAACTCCGCAATAATGCGCTAGGTGAGAGATTCTTCACGTCCGCGAACGAGTTGCGACAGGGCCACAGCGATAACCAGGGCGCCCCCATAAAAGAGATCCTGAACGAACGTATCGATCCCGAGAATTGAAAGTCCGGTGATGCCGGTGACGAGAAGATAGACGGCGATCACCGATCCCATCGGGTTGAAGCGTCCGGGGGAAATCGAGGTCGCGCCCAGATAGGCCGCGGCGAAAGCCGGCAACATCAGCTGTGTACCGGAATTGGGATCAGCCGAGCCGGAGGTTCCGGCATAAAGCACACCAGCTATGGCGGCGAAGACACCGGAAGCGAGAAAGCAGATCAGGCGCATACGCGTGACGGGGATGCCGGACAGGCGAGCCACGTCCCGGCCGCGACCGACGAACAGCGCCTTGCGGCCCAGGGATGTGAACTCGAAGACGTAAAGCAGGAGCAGCGCGAGGGCGAGCGCGTAATAAAACGCCAGGGGAATGCCTAGAAAGCGGGTCAGGATGACGGCGTTGACAAGGCTCCAGTCGATTCCGCCAATGGTGCGCGAATTGCTGATCCACAAGGTGATCCCATGCAGGAACGTGCCGGTTCCAAGGGTCACGATCAGCGAATGGATGCGGAAGTACAGCGTGAAGAACGCATTGAGCAGGCCGGTGAGCAAACCGGCGGCCAACGCGACCGCCATCGCCCAGCCGATGGGCCAGCCGTGGCCGACATTGAGCACGGCAATCACCATCGACGAGAGCGTCAGGACCTGCGCGACGGAAAGATCGATGTCGCCCGCCGTCAAGGGAATGATCAGGCCAAGGGTCAGGATCACCAGAACGGCCTGCGAGCCGAATATCGTCGAGAAGTTCGGCCAGGTCAGGAACGCATCCGGGGAAATGATGCCGAAGATAGCTATGATGACAAGCCAAGCGATGAGTAGAGCGAACCGCTCCAGCTCCATCAGAAACCCGCGGCGCCAATTGCGCTGGACCCCGCTCATATTCGATTTGCTGGTGGCGGCGTGGGTTGCTTCCGTCATGGGGAATTCTCTTTGAGAAGGACAGGTTCGCCTGCGAGGACACCGCTCAGACTGTCGAGACACCGCTCGGTGATGGCAGCCTTGGTCACTTCGCGACCCGACAGGCTCGCCGCGACGCGGCCGTGACTGAAGATGAGCACGCGGTCGCAGATCATCTCCAGCTGTTCATGATCGGAACTGGCGCAGATGACGGCGGCGCCCCGCTCAGCCGCAGCACGAATGAAGCCATAGACCTGATGGCGCGCGCCGATGTCGACCCCTTGTGTCGGCTCGTCGAGCAGGATCACGCGCGGCTCGGTCTGAAGCCATTTGGCGAGCACGACCTTCTGTTGGTTGCCGCCCGAGAGATCGCGCATGAGCCGGCCCGGATCAGGCGGGCGAACATCGAAATTCCGCACAAGATCGGCAGCATGCCGGACAATCTTGCGCGCCGTCACGAAATAAGCCGGCAGGGACCGGCCGAATGCCGGCACCGCCAGATTTTCAGCCACGGTCAGGCCTTCGATGATGGCAGCCCTCTGCCGGTCGGCCGGAACCAGCACCATGTCGTGGCCGATGGCACGAGCGGGCGTCATCGCCGCCATCGGCAAGGCAAGATCGCCAAGCCGCAGATTGCCTGCCGTCGCAGGCATGGCACCAAAGAGGTGGTATGGGATCCTGTCGTAGCCAGAGCCTATGAGGCCGGTCAGGCCAAGCACTTCGCCTGCCCCAACCGCGAGATCCAAAGGCGGCAGGCTTTCGCTTGCCAGGCCCTTCACGACAAGCGCCTCGGCGCCGCCTCGATACACCGGGGACGGGCGCTCCATCGCGAGATCGCGACCGACGATTGCGGCGATGAATTCGGCTTTCGAGGCTAGCGCGGTGGTGAGGCTCGCCGCGACGCTGCCATTGCGCAGCACCGTAGCGCGGTCGGTCAGTTCCTTGACCTCGTCGACGTCGTGCGAAACGAAGATGACGCTCGTGCCTCGCTGCGCCAACGTTCTCACCAATGAAAATAGATGATCGACATCGTCGCGCGACAGGAATGGCGTGGGTTCGTCGAGGATCAGCAATCCACCGTCGCGGCCGGATGTTTCTGCGATTTCCTGGAACGCGCGGACGATCGCAACGAGGGCACGCTCGACGGGCGCGAGGTTGGCGACCGGCATTTCGGGATCGATGGTGAGACCATAGTCGGCAAAAGTCTTTCGAGCCTCGCGATGCGCCTGCCGCCACCGGATCATCGGATTGGCTGTACGCACCAGACGCCGCGCAAGAAGGTTTTCCGTGACCGAGAGCGACGGCACCAGACCGAGTGCCTGGTGGACGACTGATATGCCGTACCGGTTGAACTCGCCGGGAGGCAGCGGCAGCGGCAGTTCGCGTCCGCCAAGCATCACGCGGCCGCCGTCCGGCGCGTACACGCCGGAAAGCATTTTGATCAGCGTGGATTTACCCGACCCGTTGTGGCCGAGCAGGCCGTGGATCTCTCCGTAATTTACGGTTAGCGTGACATCATCCACGACCTTGGCGCCGCCGAAGAACTTGGTCAGCCCCTCGATGACCAGATTGGCGACACTCTTGTCGGTCGCCATCCGCGACATTATTGCAGGCCCCAGAGCTTGCGGTAGCCGGCGACATAGGCGTCGCCGTAACCGGTGGAGATCTGCGGAGGCGTGCCCGCCGTGCTGGCGTTCGAGGCGTCGAATATGTAGAGCGGCACCTTCGGATCCTTTACCGCGGCCAAGCCGCAAACCATTCTCATCTCGGCGTCGACGATCGCATGCGCCACCCAGTCGATGCTTTCGCCGATGTCCATCTCGACGCTGCCCTGCTGAACGAGTTGCAGCACATAGGGGCTGCCGTTGAAGGTCGCGATTTTGACCCGGTCCGCAGACTGGGTGAGTTCGACGGCAGGAACAACGAACTGCGCCATGCCGTCATAGATCGGCAGGATGTAGTTTATCGAGGGATCACGCAGCAGCGCCGCCTGTACCGTCGACTGCATGCGGGTCGCCCAATCGGTGACCGGCACGTTGAGATACTGGACCTTGCATTCCTCGCACTTGTCCATGACCTCCTTGATACCGTTCTTGAGCGAATTGGCCGAGAAGGAATCCTCGGCGACGATGGCAAGCACATTCGCCTTCCCCTTGGTCTTGAGAACCGCCCATTGCGCCATCAGACGCCCAGCCTGGGTATAGTCGATCTGCACGTTCTGGAATGGTGCTGGAGCGGGAGTATCGAAGCCGGACGCATGCGCCGCCACTATCTTGAGCCCAGCCTGATCCGCCTGCGTTGCCTGCGGAACGAGAACCCGCGGATCCGACATTAAGACATCGACGAGATCATAGCGCTGCGTGATCGCCTGGTTGATGCCCTGGATCCATTGTGAGGGCTGGCCCTGCGTCTGGTAGTGGTCGTATTGAAAGCCGACCTCCTTCGCGATCTCCGTCATGCGGTTCGCTACCGCACCGGTGAACTCGACCGCGCTGGAGAAGGGCACGACCATGGCCTTCTTGCCCTTCATGCAGGCCTTCGCATCGAACGCTTCACCTGACGGCGCGAAGGTTGGCAGCTTCTGGTGCTCGGTGATGCTGGACTGAATGGCGTCCAAGTCGGTTGTCGCGGCTGGAGCGATCGCTGCAAGGCCGAGAACGGTGGCGAAGCCGGCCAGACCGGCAAGATATTTGATCATGATAGACATCCCTCTCTGGATGGTCCGCCTTTGGCGGATTGTTGTGGTTGCGAGCCTGCTCACGCCAAAGGCCGGGTACGAACCCGCAGGCGATTGAGCAAATTTGCCGTTTCTGCCAGGTCAGGATCGTGAGACCGGACATTTCACGCAACCGAATTGATTTGAAGCGGAATCTTCAAGTTTTCTGATGTGAGCCACTCGGCATAAGAGCGAATGCCGCTCGCCAGATCGATGGCCGGCCGCCAACCAAGATCGCGCGCCGCCGCATCCAGCTCATAAGGACCTTGCCGATCCGAAAGCGGGTCCTCGGTGCCTGCGACGGCAATTGGCGGCCCGGGCACGATCTCCCGGACCAGATCCGCAAGCGCCCTCGACACAATTCCCTGATCGGCTGCAACCGTGTAGGCAACCGCGCCCAACGACGGTGCATGAACGGCTGCGCTCAACGCGGCGGCGACGTCGTCGACATGAACATAATGGTAGCGCTGGTCGCGGCCGCAAGGCAGGGAGAACGGCTCCTCCCTCAGCCCGGCGAGGATCATGTCGCGGATGACGCATGCCGTTCGACGGCCAGGACCGTAGACCGCGGCGATGCGCAGGCTCACGCCAGAAATGCCGTATTGCCGGCAATAAGCCTCGACCAGGGCTTCACCCGCGACCTTGCTCGCGGCGTAGATCGAGGAAGGATGTAGGGCGCATTCCTCACTGACTGGAAGATCGACGCGCGTTGGACCGTAGACACTTGCCGAAGATGCAAAGACGAAACGCGGAACCGATCGTTTCCGGGCAAATTCCAAGAGGTTGATGGTGCTCGCGATGTTCGTCCATGCTACGCGATCCGGCTCGTCGCGATAGAGCGAGGGGCCGGAGATCGCGCCGCAGTGGACGATGGCGGCAAAGTCTCGCGAGGCCCCGACGCTCCACAAACGCCCCGCATCACAAAGATCGCAAGCCAGGACACCCGTGTTCGGCTCCGGCACCAGATCGACGCAGACAACCTCACAACCGACTCGAACCAGAGCCTCTACCGTTCTGGAGCCGACAAATCCGGAGGCTCCCGTTACCAGGATCGCGCGGTCCATGCCTGTCACCCGCGCCGTGACGGGTGCGTGGTCCGCCAATGTTCGGCGATGTCGATGCGCCTCGTGACCCAGACGTCGTCGGCGGCAGCGACATGGTCGAGGAATCGCTCCAAGTCTGCCGCCCGACCGGGCCGTCCGACAATACGTGTGTGGACGCCGATGCTCATCATCCTTGGCGCGACCTGCGCCTCCCGCCGCAAGAAATCGAAAGCCTGGATCAGATAGGCGGAAAAGCTCGGCGACTGGTAGCCGTAGGTGTTCACATAACGTCCGTCATTGTTGTCGAGCGTATACGGGACGACGAGATGGTCCTGACCGCTCACGTCGAGCCAATATGGCAGGTCATCGGAGAACGAATCGGCGTCGTAGGCGAATCCTCCGGATTCGACGATCAACCTGCGCGTATTGATGCTCATGCGGCCGGTATACCAGCCGGTGGGCCGCGAGCCCGTGACTTCGGTATGGATGCGAATGGCTTCGGCGATTTGCGCGGCTTCCTGTTCTTCCGGCATCTCCGCGTATTGGATCCAGCGCAAGCCGTGCGAAGCGATTTCGAAATTCGCCTCTTTCATCGCAGCGACGGCTTCAGGATTTTTCTGCAGCGAGCTTGCAATCCCGAAGATGGTCACGGGCAGCTTGCGCTCGGTGAAGAGCCGGTACAGCCGCCACCAGCCGACACGGCTGCCATATTCGTACTGTGACTCGACATTGATGTTGCGGATATTGGCGAAGGCGACCGTCGGCTCCTCGGTAAGAAAGGCCTCGCTTTGGCGGTCGCCGTGCAGGACCGAATGCTCACCACCCTCCTCGTAGTTGATGACGAATTGCACTGCGAGCTTCTTGCCGCCGGGCCATCTCGGGTCCGGCGGATTGCGGCCATAGCCGGCCAGGTCGCGCGGGTAGGTCATGGGCTAGCTCCTCTTCAATAGGCAAGCGCGTGAAGGCCGGCGGCGAGCACGCGAATTCCGGCGACAATATCCTCCAGCGAGGAAAACTCCTCCGGCGTATGGCTGCGTCCGTCCTTGGAGCGGACGAAGATCATGGCGACCTTGGCGATGGCGGCCATCTGCTGGGAATCATGACCCGCGCCGCTCGCCATCGTGAGGAACGGCACGTCCTGCTCGGTGGCAACACGCTGCAAGGTTGCGACAATCCCTGGATCCGAGGGCGAAGGTTCATGGTCGATCATGATCCGCCAATCGACGCTGAGACCTCTGCGTCCCGCAACCTCGCGCATCAGACCTTCATGCATTTCGTACAGCCGTCTGCGTGCCGCCGCATCCGGATGGCGGGCATCGATCGCGAACGCCACCTTGGCCGGAATAATGCCGGGGAAATTCGGCTCGACCAGGACGCGGCCGATGGTCGTGACGGCCGGCCGGCCCAAGCGATGGGCCGTGTTGATGAGCCCGGAAGCGACCTCGGCGAAGCCAGCCATTGGATCATTGCGTATGTCCATCGGGAAGGCGCCGGCATGGTTCTGCACCCCGGCGAGCTCGGCGCTGTAGTGGCGGATTCCGGTGATCGCATCGACGACCGCGACCGGCAGCCCTGCTTGCTCAAGGATCGGGCCTTGCTCGATATGAAGTTCCAGGAAACTGTCGATGTCGTCGCGCCGCGCTTCAGGGATGCGCTCGGGATCAAGCCCAACCGAGCGCATTGCTTCCGCGATTGTCTCGCCGGAAAAGCCGATCACGCGCTCCGGGTCGCCCGCCGCGATCCGGCCGGTGACCGCGCGCGAGCCCCAATAGTTGGCATTCGGAAAGCGGCTCGATTCCTCCTCGCAAAAAGCCACCGCTTCTATGGTGCGCCTTGGCGTGCCGAACTGCTGCTTCAGGGCCTTCACGGCGACCAGGGCTGCCACCGCACCCAGCGCCCCGTCGTAACGGCCGCCAGGCGTTTGGGAATCGATATGTGAGCCGGAGACGACCGCCTTTTCAGTGGTCGACCCGCGAAGTCGCCCCCAGACGTTTCCGACGGTGTCACGGTGCACCTCAAGTCCGGCTTCCTGACAACTCCTGGCGTAGTAGTCAGTCGCCCCCACCCACTCGGAAGAATAGACGGTGCGGGAAACACCGCTCTCACCCACGGCACCATAAGAAGCGAGTTCGAAAATAATCTTCTCAACAAACGACGGATCTATCTCGATGACGGTGGCTGAATTGGGCACTGTTCCTCACTTATAGTCGATACTTGAAGTTGGTTGGCCGAGCTCCGGGGCGCAACTGTCGCGGTTGGGATCCATGTCACGCGCGGCATGCCAGGAAAATCGAATTATTTAGGTGGAGACGCATCAGAAAATCTGAAGTAAAGGAAACGACAGTGGAGAGCGTTTTTGAACCACCGGCAGATCGAGACCTTCTACTGGGCAGCCCGTCTCGGCAGTTTTGCCCAAGCCGCACTCAGACTGAATGCGACACAGTCGGCGGTTTCGATGCGGATACAGGAGTTGGAAGCGCGTATTGGCGTTCCCCTGTTCGACCGTTCCCAGCGCACGGCTCGGCTGACATCACAAGGCACATTGTTGATGCCTTATGCCGAAGAGATCCTGCTTGCCTCGGATCGTTTCATCCATGCCGTGGCGGAAAAGGAGGAAATCGTCGGATATATCAAGCTCGGGGTTGCAGAAATTGTGGCTCTTACCTGGCTGCCGACGCTCATACGATTTGTGCGACAGACTTATCCTCGTCTGCAGCTCGAAGTTGAGGTGAGCTTGTCGCATCTCATCGAGGAGAAGCTCTACGCCGGTACGCTCGACGTCGCTTTTGCAGCCTGCGAAATGCCACAGTCACGCTTCGCTTCAAATCCGATCGAGATGACCCAATTTGCCTGGATGTGCAGTCCCGAACTGCCAGCCGTCCCCGAGGTGCTGACGCCTCAGGGGTTGAGCGAACTTCCGGTCATTGCAACGTCGCGCGAATGGCAGTTCCGAGGATCGACGCTGAGTTGGCTGACCACGAATGATGTCCATTTTCGCAATTTGACGATCTGCAATACGTTCCGCACAGCGGCAAGCCTTGCGATCGCCGGCCTTGGCCTCGCTTACCTTCCCGAGCAGCTCTACCTAGGAGAGGTGGAATCTGGGCGCCTGCGGCTTCTTCGTTCCGATCCGGAGCCGTCCCCCTTGCAGATCTATGCAATCCGACCGCTGAGCGGCACGACGCCAACTCATCTATTGTTGGAGAAGGCTGCTGCAGCGGTCGTTGCGGGGCAAGCGGACGACAGGGGCCCTTTTCAAGATTCAAGCGCGGCAGCAACCGATGACTGACTTAAGCAATACGCTGCCGCAGAGCCCGATCAGATATCATTTCGTCAAAGATCAGGCACTTTGCCGCAACTCAATCTGCCTGACATCTTCAGCAATCGACGACAAACATCAATAATATTTGAGATATTTTGGCGCACCGCACCGCAATTCGAACGCGGAGCCTTCGCAAACCGGCATGTTCAACCACCCTTTCGAGTACCCAGTAAAAGCTCATCTCCCGTCGTGCCATGGCGTCTTGCCACGTTCGCAGTCGGTCGGATCGCGTCAGGCACGACCTCGCCAATAATCGGTGTGGGCGTGCCTGCTGCGCCACTTTCGCCGAAACAGAAAGGAAAGATGGAGATACTTCGTGTGCACGACGTGCGCACGTCTGGCCCTAACTACCGTTGATGAACGCCTGGACTTCATCGCCAGTGCAGAGGGCCGGCGCCTCATTGAAGGTCTGATGAAACTTCCTCCTCGGGTGCGTAACCGGGTGTCGGCTCTGATTGCCGCTCCAGGATGAATGCATGCGAATTTCGGCTTCGCGATGCCTGCCCGCCAATTTCGACGGACCTCGAATATGCCCCATCGGTCCCGAGATCGGCACCGCCGATAAAGCCCAGTGACCTTGCCCCTCTGATCTAATCCGGTTTGAATTTCGTTCTGGCCCATCGAGAGGACCAGGACATGAAACGTAGCCGCTTCTCTGAAGAGCAGATTATCGGAATTTTGAAGGAACATGAGGCCGGGGTATCGGTTGCCGATCTGTGCCGCAAGCACGGGGTCAGCGACGCCTCGATTTACAACTGGAAGGCCCGCTTCGGCGGGATGGATGTCTCCGAGGCTCGGCGACTGAAGGCTCTGGAGGACGAGAACACGCGGCTGAAGCGGCTTCTGGCCGACGCCATGCTCGACAATGCCGCGTTGAAGGATCTTGTGGGAAAGAAATGGTGACGCCCGCGGCCAAGCGGAAAGCTGTCGCTCGCCTGAAGGAAGGCTTCGGGATGAGCGAACGGCGGGCGTGTAAAGCCATCGGCTGTTGCCGCATGACGGTTCGCTACGAGACCAGCAGGCCGGACGACCGCGAGCTTCGCGAGCGGATGAAGGCGATCGCGCAGGAGCGTCGCCGGTTCGGCTACCGTTCTGCCGGCCCTACCAGGTCTCGCAGAGCATCACCGGCGCCTATGCCAAGACGCGCTTCGAGAACGAGGGCAATCCGGCGACACAGGCGCTGGCCAAGCTGACGCCGTTGCCCAATGGGGCGGGCGAGGATTTTGTCCGCTCCTATTATGACGGGCTTGGCCGCGTCTATCGGGTGGAAACGCCTGGCGAGACGGCGGCCGGCGCCAAGCGCATTGCCGACACCGACTACGATCTGCGTAGCAATGTCCTGCGCACCGCCTTCCCAAGGTTCGTCGGCGACACGGCACAGTGGTCCACCAACAGCTACGACTGGAACGACCGGCCGGTGAAGACCGTCTATGCCGACGCCAGCCAGACGATCTTTGCCCACAGCCTCGACAGCGGCAGCGGCACCAATCCGCGGCTTTATGCGGTCACCCAGACCGACCAGATCAATGCGACGACCACACGCCAGTCGAAGAGCGTGTCCTCGACGCGCGGCCATGTCGTGCAAATCGTGCGCGATCTCGGCGGGCTCAATCTGACGGAGGGCCGCAGCTACGATGTCCTTGGCCGGCTGGTCGGGGTCAGCGATCCCGGCGGCTCTGCCTGGACCTACAGCTACGACATGGTCGGCAACCGGCTGAGTGCCTCGGATCCGGATCTCGGCTCATGGTCGTACATCTATGATGGCGCCAATCGTCTGACCAGCCAGACGGATGCCCGTGGCACCGTCACCGCTCTCGCCTATGACCAGATGGACCGGCTGACCCTGAAGACGGCAACGGCGTCCGGTGGCAGTGCGGTGACGCTGACCCAAAACACCTACGACCAGGCAGCGGCCGGCTTCTACAACATCGGCCAGCTGACGACATCCACCAACCCTGCGGCCACTCAAGGCAACAAGTATGACGGCTTCGGCAAGCTCGCCCGCCAGGACGTCACCATCGGCACGCTGACGCACACCACGACCGGCGTGCGCGATGCCTCCGGCCAGACGCTGCGCACCCAGTATCTGCCGGTGCAGCTCGACTTCGGCACGGCGGCCGCACCGCTGCAATATACCGTGGGCAACAAGCTGCTCTCGGCTTCCGGCTTCATCACCTCGACCATCTACGAGGCCGACGGCCAGACGAAAGAGATCACCTATGCGAACGGCGTAAAAACCTCCTTCAGCTATTCACTGACCCGACGCTGGCTGACCCGCGTCACCACGGCCAGGGGCGCAACAGTCCTGCTCGACGACCAGTATGCCCGCGATCTCATCGGCCGCATCACCGGCACGACCGGGCTCACCGCTTCCGACAGCTGGACCTATGGCTACGACAAGGCCGATCGGCTGACTTCGAGCGACAATCTTGGCAACAACACGCTGGACGAGACGTTCGTCTATGCCGCCAACGACGATCTGCACCCGTGTTGCCGGAACCTATGTCTATCCCTCGGCCACATCGCCGCGTCCGCACGCCCCGACCGCGGACGGCGCCAAGACGCTCACCTATGACGCCAACGGCAACATGACCGCCGACGGCACCAGGACGCTCGCCTGGGACGAGGCCAACCGGCTGAAGACCGTCACCCAGGCCGCCAACACCGTTTCTCTCTCCTACGGACCGGACGGCGCGCGCGCCAAAAAGACCTCGTCCTTTGCCACCACGCTCTATCCCGACGCTTCCGTCGAGATCGATCCGGCGACACCGGGAGCGGAGATCTACACCCGAGCGGGCGTGCTGGTCCTTCAGGGGATAATTCCCCGAGGGCCCCGGCGTAGCTGAATCTGGCGGGTACCGCAGCATTTCTTGAACTTCATACCTGAACCGCAAGGACATTGATCATTGCCGCCGCGTTGCAGCCGGCCGACCAGGGGCAGCAGCGCTGCTGAAGGCAGGAGCGCTGCCGCAAGGGCAGCCAACTTGCCCGAGATTCCCGGTACGACGAGGCGACGACCGGATTTGAACCCTCGCCACGCCCGTTCGGCCACATACTCCGGATCCACCTTGGGCAAGATGTTGAAGAGCGCCGTCTGATTGGCGCCTGATCTTGCGAGAAACTCCGTCGACACCGGGCCTGGTGCAACGCATGTGACCGTCACACCGGTTCGGCGCAATTCCTGGTGAAGCGCCTCTGAGAAGAAGCGCACGAAAGCTTTGCTGGCGAAGTACAGAGCCATATAAGGCCCGGGAACGAACCCGGCCACGGAACTGAGATTGAGCACCCCGCCCCGTCGGCGCGCCACCATTCCCGGCAGAAAATGGAGCGTCAGTTCTGTGAGGGAATGTATGTTGAGATCGATGATGCCCAGTTGATCATCAATAGGCAGCGCCGTCGTCGCGCCCCGCAGGCCATAGCCGGCGCTGTTGACCAGGACATCACAGACCAGGCCGTGTGTGGACAGAAAGCCCTCCATGCGCGTCGGCGCATCGCCTGCCACGAGATCCAACTCGAGCGTGAATGCCTCGCCGCCCGCCTCCCTAACCTCAGACGCCGCGGCGGCCAAACCCTCGGGCGAGCGGGCAACCAGCACAACCGCACCGCGCTCCCTTGCCGCGACGCTCGCAATCGCCCGGCCAATTCCACCCGAGCCGCCAATCACGACGATAGCTGGCCGGTATTCACAGTGCGAAATCACGTCGCGTTCCTCTGTCTTGCAGGAGCGGAAACTCCTTGACCGAGCAGCATCACTTCATTGGCGACAGTGCCGTTCAGGATCTTTTCGAATCTCTCCAGTGCTCGTGCGACGTTCGCTCCATCCATGACCCGGTGATCGTAGTGGATGCGGACATTCACCGATCCGTCTTTGCCGATCGGACCGTAGTTCAGAAGCGTGGTCAGTGGTGTCAGCGGGTTGAGTGATTCCGCACCGAGACCAGAATAGACCGACAGTTGGAAGGTACCGAAGTAATTTGCCCTTTGCCGGGCGATGTTCAACCCTAGCCACATAAGCAGCCACCTGACTGGCGCGGGCGCACCTGCCACCCGCAAGGCACGCCGAAACTCCGGGACCTCCAGGATCGGCCGTGATCGAGCCGCATGGATGGATCCCTCAAGTTCCGTGATGGAGTAGCGCTCCGGGCACTTGATGCAGCTCAGCAGAACGGCCGGCTCGCCATCATATTCGCGCTCGTGGGCAATCGAGGCTACGCTTGCCGGATACTCATAAAGCTGCGGCCAGGGCAACTTGACATAGGCGCGCCGCAGCTCCGGCATCTCTAGGGCAAGAAGCGCATATCCTTTCAGGAAGATCGCGGTCCAGGAGGGCCTGGTCTGCTGCGCCATTCTAGCCCTTACGAGTGGGCTGAGGTTCATCTGACGCTGCACCGCGACCCGTGGCACGCCGATCGAAAACCTCATCAGATCGCCAACAAGGCGCCGGGGCGCGGAAAGCTTGAGGGCTCGGCCTCGCATAAAACGTACCTCTAATAAAGATAAGGGACTATTCGCTTGGTCTTTTCCATATAGACACGGTATTGCGGGCCGAAATTCTCCAGCATCATACGCTCTTCCTCGTCCACTCTCAGCAGGAAAAGGACTGCGAACCCAATCAAACCCGATATGCCCGCAATCCAGTTCGCCAGCAAAAAGACCTGGCCGAGGCCCATGAGCAGGAACGAGGTATACATCGGGTGGCGGACCAAAGCGTATGGTCCGGCGCAGATGAGTTCATGCCGTTCGCGAATCTCCAGCGTAATCGACCAGTTCCGGCCAAGTTCCTTATGGGATCTGCGAAAAACCCATAGCGCGGAGCAGAAGATGATTGTGCCGAGAGCCACGGCCCAAACGCTGGCCGGGTGGTCAGCCGCTGCGGGCATGCCGGTGACAACATAGAAGGCAGGCAGGATTGCGAGGCCAAACAGAGCAGATGCAAGCCCGACGATGTCGGAACGTGAGCGGTAGCCAGTTACAATTCGCACGCGCCTTGCCCGGCGCTCGAAGGGATACCGAATCACGTACCAAGCAACGATGCCGATCACCCAAATGACCTCGCCAAGTGAGGCTGCCGCAATGCTCACTTCAGGTCACCAGCGCCCTTTCTGCGATCGCGACTGTAGCAGCTGCCCCTGAGTATGGCCACTTCACCCATCGTCTCGATTTCGTCACCGGCCGACCTTCAGGCGCAGCGATCCTCTCCGAGTTAGTCCCCAGACGCGAAAGCCGGAGGGGCAGTACCGATCGCATTCGGTCCCATTCATCCCTCGAATCTTGGTTATGTATTCATCTCCCGAAGCTCGGTTATGAATTGTTGCGGCCGGAGCTGAATGGCGGGAGTCTTATATCCCATGGAATGAGCGATGTCCGCCACGAAGCCGTTGCAGTTCAAGACCGTCGCCTGCCAGACATGCGAGCTCGCCTGCAGCTTGCGGATGTAGGCAACGACTTTGTCGTATTCGGCCCGGGTCAATATGATTTGCCAGCTTGCGGATCTGTATGGTTCTTCCAGATCACCGTCGCTCCACCCGGTTTCGGCTGGCACCGGCACGATATGGCCCAGAACATAGGGAACCGCACTGTTCGAAGCCGGGTGAAGGCCCGCGACTTGGGGATCGATCATTCTCCCGGCCCGGTCCAGGCGCCCAAAAACTGCGTAGGTGTGGCCGTAGCTTAGGGCGTAGCGGGAGCGGAACTCGATGAAGTACCGCTCGTCGTTTTTTTGAGGCGCAGCTCCGCCATCGGCATAAGATACGAAATTCGGCTGGGGCGGCAGGTCTTTCGTCTGACATGCCGCTGCCGGGAGGGCCACCAACGCCACAAGCAAGAGACGGCTACTTAGAAGCGTCATCGCCGCGTCCATTCCCGAACTTCACAAAGCACAGACCTAATAACGGCCTATGCTCGCCAACCGCTATGAAGCCGGCCAAAGCCCCGGCTGCGTATGTATGGGGAAGGGCTTGGCACCCCTTCCCCATACAAGCCGGTCCTTACTTAATCACTGGTTGCTCTACCGGAGCGGGTGCCGGAGCCTTACCCTTTCCTTTGCCGATCCAGTCGTTCGCGCAGCCGCTCAGGCTGGCAACGGCGAGCACAGCAACCATTGCAATCAATATCCTGTTCATCAAGCAATCCTTTCCCCGGGGGCGGAATAGCCTATGGAATCGCCACAACTAAAACGATATGCAGCCCCACGAAGTTAGCTGCGATCTACACCAACGCCTAGTGCAGAAATGACACAGTTGGCACCCGGTTGCCGGCGGCACCTTTGCGGTGACGTGCTGGCAGGGTTCACCATCCAACGAAGATCAGGCCTGCCCACCATCAAACAACCACCACCGTCGTGCCCAAAGGAGTACGGTCGTAGAGGTCAATGACGTCGTCATTTATCATACGGATGCACCCGTTCGATACCGCTGTGCCTATCGTCCATGGCTCGTTTGTACCATGTATCCGGAAGTGGGTGTCGCGCCCGTCTCGATAGAGATAAAGGGCACGCGCACCAAGCGGGTTGTTTGGTCCGCCAGGGACCCCCCCTGCATACTGCACCAGGCGCGGCTTGCGCTGCATCATGCTGGCGGTGGGTGTCCACGACGGCCAGTCCGCCTTGCGGCCGACGGTCGCTGTACCCTTGAAGGAAAGTCCCTGCTCGCCGACGCCAACGCCGTAGCGCGTCGCCCACCCGTCAGACTCGACGGCATAGAGAAAACGGTGCGAAGTATCGACGACGATCGTTCCGGCCGGCTCGTTTCCGTCGTACCGCACATGCTGCCGTCGGTAACGAGGATTCAGGCCACGCCTTGGTCCGAACGCGGATGAAATCGACGTGCATCCGGAGATCATCAGAGCCAGACTACCCAGCACGAGCCCCCGGCGCGCAATGTGGTGTTCTTCCATTTGTACCTGCTAGGAAACTGGTCATCTACCGCCGCCCTCGTCTCTACCATTCCGAGGCCTGCGGGCCAAGTCTCGCTGTGTGGTGGCAAAAATGAATTCACAGGATTAAACAAGCGAATTGGAGCGAAACTTCTTGCGATGACCGTCTGCCTCTGTTCGGTTATGTCAGAAATGGCATAGGACAGAGCCGATGAAGCCTGACTTCCATGGAAAAGTCGCGATTGTGACCGGCGCAGGCTCCGGAATAGGTGCGGCTGTTTCACGGCAACTCGCGCAAGAAGGAGCCGAGATTGTTGTCGCCGACCTTGATGCCGAGGCCGCGCGCTGCACAGCCGCCGAAATAAGCTCGCAAGGAGGCAGGGCCTACGACTTTGCGGTAGATGTCACGGATGCGGCAGCAGTGGAAAAGCTGATCGAGTTCACTGTCCAGAAATGCGGCGGACTGGATATGGCGGTAAACAATGCAGGTATCGACGGCATTCGAAAAGCAACGGCAGACTATCCGCTCGACAACTGGCACAAACTGATAAACGTTAATCTCAATGGCGTTTTCTACAGCATGAAGTACGAAATCGCCGCGATGCTGGATCGAGGCGGAGGTGCCATCGTGAACATGTCCTCTGTTCTCGGTTCCGTCGGCTTGCCAACTGCGTCCGCTTACACGGCAGCGAAACACGGGGTCGTTGGATTAACCAAGGTTGCGGCGATTGAATATGCTAGGATGGGCATCCGGATCAATGTCGTCGGCCCCGGCTGGATCGAAACGCCTCTTTTATCGGAGCAAATGGAGGCATTAGCCAGCCGGCGCATGGCGGGTCTTCAGCCGATGGGCAGGCGCGGGAAACCGGAAGAGGTAGCGGCTCTTGTGTGCTTCCTGTTGTCCGACCAGGCCAGCTTTATCACTGGGAGCTACCATCTGGTGGACGGAGCTTACACCGCCCATTAGTGCAGTGGAGACCGGTAACTTCTCTGGGGTGAGCGCGGCCACGATTTGTTAGCGTCGACTGGGCCATCACCATCTCTTTGGTTTCGGAGGTAGTGATGGGAATGGAGTGGACGATTTCGATCGAAGGGACGAACGAATTCGGCGACATCTGTCGCCGAGAGGTCCGGATCGACAAAAGCGATGAGCGTCTGCGTGAAGGAGACCTGGGCCTGTCGATCGACGACGGCAAGAAGATCATGGCCACCCTGCAAACAGCGGTTGTGACCCAGGAGGCGGAAGCCTACACCCTGTTTCGACGGGTCTGTCCGGATTGCCACAATCTTCGGCAACCGACAGCAAGTTCCACGTGCGGCTGTCGGCGGCGTGATGCGGCATCCGTCCGCGGCAGGGTATGAAATCGCGCAAAATCGTAAAGTGGCGCACAGCACGCGATTCGAACCGCCAACAGGCGCAGGGACTCAATTTAGCAAGTGAATTCAGTAGCAGCACTGTATTGGCGGTATCCCTCTCCCGCTACCACCCTACGGATTTGTCCAACCCGGAGACATGGGTAACAGATTGTACTTAAGACATGGGTGACAACCTCGTGCCGAACGGGTTGTCGATGGTCTGCAA
>NZ_JAMYQK010000037.1:0-62857 GCF_040320845.1 Mesorhizobium sp. M0601
TCTCCTCGATCATCGAGTCCGGTGTCGATCCGAGCCGCATGGACGGCATAAGGTCACAGCTGAAGTCGATCGGGCTCGAACCTTATGATTGCCTCAATCCAGGACTGATGGACTATATCGCCACCTGGACGGCCAAGAGATCCGGCGCGTTGCCGGCCTAACGACTGATCAGACACTTTGGGGGCCGGACGAAATCGCCCGGTCCCCAGGCGTTGGAACGAACGCAGGCGAGCGCGTAGACGGACACGCTTCGTAAGTCATTGCTGACGTGCTGTCAGCCTCGGGGGGCGCTGGGCTCAACGGGAATACGCTGAAATTGGTCCAACCGGATCGTACAGCTTCAAGATCAGCGACTGCGATCAGTTGGTTCTGGCTTGGCGCGGCCCAGATCGTGGACTAGCTTGGATATCGCGGGCAAAGTCGCGCCCAAAGCGCGATGGCGGCAAGGTGGTGCTCCTTACCAGTACGATATCGAGCGCCTAGCGGGGCTTGAACGGCAGCACCATCAGCTTGCTGCGTTTTGTACAGGAAACCAGCCCGTATACCAGCGCGACCCCAGACCAGCCGATACCATCGGTGCGGCCGCGAACAGGGCGGGCGTCGGGGAAGCGTCGTGTGGCGGCCGGCAACAGTGCGAAAGCCGGCGGTCACTGGCTGTCACGCGAAGCCGGAAGTCGGTCACGACCTGTCTCTGTTTCAATCGATCCGTCGCCGGCACATTCGGCCGATTTGGGCCACCGGGCAAGGTATTGCATTTCAGAACGGCCACATCTGCCGCGTGGCGCCGCGGAAATCATACGCACATTCTGCTTTAGCCGGCCAAGATGGCAATGTACTATTTGCCAATAAGCTGGCCATGGTTGCAGGACTATTCTAGGCCAGACCAAACCGAAATGAAGCTGATGACCGATCGCGCCAGGTTCCTGATCATTGACGACCATCCGCTGTTTCGCGAGGCGCTGCATAGTGCCGTGCAGATGGCCTATCCGGAGGTCGACACGGTGGAGGCGCGCTCGATTGCCGAGGCGCTCGAGCTTCTGACGGATGCCAAGCCGTTCGACTTGGCGCTGCTCGATCTCAGTATGCCCGACGTGCATGGGTTTGACGGGCTGCTGCAGCTCAGGACGCGTTATCCGCGCCTGCCGGTGGTCATCGTCTCCGGCTATGAGGAACCAAAGATCATTTCCGAGGCGCTGTCCTACGGTGCGGCCGGCTTCATCCCGAAATCGGCGCGCAAGAGCGACCTTGCGGCCGCCATTCGCTCGGTGATGGAAGGCGCGATCTATGTTCCCGAGACTTATGAAGGCCGGCCGCGCGACGCCGACAGCACCGACCGCGCCGAGATGGTGCAGCGCCTGGCTACGCTGACGCCGCAGCAGCTCAAAGTGCTGCAGATGCTGCGCCAGGGCCTGCTCAACAAGCAGATCGCCTATGAGCTGCAGGTCGGCGAGACCACAGTCAAGGCGCATGTCTCCGAAATCCTGCGCAAGCTCAACGTCTACAGCCGCACCCAGGCGGTGATCGAGGTCTCGAAGCTCGACAATGCCGAGCTGTTTCGCGATCCGGCGGGGTTTTGAGAGGGCTCGCTAACAAGCGCACTGTCACCCTAGTCGACCGCACTCGTGTCACCGCAATCAGACTAAGCGACGGCTCTCACGTTCCTGACACCAGCTAAGCAACCCGCGCCTCTCTCCTTCGTCATCGGCTTCCCGCTCGGTGCGGTGAAAACGCTCGTGTCGCCGACCAACCCGCAGCAGGAAATAAAAAGTGGGTATGCGGACCACTATCTGGCACCTCCGTGGCAAGAGTTGGGTTCGTCTCGGTCAGGCACATTCCAGCGGATGAGCGTTTCCGAATTGGGTACTGCCAGTGCAGGTCGCGAAGACCTCTCTAATCTTTAATAGTCAATACCAGCTGTTAGCTCGTGGGCGCCGCGGCATTGCTTGCGGCGCCCAAGTCACGAGCTGCTTTCTCGATTGCGCCACAGCCCTCATTGCGAACTAGACAAATATCATGACTACGATCGCGCCGATCACGATAAGGACAAGGCCGCCGACCAGCATCGGCAACAGACTGTTGTCCGGGTCGATGCCCGATTCAAACTGTTTCGTTATCTGCTCATGGTTCTTCTTTGGTTCAGCCATGGCTCGTCTCCGTGCGGGAAAAATCGAACATACGTCCGGTCTGTGGCGGCCGCATGCGCCGTCCTCACATTGATTACGCGATAAGATAGTGCGGCTCTTGATCCTTCGCGGCGCAATATTTTGTCTCCGATCGTAGAGAGATGTCGACCTTACTCGCCGCTTTGCACCACGCCGGAAACTTGGAGTGGTGACGGCTTGCCAAGGAAATCCTGAGGCATCAGCGTGACGTCGGCCAGCGTGTAGCGGTCAAGGGTGCTCTGGAAGGAGGCGATCGCTTCGCTAAACATACCTGAAAGCTTGCAGGAGCCGGTGAGCACACATTGGTTTCCGGTGGCGAAGCACTCCACAACCGCGAAATCCGGCTCGGTCAGCCGTATCACATCGCCGATTCGGATCATCTCGGGCTGGCGGCCTAGAACAAGACCGCCGGAACGACCGCGGACCGCCTTCAGGTAACCGCCGCGTGTCAGGGTATTGGCGACTTTGTTGAGGTGTGTCTTCGACACCTTGAAGGTGCGAGCAGTCTCCTCGATCGTGATCAGGCGATCGCCGGCGGAGGCCGCGTACATCAGCATCCTCAAAGCATAGTCCGAGAAGTTGGTCAGCCTCACCGGTGCCTCTCTTGGATTGGCGTGCTGTTATGGGAACCACTAACAGACCAATTCGGCATCACAGGTCTTTCTCGGCAATAGGTTCGATGCCAATCGTAGTCTCGCCACGGCTGAAGGCGACGGCGAGACGGAAACTATGAGCGATGCGCAACGCGCGCTTCATAAAGAGCGCTGCCACCTCGGGCGGGCAAATGCGGCGTACCGTTGCGCGAAATAACTTTAACCAGCGACGGAAATGCGCCTCGCCGAGACCGGCTATGGCCAGGTGTGGCGGTAGTGGCCGGCCTTCATATCGCGACGTCCGAAGTAGCGTCGCAGACCAGAAGTCGCACATCTTCGCCAGATGCTGCGGCCACTTGTCGGGCTCAATCCGGTGGTGGAAAATTGGGCCGAGAATGTCATCACGACGAATTTCGTCATAAAAACCGTGGACCACGCCGCGGATCATTGTCTCGTCGAGCACATCCGGCAACAGGACGCCGTCGATGATGATAGTTCTCCTACTCCGGCCTTTCTCACTCATCTGGACGCTCCTGTTTTCCCCGATGCGAGCGGCCTCAAGCCTTGGGTTCGCCCCTCGATGGATGCGACATAAAACATAGATTGTCAATCTATGTTTTGGCGCAACAAAGCACGCATGCAGTGGGAATCCGAAGCTGATGCGGATCTGCCTGGCCCAATCCGCTGGTGACGAGCCTCTTAGGTGGCTGTGGTTCGTGCCGCGGCACTGGATTCTAAGGCATTGCTGAACTGCTTAGGTATTTCGATGCCATGCCCGACGCGGCAAGAATGCGCCGGAAGCGGCTCAGTTTCCAGAATCGCCAACGCCTCATCGGATGACTGTGTCAGTCGGAGTCGCTCCCGAACTTGAGATGTCCGAAGCACCCGGCATATTTGCGAAAGGGCAGGGAGGAAGGCGGAACTGGCAGAGCGCGGCCAGAGTACAGTGTAAATGAGATCGACGGGGTCGTCGTCGGGGCCGTCGAAATCGATAGGCTGGGCCAAGCGTGTCAAAGATGCGACGGGCGAAGAGATCATACCCAGTAGAACGTGGGGGATTGCGACGCCACGACCTATGCCCGTCGAGCCGAAATCCTCGCGGTCGAAGAGACCACGGAGAACCACCTGCTCGTCAAGCCCGGCTCTTCGCGCAATCCTGATCGCGATTTTTGATAAGGCTGATTGCTTTCCCTTTGTCGCAAGGTCAAGCGAAATGTCTTCCTCTGACAAGACGGGGGAGGTCATCAGGGTCAACTCCAAGTCGATCCAAACGCGATCGCAAATCAGCGTTCAGCCGCACTGGCTAAGCAGGGCAAAGGAGGTGTGGAGACGCTGGCTGTCCCGGACGCGGAGCCAAGGCTTTCTCGCGTCCGGGCTAATGACCCGTTTTGAGGTGTCGCGGCCGCCGGGAATCGAGGTGGAAGATATTCATAGCAACTAAGAGGTAGTGAAAGATTTTCCTAAGTCAAGCAAGCAGGTGCGCACCCGAATAGCAGAAATAATGCACTGAAATGCCAGTTAATTTCGTTTGACCATCAGGACAGTCTCCTGCTTGCTGGCTGGACGCGAACAGGCCGCGCCAGCAAGTGAAAATCGGATTTTTGACCTCTTCCAGATCTTCGGCCATCGCGGTTTTTTAATTCAACAAGGAGATACCGTGATGAAAATACTCGCCCTCGCACTTGTCGTGACAATGGGCAGTTCGCTTTGCGCCATGGCGGCGTCTGAGGTCACTAAATCCCCGCCAGCCGCACCTTACCAACAGGTCAGCAAGCTTGTGAAGCTGCCCGACTTCTTACCCGGCATGGGCCAACTTTTTGTCGATCCTACGACGTTGCCGGCCGGTCCGTTCCTTGCCTATGATCACGAAGGCAAGCTTGTCAGCACCATCTATATGCTGCCGATCAAAGGCCTCAATCCGGACAAGCGTTTTGACGACCTCGCCGCGCCCGGCGGCAATGTCGACCATGTCGACGTCTACTACAATGCCGGCCATCCTGGGGTCGAAGAGCCGCATGTCCACTTGGTGCTGTGGCATGTCTCAGCCGCAGACGAGGCGCGGGTCGCAAAATGACACTCACGCGCCGTAAGATCCTAAGCGCGGGCGGGGGCCTTGCCGCCGCCCTCTCGCTCTCTTCTGTCACAGTATGGGCCGGCGAGGCGATCGAAATCCGGATGCAAGGGCGCGACGACGGTTCACACGTTTGGTTCGACCCGATAGGCATTCTGATCAAACCAGGACAGACGGTCCGCTGGACCAATCTCAATCCTGGCAATTCGCACACGACCACGGCGTACAATCCGGCAAACTTCGAGCGACCGCTTCGCATGCCCAAGGCGGCAAAGCCATGGGATTCCGACTATCTCCTGCCCAACGAGAGCTTTTCGGTGACCTTCACCGAGCAGGGGGTCTACGACTATTATTGTATCCCGCATGAGCATGCCGGAATGGTCGGCCGTATTATCGTCGGCGAACCAGAGGCACATGGCTGGGCTGAACTGATCGGGGCAAATGGCGACCTACCGGAGGAGGCCCTCAAGGCATTCCCGACTGTCGAAGACATCATGGCGAAAAGGGTCGTCCGGCGCGCTTAGGTCATGCGCATAAAGGCGCAGCCCTCAGCACAAATGGGAGCGAATACGACGATGCTAATGGGAGCGCGAGTTTCTTGGGTGTCGTCAGTGACCTATAGGGGCGACTTTCATGACAGGCTGCGTGTTTCCGTGTGAAACTCAACCACCCTCTCAGGCCGAATGCGACGCGCACAGCGCGGCGCCGGACACGCCTCTCGATGTCCGAACTGCTGCCGAGCAACGCGAGCGTGCAACGCTCCGGCTTGCTGCGCTAGGCGAAATGACAGGCGGTATTGCCCATGACTTTAGGAATCTGTTGGCAGTAATCGAATCCGGGCTCGGGCTCGCCGCGCGGAGAGCCGAGGCGCCCGAAAGCGTGCGTGCCTACATTGCCGCAGCACGGGAAGGGATCGATCGAGGGATCGAGCTGACCTCACAGCTACTCGCCTTCGCAAAGCATCAGGACCTTGATACCCACGCTGGCAATTTGAATGAGTTCCTCAGGTCTTTCGAGCCTTTCCTGAAGTATGGCGCGGGACCTGATGTCCGCATCAAGCTGGAGCTTGGCTCCGATGTCCCAGACTGCTTGATCGATCCCGCACTTTTCGACAGTGCAGTGCTTAATCTCGTCATGAACGCACGAGATGCGATGCCAAATGGCGGGGAGATCCACGTCACCACTGAGCGATTTGTGCAGACGACCGCGACACCTGACCCGCCCGGGCCGGGTATCTACGTATGCGTTCGCGTCAAAGATCACGGTTGCGGCATGCCTCCGGAAATCTTGCGAAAGGTGTTCGATCCTTTCTTCACGACGAAGGGTGAGAAGGGCACCGGGATAGGGATGTCGCAAGTGCAGGCACTAGCGCTGATGGTTGGCGGCAAGATCCGCATTACGAGTGAACGGGGGCTCGGAACGACAGTCGACCTTCTATTCCCATCAATCCAAGCGGGCACTTAAACGTCCAACAAGAGTTCCTACAATTTCGTCTCGTCGCGTGCGACGGAGTGCAATCCTGCCAAGGCAGCACCTACTACGCTCTCGTCCGCACTCGCGGATTGCACCGCATAAACCGGATAGGAGAACTGCGGCATTTCAGGCACAAGGTGCAGCCGGCCGGCCTCTAAGTGAGGTTGCACAGAACTCATCCTGAAGTATCCGGAGCCGCCAGTCGCAAGAACATAGCTCAGTGCGAGCGGACCGAGATCGAAAGAAAGATCTGGCGCCGCGCTCGGGAAATTCATCCCGTGGTGAAGTCCAAAATCCGGTCCCCAATCCATATAAATATAATCGGATTCGTCCAGCAGGCGCGCTTCGGAGTTGGTGGTCACAAGGACGAGTTTTTCCTCCAGAAGCAGATCGATCTTCAAACCCGGTCTGTGCGGGGGCGCATACATGATGGCTAAGTCGACCATTCCCGACGCGACCTGGTTGATCAAATCCTGCGGCACATCGACGTGTACGCGGAGTGCAATATCCTGAAGCGAGCCGCGCATCCATCGGACCCAATCCAGGAGCAGAGGTTGCGCAAGGCTGACTTCGCTGCCGACCGTCAGAACGGCTCGGCGTCCCGGGGGCACGGCAACCTGGTGAAGGGTGCGCTGCCATAGTTGGACGAACATCGGCGCGTGGCGCAGAAATTGCTCGCCGGCCGAGGTCAGCGAAGCTCCGCCTTTGTGGCGGACAAAAAGGCGCCGGCCCAGTTGCTGCTCGAGGTTGCGGATTCGTGCGCTTACCGTCGTCTGCGCAACATTCAGGCGCTCCGAGGCCCGAATGAAACTTCCGGTCGATACGATCTCGATAAAGGTGCGGGCGAGCTCGATGTCCATGACGGACATAGCATAAAAATTGCGCTTAAATGTCAATCAATTTCGCTTGCCACATAGTTACTGTGAGCACTACGCTCGAAGAATTCCACCAAGCCTAGCGCTGGATGCTGCGCAGCGCCGGTTGGAGCGGGCGCAAGCTCTCTCCATCCTCACACATCCTTTTACCGGCAGCGTCACAGGAGAGATCATGTCGACGAGAGACAAGAGCCAAGGCGATGTGGGGCGTCGCGATTTCTTGAAGCTGTTCGGTGCCGCAGGAGCGGCAGCGAGTACGTTGCCGCTGGCAGGATCCGCATCGGCGGACGAAATGATGGCCGCGCCGACCGGCAAGCCGCAGCGTCACGAAAGCGACGGCCTGAAATCTGCTGTCCGTGGCTCCGGCTATGAATTCTTCAATGTCGACGAATCCGCCTTCGTCGAGGCGGCGGTTGATACGCTCATTCCCAGCGATTCAACCGGCCCCGGCGCCAAGGAACTCGGCGTCGCGATCTACATCGATCGGCAAATGGCCGGCGGATACGGCAAGGGCGACCGGCTGTATCTAGAAGGGCCGTTCGGCGAGGGCACGCCAGAGCAAGGCTATCAACTGCCGATGACGCCATCGGAATTGATCCGGGCCGGCATCGCCGACGTCAGTGCCTATGTGCAAAAAAACCACAAGAGCACCTTCGACGGCCTGTCGGCAAAAGATCGCGCCGCGGTCATGTCCGAACTCGACGTCAAGAAGGTCGAGCTTCCAACCGTGCCAACGGCGACCTTCTTCGGGGTTCTGCTGCAGCTCACGATCGAGGGTTATTTCGCCGACCCGATGTATGGCGGAAACAAGGACAGGGCAGCCTGGAAGATGATCGGTTTCCCAGGCGCCGACGCCATGTACATGGACAAGATCGAACCGTTTCGGAACAAGCCCTATACGGCTGAACCGAAGGGCATCCAGGATCTCGTTTAGTCGACTGAAGAAGAAGGAGATGTAGCATGGTCACCAAACTCAACGCGGTCGATGTCCTGATTGTCGGTCTTGGCTGGACGGGCGGCATTATCGCCAAGGAGCTTGCATCGACCAAGCTGAAGATCGTCGCCCTTGAGCGGGGAGGCCCGCGCGACACCAATCCGGACTTTATCGACCCGCAGATCCATGACGAGCTGCGCTACGCCGCCCGCCATGACCTCATGCAGAACGTGCGGCGGGAAACCATTACCTTCCGCAACAGCGAATCGCAGAGGGCGCTGCCGATGCGCCAACTCGGCTCATTCCTGCCCGGCCAGGGCGTCGGCGGCGCCGGCGTGCACTGGAACGGCGTCACTTGGCGCTGGCTCGAATGGGATCATCAGGCGCGCGCCCGGACGATCGAAAAATACGGTGAGAAGATCATCCCTTCGGACATGCACCTGCAGGACTGGCCAATCACCTATGACGATCTCGAGCCCTATTACGACAAGTTCGAGAAGACCTGCGGCACCTCCGGCAAGGCCGGCAATATTAACGGTCGGAAGATCGACGGCGGCAATATCTTCGAGGGATCGCGCAAGGACGAGTACCCCAATCCGCCGATGATTGCCGCACAGAGCATGGTGATGTTCGAGAAGGCGGCCCGCAATCTCGGGTACCATCCGTTCCCCAACCCTTCGTCTAATGCGTCGCGCGATTACGTCAATCCTGATGGCGTGGCCTTCGGCCAATGTCACTATTGTGGCTTCTGCGAACGTTTCGGCTGCGAGGCGAATGCCAAGGCGAGCCCGCATTTCACCGTCATTCCGCTGGCGCTGAAGAACCCGAATTTCGAGCTGCGCACCAACTCCATCGTGCTGAAGGTCAATCTCGACTCGACCCGCAACAAGGCGGTCAGCGTCACCTATCTCGACGCACGCGGGCGGGAGTTGGAACAGCCTGCCGACCTCATTATCCTGTCGGCCTATGCGCTCGGCAACGTTAACCTGTTGCTGCATTCGGGGATCGGCGTGCCCTATGACCCGACAACGGGAAACGGTGTGGTCGGGCGCAACTATGCCTATCAGTGCGGTGGCGGAGCTACCGCCTTCTTCGACAAGGACACCATCCTGAATCGCTTCATGGGAGCAGGTGCGCTCGGCACCTGCATGGACGATTTCAACGGCGACAATTACGATTTCGTGAAGGCCGGCTACATCGGCGGCGGCGGCATCAGTTGCAGCAACTCGGGCGCCCGGCCCATCCAGTCACATCCTACGCCGCGCGGCACGCAGCGTTGGGGCTCCGACTGGAAAAAGGCAGTGGTCGACAATTATGACCACGCGGCCAGCGTTGGCAATCAGGGCGCCGTGATGGCCTACCGCCAGAACTATCTAAGCCTCGATCCGACCTACGCCGACGTCTTTGGACGTCCACTGATGAGAATGACGTTCGACTTCCAGGACAATGAGGTAAAGCAGATGAACGGTCAGGCCGACATCTGCGTGAAGATCGCCAGGGAGATGGGTGCGACCAAGATCGATCGGAGCATTCCCCCCGTGCCTTATTCGATCGTGCCTTATCAAAGCACCCACAACACAGGTGGAGCAGTCTTCGGAGCGGATCCGAACACTAGCGTTCTCAACAAATATCTTCAGGTCTGGGATGTTCCGAACGTATTCGTCACCGGCGCTTGCGTGTTTCCCCAGAACGCCGGGAAGAACCCGACCGGGCCGGTAGGTGCTCTTGCTTACTGGGCGGTGGATGCGATCAAGAACCAATATCTGAAGAATCCCGGCCCACTGGTTCCCTCCTGAGGCAAGGCCTGCCGGATCCGGATCCGCGGTTTGGATCCGGCAGGCTGAGTTTGTTCGAATCCCGATAATGCCAGGTGCGGACTTGGCCATAACCAAGCCGCCGCTCATTGAAAGCAGAAAACATGAAATCGACCTTGCTTGGATTGGCGACCGCGATTCTCACCGCAGTTGGTTCGGTCCATGCGCAGGACGCATTGTCCAGCAACGCCGAAGCCGGTGCCATCGTCTTCAAACGGTGCATGGCCTGCCACAAGGTCGGCCCTGACGCAAAGAACGGCATAGGTCCGGTCCTAAATGGTGTTGTGGGCCGAGCGGCCGGTGCATATCCCGATTACAGTTATTCCGCGGCGAACAAGAATTCGGGTCTGACGTGGGACGAACCGACGCTGACGACCTATCTGCGCGCGCCGCGCAAACTGGTTCCCGGCACAAAGATGGCGTTCGCCGGTCTCAGCAAGGACCAGGAGATCGCCGACGTCATCGCCTACCTGAAACAGTTCAACGCTCAGGGTCAGAAGGTCGGCCCCTGAGGCGCGACCAGTCACGGGCTGCAAAGCACAACCTGTATGAAGTTCCTTCTGCACCAGGGCCTGGGGTATTCCACGGTTCATCAGATCGGCGACTACCTGCGCAGCCATGGCGCCGGCCATCACTGGATCGAGCGATATCGCGGCGACATCTTCGTGTTCGTGTCGGATGCAGCCGACGAGGCAATCCTCAGAAGCGAATTCTCCGGGCTTCTCGACGCTGTTGACGATACGGAGACGGACAGGACAGGACGTCGATGAGCGAAAAAATCTTTCACGAGAGAGTAAAATTGAAAAGGGCATATGAGAGCCCTGCCGCCGACGATGGCACGCGCGTGTTGGTGGACCGCCTTTGGCCGCGAGGGGTCAAGAAGACCGAGGCCTCCATCGATTATTGGATGAAAGAACTCGCGCCAAGCGCCGAGCTTCGGCAATGGTTCGGACACGATCCAGCACGCTGGGAGGAATTCCGCCGGCGATATGCGGCGGAAATCCATGAGCATCGCGATGAGCTCGACCGACTACGCGACCTGATACGGCAAGGCGCCGTCACACTCGTCTACTCGGCTCATGACGAGGCCCACAACGACGCCGTTGCCCTTAGAGAGATTTTGCTGAGACGTCGATAGAGAGGTCACGTCGCTCCTGCACTAGCACTGCGTTCAAAGACATAGGGCGTGCGATCACGACAGCGACAATAAACTCGTCTCTCCGGAACCAAACCAGAGAAAATTCATCCAATCATCGATGGGCGCGCTCAGTTGAGGAGAAAACGATGAAATTCTTTGTCGATACCGCCGATATATCTGAAATTCGCGAGCTTGCTGCCGCTGGCATTCTCGACGGGGTGACCACAAACCCGTCCCTTATCTCAAAGACTGGCCGACCGATCAGAGATGTGATCAAGGAAATTTGCCAGACGATCGAGAGCCCGGTTTCAGCGGAGGTCACCGCGACCGACTTCGACGGCATGATCGCCGAGGGAGAGCGTTTGGCCGGCATTGCCGCCAATGTAGCCGTCAAGGTGCCGTCGACCTGGGATGGATTCAGGGCTTGCCGGGCACTCAGTCAGCTCGGGCACAAGGTCAATGTCACACTGTGCTTTTCAGCCAACCAGGCGCTGCTCGCAGCCAAGGCAGGCGCGACCTTCATTTCGCCGTTCGTCGGCAGGCTCGACGATCTCGGTCTGGACGGCATGGAAGTGATCCGAGAAATCCGCATGATATACGCCAACGACAAATCCTTCACGACGGAAATCCTGGCGTCCTCAATTCGCACCCCTCTTCATGTCAAACTGGCGGCAATGGCGGGCGCCGATATCGCGACCGTGCCGCCCACAACACTCAGAAACCTTGCCAAACACCCACTCACTGACAAGGGACTCGAGTCCTTTCTCGCCGACTGGGGGAAGACGGGGCAAACGATCCTGTAATCACCCAGGGGAGGGGCGGGGGTCGCAGGCAGCTATCACAAAAGTTGCACTCAAATGCCGATTAAATTCGTTTGCATGACGCCCAAAATGGCAGGAAATTGCGCGTGAAGAGCCGGTTCCGCTTTGGTCGGACGTTACCCGGAAGCGAAATCGAGAATTCGAAGACGCGCTGGCTTTGTGCGCTCACAGGCTGATGAGCCTAGCACCGCTCCCCTAGGGGCGATTTTGTATAAAATCGCCAAGGAGAAGAAAATGGCTGAAACCTATGCTAAATTGATCGGGCCGGATCTGATCCAGGGCATCGCGTTCTCGGACCTTCTAGATGGCGGCAAGCTAGTCGGCCATTGCGGCGATGAGCAGGTGCTACTGGTGCGCCGCGGGACCGAGGTCTTCGCGGTCGGGGCGACTTGCACGCATTACGGCGGGCCGCTTGTCGATGGTCTTGTGGTGGAGGATACCGTCCGCTGTCCTTGGCATCACGCGTGCTTCGATTTGCGTACGGGCGAGGCCTTGCGAGCGCCTGCCTTCAATCCACTCGCGTGCTGGTCGGTGCAACAGCGAGATGGCCGGATATTTGTCGGCGAGAAACTCAAACGGGCGGCACCGAAGCCGCGCGACGGAAGCGCTGGCCAGGCCCCCGAGAAAATCGTCATTGTCGGTGGCGGCGCGGCTGGTTTTGCTGCGGCCGAAACACTGCGGCGCGAGCAGTACCAAGGCAGAATCGTCATGATCAGCGATGACCAAGCCCCGCCCGTCGACCGGCCGAACCTCTCCAAGGACTACCTCGCCGGAAAGGCACCGGAAGATTGGATTCCGCTCCGCGGGGGGAAGTTCTATTCAAAAAACAACATCGACCTGCGTCTCGATACGAAGGCCGTTCGCCTCGACCTGCATTCCCGCGAGGTTGTCCTCGCGGATGAAGGCAGGATTCCTTACGACAGGCTACTCCTTGCAACCGGGGCCGAACCGATGCGCCTGACCATACCCGGCGCCGACCAGCCACACGTACACACGCTGCGCTCGTTCGCAGATTGCAAGGCGATCATCGAGCGAGCCACGACTGCGCGAGGCGCCGTCGTGCTTGGCGCCAGTTTCATTGGCCTGGAAGTTGCAGCGGCCTTGCGCTCGCGCGGCATCGACGTTCATGTCGTGGCGCCAGATAAGCGACCCATGGACCGGGTCCTGGGTCCGCAAATGGGCGACTTCATCCGCGCCCTCCATGAGGAGAACGGCATTGTTTTCCATCTCGAGGACACCGCGGGCAGCATTGACGGCAGGACGGTGAAACTCAACAGCGGCAAGACATTGACAGCCGACTTCGTCGTGGCCGGCATCGGCGTGCGACCGCGGATCGGGCTCGCCGAAAAGGCGGGGCTTAGCCTCGATCGCGGTGTCGTTGTGAACGCGCTTCTGGAGACGAGCGCACCAGGGATATTCGCCGCCGGCGACATTGCGAGGTGGCCAGATCCTCACAGTGGCGAGAACATTCGGGTCGAGCATTGGGTGGTTGCAGAGAGGCAGGG
Source organism: Mesorhizobium sp. M0601 (assembly GCF_040320845.1). Lineage (NCBI taxonomy): Bacteria > Pseudomonadati > Pseudomonadota > Alphaproteobacteria > Hyphomicrobiales > Phyllobacteriaceae > Mesorhizobium > Mesorhizobium sp. M0601. The sequence continues at coordinate 13,387 of NZ_JAMYQK010000037.1, forward strand.
GCAGACAGCGGCGCTCAACATGCTTGGCCATCGCGAGAAATTCGTCGCGGTGCCGTTCTTTTGGAGCCAGCACTACGATGTTCCCATCAACTATGTCGGCCATGCCGGGCAATGGGACGAGATCGCGGTGGACGGTGACATTGCCGCCAAAGATTGCTTGCTCCGCTTCAAACGAGAAGGGCGCACTCTGGCTGTCGCCTCGATCTTCCGCGACGTTGAAAGTCTGGAGGCCGAGGTGGAAATGGAGCGCCAAATGGCAAGCTAGCTTCGGCTTCCGAACAAACGCGCATTCAGGTTCAGAATGGCGAAGCGGAATGTTGGTTGTGACTGAAAGGAGTTCGACTATGTCCACAGTGCAGCAGGAACTAGGTATCACCAGTGGCTTGGACACGTTTGCGCCCGTCCAGCGTTATTCAAAGATCGTGAAATTCGTCGACCAGGTCGCCAAGCAGGCGGCTAACGATCCACCGACCCTGGTTGAAATCTTCTCGGACAGCGGCCGCTGGTATTGCCGTGTTCGTCGCGGCGATGAAAAGACCCGGCCGATGGGTCCATATACCAAACAACAGGCTGAGCGGATCCAGGAAGCTCGGAGAATGTTGCTTGCCAAAAGAGGCGCCGCTCGGATCATGTTCGAGTAGGAAAGGAACCTTTGCGACCACACCGGCCGGCGAACTCCTGCTACAATGATCGTCATGACTTTTTGAATATTTGCAGAGCAGGCCTTCGGCTTGCCGCGTTGGGAAGCCGCTTTTCGCCACGGCACGTCTGCTATAACTCGATGCGATCTAGGCACGGGCGAGGACGTCTCGGGCTGGATAGATGTTCCAGCATAATCAACAGACCAGACGGACCTTGTGCGAGAAATTCTCGAGCTTGTCTAGCTTGTGCGTCTGCAAGTGTGGTTTTGCAATGTCCGCGTCAAATTACAAGATGCGATGTAAACGGCCGTTGCCGTTCTCGACGAAAGATAAGAGCACGACCCCCGCGCGAACGCTTTGCGAGCAGGATTGAGGTTTTGCCACCCTTTATTGATTTTGTACGAAGTACCCATCTACAAACCTGGATCTGATTATGGACGACTACGACAACCAGAAAGGCGCTGAGCCTGAGGACGTACGCGCCGCATTGAAGGGGTGGGCATTGTTTGGTGTTCTGATGAGCATTGTCTTTGGTCTCGCCTACGTCCTGATTGAGATGTAGTGGCCCACGAAGCAGCTAGCCTTGCGGATTGCGCGAGAAGAGGCGCGTTTGCAATGCCTTGGGCTGTGCTCGGTGCTGGTATATTAGAATCGACTTTTGCATTCTAGCAGATTTCCGGCAGCGCTACCCGCTCGCTGCTTGAAAATGGCCGACTGAACCGTGTCATCTCGAATTGATTGCGTTAGTCGCCCTCGGTGGCGATCAACATCCAGTCGCGCTTCGTTGACTGGGTTTCGCGTGCGAACGTCCACGTATCGGTCACCTCAACAATCAGCGTGGGATCGCCAGCGGCGACCGAGTCGTTGGCTGAACAGGTGACACTGACCACCTCGGAAACGAAGCGAACGGCGATCTCTACGGTCCCATTCTCCCCAAGAGCGTCGATGACTTTTGCTTCACTCATGCCGATGAGGGTCAGCTGCAGCGTCTCTTCCCGATCCCGGCGCCCGGCAATCGTTCGTTCGAAGGTCTGAAGCACTTCCGGCCCGACAAGGCGTTTCAACGTTTGGATGTCGCCATGCGCGTAGGCCTGCAGGATAACTTTATAAGCCGTTCTGGCGCCGGCCAGAAACGCCGCCAGGTCAAAATTGGGATCGATGTCCCGGATCATATCGACGGGCTGGCCCGCCGATGAACTATAATCGGCAACGTCGCTTCCTTGCTCAGTCACGGCGTCGCCCCGCCTGGTCTTGTCTTCGCCCGAGCGCGGCAGCAGTTGGTCCCAACATCCCAGTAGTGCCCAATAGAACGCGACGATTGTTACGAGCAGGATCTGGTTGTTTGGATCTGTGGTCTCGTTCATGACGTTCTCCCGACAATAACAGACGCCGATTTGGAACTGGAGGCGAGTGTTAGAGAATGCGCGGCAGCTTTTCCCATTGGTGGAAGGGTGGCGGCGACGGCAGCAGCCATTCGAGGGTGGTCGCCCCTTCGCCCCATGGATTGGCGCCAGCCTGGCGTTTGCGGCTGAAGGCTTCCGCTACCGTGATGAAGAAGACGATAAGGCCGGCCGTTGAAATGTAGGACCCGATCGACGAGACAAAATTCCAGCCGGCGAAAGCGTCGGGGTAGTCGGCATAGCGTCGCGGCATGCCGGCCATGCCGAGAAAATGCTGCGGGAAAAAGGCCAGGTTGACGCCAATGAACATCACCCAGAAATGCAGCTTGCCCATGGTTTCGTTGTACATGTAGCCGGTCATCTTCGGAAACCAGTAGTAGAAGCCGGCGAAGATGGCGAAGACCGCGCCCAAAGACAGCACATAATGAAAATGAGCGACCACAAAATAGGTGTCGTGATACACGCGGTCGATACCAGGGTTTGCAACCATGATGCCGGTGACGCCCCCGATGGTGAACAGCAGCACGAAACCGAGAGCCCACAGCATCGGTGTCTTGAACTCTATCGATCCTCCCCACATGGTCGCCAGCCACGAAAACACCTTTACGCCGGTTGGAACGGCGATGACCATCGAGGCGAAGGCGAAGTAACGCTGGGTGTCCACGGACAGGCCAGTCGTATACATATGATGCGCCCACACGACGAAGCCGATCGCGGCGATCGCCACCATCGCGTAGGCCATGCCGAGATAGCCGAAGATCGGCTTTCTGGCGAAGGTCGAGATGACATGGCTGATGATGCCGAAGCCGGGAACGATCATGATGTAGACTTCGGGATGGCCGAAGAACCAGAACAGATGCTGGTAGAGGATCGGATCACCGCCGCCGGAGGGCGCGAAGAAGGTCGTCCCGAAATTGCGATCGGTCAAAAGCATGGTGATGGCGCCGGCGAGCACCGGCAGCGACATTAGAAGCATGAAGGCAGTAACAAGCATCGACCAGGCGAACAAAGGCATCTTGTGCATCGTCATGCCAGGCGCGCGCATATTGAAGATGGTGGTGATGAAGTTGATAGCGCCAAGGATTGAGGAGGCACCCGAAAGGTGGATTGAAAGAATGACGAGGTCGACCGCGGCGCCTGGCTGGCCATCAGTCGACAAGGGCGGGTAGAGCGTCCAGCCGCCGCCATGGCCAAGCGTGCCGGGCGCTCCTGGAACGAACATTGAGGTGATGAAGAGGATGAATGACATCACCAGCAGCCAGAATGAGATGTTGTTCAAGCGCGGAAAGGCCATATCGGGGGCGCCAATCATGATCGGCACCATCCAGTTGCCGAAGCCACCAATCAGTGCCGGCATGAGGACGAAAAAGATCATGACCAGCCCGTGGGCACTGACGACGACGTTGTAGACCCCCGGATCGCCAAATATCTGCAGGCCCGGCTCCTGCAACTCCATGCGGATCAACACGGAAAGCGCTGTGCCGAAAACCCCGGCCATGATCGAGAACAGCAGGTAAAGGGTCCCGATATCCTTGTGGTTGGTGGAGAACAGCCACCTGACGACAAACCGGGGCTTGTGATCGTCCAAGGCCGTGGCTGGATTAGACATGATGTGCTTCCTGCTCTTCACTGTTGGCAGGCAAGACGACTCAACGATGGACGGCATCTGCAATCGGCCGTCACAAGGGGATCAGGCCTTGCCTGCACTTACTCATTCATCGGTGACGATCACATCCATCGGAATGTCGTGCGGCTGCGGATAGATGGTCGGGATCCTGCTGCCGGTGTAGCCGACGCCGATGACGAGAGGCCGCTTCGGCGCGGCTGCCAGGGTTCGGTCGAAGAAGCCGCCGCCATAACCCAAGCGATAGTTGGCCTGGTCGAAACCGACAACGGGCGCGATGACCACATCTGGTTGGACCGAAGGACCGTGTGACGGGACAAGAATGTTCCAGATGCCGCGTTCCAGAGGGTCTCCCGGTCCCCAGACACGAAACTCCAGCGGCCAGCCTTTCTTGATGACGACCGGAAGCGCAATCCGCCCGCCGCGCTCGATCACCTTTATCGCCCAGTTGCGTAGATCCGGCTCACCGCGGAATGGCCAATAGCCGCTGACGATCCGCCCACTCACCCGGCCAACAGCCAGATCGAGAGCGGAAGCGATACGCAAAGACCTCGCATTGCGTTCGTCGGCGTCGACCGCAAGACGCTCATCGATCAGACGCTTGCGTTCCGCCTTGCGCCATCGACAGACATCCGGCCAGGCTTCCTGCACAACCGACTCGATGCCGTATCCTGGAACAAGTTCGTGCATGAAGCACGGAGGAGAGGCGTACTCTCGCGTTTCCAAGGAAACATCTTCCTGATCAGACATTGCGCGCTCCATTGACCGTTGCAGTGGAAACTATCTCGCCCTCATCGACGGTGCGCTGCGTAAAATAGGAAGGCAAATGGAATTAAATGCTGTATTGATGCAAGAATATTGCACTGAACCGAAAGCCAGAATGGACATCGACCGCGCTCGCACGTTTTTGGAAATCGTTCATTCCGGCAGCTTTCTGAAAGCCGCCGACCGGCTCCACGTCACCCAGACCACGGTAAGCGCGCGGATACGCACGCTGGAGGAAGAGCTTGGACGTCAGCTCTTTATCCGCAACCGCAATGGCGCGCAGCTGACGCCGGCGGGCCGGGAGTTCGAGCGGTTCGCCCAGTCATTCGTGCAAATCTGGGAACGGGCACGGCACCAGCTCGCCATCCCATCGGGACGGACAAGCGTCGTTGCCTTGGGCGGAGAGCTCAGCTTATGGAACCCACTGCTGCTCGACTGGCTGGTCTGGATGAAGAAGGCCAGGCCGGAAATCGCCATCCAAGCCCAAGTCGGCGTGCCGGACCAGCTCCTCGAGCAACTGAGGACTGGGGTTCTGGACATTGCGGTGCTCTATGCGCCGAAGCTGCTACCGGGTTTCAGGGTAGAGCTTCTCGTCGAAGAGCAGCTCGTTCTGGTTCGGACCACGGACAGAGAGGGGGGACCGGTCGGCTCCAAGGACTATGTCTATGTCGACTGGGGGCCGCTGTTTGCAGCCCAGCATGATGCCAGTTCTTCTGCCTTCGGCGAGCCGGGATTGATGGTCGGCCTTGGGCCGCTTGGACTGAGCTACATTCTGCGCGCCGGCGGAATGGGTTATTTTCGCAGGGGCGCCGCAGCTCCCCATGTCGAGGCGGGGCAGCTGGAGGTCGTGGAAGGCGCGCCGGAATTCACCTATCCGGCCTATGCCGTCTATCCGGAAGCAAGCGAGGCGCGAGCCGACGTGCAGGAGGCGCTACGTGGATTGAAGCAAGTTGTGAAATGATCGTACCTCCAAGCGTGAAGCCACGGTTCGCGTGCCTGGAAGGATGGATCGCCACGGATTGACCGAACATGCCTTATCCGTTCCACACCATCGGTCACTCGACCCGGTCGATTGCCGGATTCGTCGCCCTGCTGCGGGTCGGAGACATCGCCTTGGTGGTCGATATCAGGACCGTTCGACGATCGCGGGCGAACCCGCAATTCAACAGCGAGATGCTTACGGAAAGCCTGGCAGCGTTCGGGGTCGGATATGAATACATCGCCGAGCTTGGCGGACTGCGCGGCAAGGCACACGACGTTCCGCCGACGCTCAACGCATTCTGGATCAACCAGAGTTTTCACAACTACGCCGACTACGCGCTGTCGGCGGAGTTTCTTGGCGGCTTGGATCGGCTCGTGGCCCTCGGCAGGCAGCGGCGGTGCGCCATCATGTGCTCGGAAACGCTCTGGTGGCGCTGTCATAGAAGGATCGTCGCGGACTACCTGATCAGCCGCGGCGAGTCCGTTTTTCATCTGATGAGCCATGACAAGGTCGAGCCGGCGAAACTCACCGACGGCGTGAAGGCACGGGACGACGGAACGCTTGTCTACCCGCCTGCACAGCCTTCGGAATAGTCGAGATCTCAGGCGGCCGATGGACCAGGGTCGTTGAAGCCGGAGTTGAAGGCCGCCACGACTTTGTTCTCCGCTTCGTCCTGCAGTTCCTCCAAACGATGGACGACGCGGAGAACCGGTCCGTCCAGTCGCGACGAGCCCGGCTCTAGACCCTCTGCCAGCTTCAATCTTTCGCGCCTTGCGGCTTCCGGCTGATAAACCACTTCTTGGACGGTCAGCGTTTCAAGGCCGCCGTCTGCAGTCGGAATGGACCTGGACTGGCCTTCGGCCAGACCGAGCAGCGCAAGGCCGCGCGGATTGGTGATCGGCAAAAGCATGCCAACCAGACCGCGCATCTCGTCATGTGCGACGATGCGGATCTCGGCAGGGCCGTCGTTCACCCGATAAGCCACGCGGCTGCTGAGCGTCACAACGGTTGCGGGAATGTCATCCCGAAACATTACAACCGCGCCCGAAATCTTCCGGTCGAGGATAGTCGAGAGGATTTCGCTGCGGGCCGGACGGCGTTCCCGCATCACCTCAAGAATGGTGTAGTCCTTGGTGGTCAGTTGGCAGCTATCGATAGTGGGCATGGTGCGTCTCCAGCCGGCCCGTGAAACGGGATACGGCATCAAGCGATTGATCGGGTGTGGAAAGCTACCCCTGTGCCGGACCTGGATAGGCCGGCGCAGGGGTCAGACTCCCGCGATCAGGCTGCCTGCATGATTGAGGAGACGGATGGAAACGCCCATACCTAGATGCCCGCCACAATCGTCGAAGACGCTGGTGCGCGCCGATCGGCTGTCTCGCCTTGCAGAGCGGGCTGGCTCACGGCAAGCACGCAAAGCTCGTGCCGGCGCCCGTCGCGTGCGGTCCACGTAATCGATTGCCCGGTCGAGAGTCCGATCAGCGCCGTGCCGATCGGCGTGAGGATTGAAACCTTGTTTTCGGAGATATCCGCATCGCCGGGAAAAACCAGCGTAACTGTTTTCGCGTCGCCCGTATCGGGCTTGAACGTCACCGACGAACCCATCTGGACGGTGTCAGCGGAGACCGAACCATGGGCGACGATACGCGCCCGCTCGAGTTCGGCGAGCAGTTCATCGGAAGCCTGCGGATTTCGTACAGCCACAGTCCTCGCAAGCGCCGATAGACGCGCATGATCCGACTGCGAGATGCGGATGTTCGGCTTGCGCCGGGTTTTCGTGTTGTCTTGCATTTGAATACTCGTGCTTCTGCCCGGACCAGCCGCGCACCAAGGGTGCCGGAACTGAGTCAATTCGTGAAAAAAACTTGCTGAAAACGCCGATGCCCCAGAGGCTCGCGGCCCTGCGGGATCATCCCATGTTGGTCAATGCACCGCCCCTCGGCTCAGGGCGTATGGCAACTGAGCCGGGGGCTACATTCCCGCTATGGGGCAAACCCGGAAAAGAAAATCGCGATGAATTTTGACTGCGGCGTTCATAAGACCATAGTTGGTGAAGCAATCCGGGAAGTCAAGCCAGCCACCTCGGTGCACCTTGGTGGGCATCAAACCCTAAGTTAGTCAGGGCGAGCACCAAGCAGCGTAGTTATCACCAGCTCTCTTCCGGCCCTGTTTATCCCGGTCCCGCTCGGTCTTTCTTCCGCCAATCCGAGGAAGACAAGGCGTTCGGCCAAGGCTTTTGATAGAGATGGGTAAGGCCCGCGGTTCATTCGCTTGAGTGCCGTTTGCTCCTCCTCAGTTAGCGCGTCCCAGATAACCGTCATGACGGCCACCTCCCTTGTTTGCATTGTCCAGCCAATGCGAATTCTGGATTGTCGAGCCACGCGCTGTGGCCGTGAATTCATCGAGCCCGAAAACCTTGAGTCTATGGAACGGCGTCTGGCCGTCAATGACACCGGCGCTCGGGCTCGCTAAAAGCGCACTGTCCACCCTAGTCGACCGCACTCGTGTCACCGCAATCGGACTAGCGACGGCTCTCACGTTCCTGACACCAGCTAAGCAACCCGCGCCTCTCTAGTCAGATCAAATTCACGCGGCGATTGCTCTGCAGCAGTTAGCCGCTTTCCCTCGTCTAGTAAAATGGCGGCCCCGGGTCCAACGTAGAATGCTTTAGATTTACTAAATTGCTTTTTGAATGCTCTATTAAAAGTCATCATTAGGTCCTGAGCGAGCGGCGTGTCGGAGACCGTAGCCACGCGGCCATTTATCACAACATCTTCAGCCAATCGCCCACCAGGCGAAAAAGTTACTGTGTCCGGATTGCCAAGCTGATCTAACGAATACCGGATGCCGAAAGGTGTTTTTATCGGCCTCACCTCAATGGGCACAGCGTGGCCGGTGACAAGAAATGCTCGACCGCTGGAAGCCGATCCTGTGGTTGATTGCCCAAGAGTTGGAATTTGCATTCTATTGCTAAAAGAGTCGAACTCCATCTTGGGAAAATGACCATGAAGATGTATTTTACCGAAATTTCAAGTTCTACTGCTTCCAATACGGGAAGAAGATCACCCTTTAGCGCGAAGAAGAGAATCTGCTTCATATGAATTATCGCCTAGGCACAAGTAATGGCTGGAATACGCTGATCCGTGTGCTGGGAAGATACGGCCAGTTCAAGCCAGCAGATGTGCCAGCAACGCCCTCAGTTGCGCTGGCTTCAACGGTTTGCGCATCAGTTCGATGCCGGCGGCGCGGGCGGCGTTGGCGATTGTCTCCGAACCATCGGCGGTGACGATCAGCGCCGGCACCGCACGGCCGAGACAATCACGGACTTTGGCGATTGTGGTGGTGCCGAGGTCGCCACCGTCGAGATGCTGGTCGGCTATGACAATATCTGGCAACCAGTCCGTATCGCCAAGCATGTCGAGCGCGTCACCGGTCGAGGTGGCGGGGCGCACCAGGCATTGCCAGCGCTCGAGCAGGGAGGTCATCGCCTGCAGCACGTCGATGTCGTTCTCGACCAGCAGCACCCTTGTGCCGAACAGACCGTAGCCGCGCGGCCGCTCCATGTCGACGGTGCTGGCGATTGGATCGGCCGTGTCGCCGATCCCGACCGGAACGTCGATATGGAAAATCGTGCCATGTCCGACCTTCGACGAAAACGTGACGGGATGGCCGAGTGCCGCGGCGATGCGGCGCACGATGGCCAGCCCCAACCCCAGCCCGCCGGCGGCAAGCCCGGCATCCGTCGGGATCACGCCGCGATGGAATTCCTCGAACACCGCCTCGCGCTGGTCGTCGGGGATGCCGCAGCCGGTATCGGCGACGTCGATGCGGATGGTGTCGCCGCGATGCCTGGTGCCGACCAACACGCCGCCCGAGCGGGTATAGCGCAGTGCATTGGACAGGATGTTCTGCAGGATGCGGCGCAGCAAGGTTCGGTCCGAACGAACGAGCGCATCGACCGGCCGGAACTTCAGCGTCAGCCCCTTCATCTCCGCGACCGGCTGAAAATCCGAGCGCAGAGACGAAAACAGCGTCTCCAGGCTGACATCGGTGATGTCGGGCTGCACGACGCCGGCATCGAGCTTGGAAATGTCGAGCAAGGTGCGGAGCAGGTCCTCCATCGTCTCCAGCGATCGCTCGACCTGGCGGACCAGCTTTCTGCCTTCCTCGCTGGTCTGTACTTCGGCAAGCGCCGAGACCGACAGATGCGCGGCGTTCAGCGGCTGCAGCACGTCATGGCTGGCGGCCGCCAGGAACCTGGTCTTGGACAGGTTCGCCAGCTCGGCGTTTTCCTTGGCTGCGTTCAAGTCGATGTTCGACTGCTCCAGCCGGCGCAAGGTCGAATGCAGCTCTTCGGTGCGGCTGCGCACCCGGCTCTCAAGCGAAATGGCGGTCTGGAACAGCGAAAAGGCATTGCCTTGCTGGTCCATGGAACGCTCGACGCGGCTGATCAGCGCGGCGTTGATCTTCTTCAGCCTTTCCAGGTCGTCGATGTTCCTGAGCGGCATCCCGGATTTCCTACTCCGCCGCTTCGGCCGCCTTGCGTTCGCCGAAGGCGATGCCGGTGAAGGTCTGGTTCAGATGCATCGAACGGTACTGTTCGCCATAGGTGCCGAAGCCGAGGACGTTGTTGACCTTGTAGAGTTCCGAAATCTCGCGATAGACCTGCCGATTGCGCGCGTCGAGCCGGCGCAGCACGCAGTCGAAACCGAGGATCAGGTCGATGCCGCCAAGCCTTTCGCTGACGTCGCTGAGCGCGGCGCGGGTCGCCTCGACCATGTCCTTAGGCTGGGCGACGGCAAGCACGACACCATCGTCGATGGCGCAGAAGAACGACAGCGAGCCGTCCGCGTGCATCTTCTGGATTGAACGGCAGTAAAATTCGCCGCCGACTTTCACCACCACCGGATGCGAGGCAAAACTCAATGGCGTCAGCATCTGCGCGACAACGCCGACCGAGGCGGCATATTCCTCGGCGGCAATGGTGGCGTTGAATTCGCGCACGATGCGATGGTCGGGATCGGATGCCGTCACCACCAGCTTCTCGTCGGTGGGAACGAAATTGTCGGTCTTGAACACGTGGAAAGGAATTTCCGTGGTGACCAGCACGATGATGGCGCTGTCGGAGGTCACTTTGCCGTTCGAGATCAGCCGTGTTGTCTCGAATTTCAAATCATCGCCAGCCGACCCACCGATCAGTGGGATGTCGTCGAGCCCCCAATGGATGGCGGAGGTCACCGCTTCTTCGGCATAAGACAGGCCGTCGATCAAGCAGAGCGCGAAAGTGGTGTCGGCCCGCTCGTGCCCGAGGCGCTCGTGTAACGAACGCCTCAGCGCCTCGACTTCGCCGGTAATCCCGTCCATGCCCGATGAGGACAGATTTTCGACCATGGTGCTGGCTGCCGAAAACGATACGGAGGGAAGCAGCATAGCCAGGATCTGGCCTTCCTCCAGCCCCTTGGGCGTTATCTCACCGGCTGTCGAGCAGCCGGCATAGTGGAGCGCCGGTGCGTGGGTCTTCAGCGCTTCCGACAGGGCGACGGCCTCTATGAGGCTCTGCGAGAAAAACAGGAGGGCAAACCCGGCGTCAATGGCCGCTGCTTCCGCTGCCACCGCCCGGGCGAACGCATCCGCGTCAGATTCGTCGGTGGTGAGCACCGAAACGCCGCATGCATAGCGCGTCCGTGACTTGGCCAGCGGCTTCCTCCTCCATTTCCTCCAACGCTCTTTTTTGTGCGCGTCTGGCGCGCCGGCGTCGAGGTCATTGTTGTCTTGAAGCGGCGCTTTGGCAATGAGCCAACATGATGGATTTGAAGTTTCTGCCGTTTGACGGCGTCCGCGCTGCCGCTCACAGACGAAAGGCCGCGTCGCACCGCCATCCGTGCAACGAAGGCCCAGCTGAATTTGCCGCAGGCGAATGTCAAGGCTCGACGTGCCAAGAATGGGGCAGGATATCGCGCTTAGCCGTTGCCGCTTTGGACAGGGTGTTAGTCTAGTCTGGCGGTTGTCGTGGTCAATCCGGGGCAGGTGACAGCCTACGCCAATGCGCTCGGCAAGCGGGCCAGGACCGACACCACCGATGCTGCTGTAACGCTGCCTTCGTTGGGTCGAGCAAGCGGCAAGTGCCCGTTGCGCGGCACCGAAGCCGAGGCCCTGGCCGGGCTCGTCGCTCGCCGCCGTCAGATTGTGCGGATGATCGCAGCCGAGAGAGCCATGCCCGCACCGCCATGGCAACGCAGGCACCAAAGAGCATCCAGCCAAAAGGAAAAAGACCGGCTGGAGAAGGTGTTGTTTCGCGGTTATTTCCGATCGCTTAGACTCAATTAGGCGACTTTGAGATCTTTCATCGCCTTTTCAACGACATCCTTGATCGGCCTCGATACATCTTCGGCAGCCTTGGTCGTCACGGCCTGAAATTCCTTGGCCTGCTCGACGGTCTTTTCGAGCTGCGTGCGCAAGAAGGCAGTCTGCAGTTCGATGAACTCGGACGGCGACTTCACGGCAACCAGGGCTTCGAGGTGCGAGAAGCCGGCTTCGGCATTGGCGCGCAGAGCAGCAATTGTCTTCAGCGACAACTCGTTGCCGACGGTCTTGGCGGTTTCGAAGCTCGACTGCAGAGCCTTCTGGGTCGTCTCGGTGCCTGACGCAAATTTCGCATAGGCTTCTTTCGACTGCTCGACGCCCTTTTCGGCGACAGCGCGGACCTGGTCGGCAGCCTTCGACGCGTCGAAGGTGGGGAATGAGGTATTTTCAACGGTGTCAGCGGTCTTGGCCATAGTTTCCATCCTTTCCGGTGGACGGCCTTTCACAAAAGCCGTCTCGTTCATTTACGAAACTGACGTTACGGCATTTATAGTGCATTGCAATATTTTTGTGCGACGCACCATCCCTCTTCCAGCGTTCCGAGGGGGCATGCGGAGGGTCGGTGGCATCTCGAGATCGCCGGTTCTGCAGGAAGAACTCTTCTGGACGGATCACCTGATCCAGCATAGCCTCGCAACAGCGCACGACGTTTTGCCACCTGCGTATCTACTTCAGCCGCTATTCGGCAAGCGTCCAAGTCTACGTCAACGAAAGCGTTAAATTCGTGCGCCGCAAACTTTCAGTCGGCGTACCCGCTGGGCACAAGGCGATCGCTTTCCTTAGCGCGCCATCGAGAAGTTGCCTCGATATGGCGGTGGTTGACGCGAAGGCGCGCCTCTACCGCTTCCAGTGCGCCGTGAAGTGACCACCCCTGGTGGTCTATCGGTTAGCCAAGTTCCGGATCAGTGCGGATGCCTGAAGAAGACAACCGCTTCCTATCATCCAGGCATACAGTCCCACATGATCCGACGGGCTGAAGCCGGTGGGCAAATGCACGATAGGCATTCGAAACGACTTATCGTCGATCACCAACCCAACGGATCGAAGATCCGGTGGCACGTTTCCGGGAATTGCCAAAATTGGGGTATCCTTGTCCCAGACCAAGCTTGTCGCCCGCGACTCTTCATTATAGGCAACCGAAACATCCGCCCTGTGCCCCGGTGGGCGCCAAAGCTCCAGTTTGAGGTCATAAACGCAGCCTGTCAGACCATTTTCGACCGGCACCATCCAAGGTTCCAAGGTGGCGGCCGTCGTGTCGGAAACGCCACGAGATCCACCTATGGTTTGGAGCTGACCAGCGGCATTCCCCAATAGATCCGAAATCGCAGTCAAACTCGAAGAAGCGCCTGCCGCCCCGTTAGACGTTGATCCAGAATCCGATGCGTCGTCAGTCACCACAATATCCGCAGGTCCCGGCAACGCAGTGACCGAGCCATCGTCACCCATCAAAGTGACAGTCGATCCACCCTCGATATGCACGAGGTCGCCCAGTCTGAACAGTTTGCCGAGCTGAGGGCTGTCCGCGGGAGGATCGACAGCGACAACGACATACTCGCTGGCCGCAAGAGCGCTCGAGCAGGAACCAACTGCTGCGATGGCCGCAGCCAGTAGGAAAATGATTTTGGGTTGCCGATACATGACGCACGTTCAACCATACGCTTGTTTTACTTGCCTTCAAGATAGATCCTATCGCCAGCCTCACCCTGCTTCAGTCTCCCAAGGTGATAAGCAACGAGGCCATCGTTGGGATATTGAATGGCCAGCGATGCAAAGGCAGCAGCGGCAGTCTTGTCGCGCGCGGACATCAGCAAGTAAGCTTGCGAGTAAGCCTCCACCATCTCGCGATTCATACGCCCGTCTTCCAGCAACTCGAAGGCTGAGATCCACTCAGTCTTGCCTTTCAGACACAACACACCGGACGGCCGAAGCAGGTAGTCATCGGAAGAGTTCGCCACCTCCTCGCTGATGCAGTTCACGGTACCTAGAAACTTGTTCGCGCCTTCGAGCCTGGCAGCGGTGTTCACCGTATCGCCCATGGCCGTGTAGTTGAAGAATCGATTGCCCCCAAAATTTCCGACAACTGCAGGTCCTCGATGGACGCCGATACGAGTGACGCCAACGTCATGGCCTCTAGACTTTAGATCTGTCCGAAATCTTCGAGACATCGCGACGGTAGCAAGCGTTAGTTTTAGCGCCCTTTCGGCTTGGTCCTCCTGCACACCCGGTGCACCAAAAAAACCAATGACTGCATCGCCTATTAGTTTGTCTATCGTGGCGCCATGTTCAATGAAGAGACCACAAACCGCCTCGAGGTATTCATTCAGAACCGTAGCAAATACCTCTGGTTCCGTCCGTTCGCCCAAACTGGTGAATCCCTCAAGGTCGGTGAACACGCACGTTATCAAGCGTTCGGATCCGCCGAGGCGCAGCGACGCCGGCTTGCTGACTAGCTCTGCCACGACTGCCGGGCTGAGATACTGCGAGAACGCGTTCTGGACGAAACGCCTTTCTTTCGAGTCCCGGTGCCATGCCAGAATGGCGACGAATCCGGAGAGCCCTAGCAGCAGCATCGACGGCGCGACCATAGGTAACAGAATTCCGGCCTTGGCAAACGCGGTTGCTTCTAAGATCAAAACCAAAACGACTGCGCCGATGATGACCACAGGTTTCACCAACACTGATATGCGGAGCCAAGCGACCCAGATGCAGAGCGCCGTCGCGAGAACGAAGGGCGCAAACGCCGCCACCGCCTCTGGCGTAATGATTTTGTCGCCCTTGATCAGTCTCGCCAGCGCATTGGCATGAATAACGACACCCGGCAGCGCTCCGGCAACAGAGCCGTTCAGCACGGCAAAGGGGGTTGCATGACGATCCTGCAGCGGGAGGTCAACGCCGATCAAAACGAACTTCCCGGCGAACCAGGCCGGGGGCGCGAAAGCGGCGGCGTGTGCCGGATATATTGTCCATCGTGCCGGATGAATGCCTGTAGCCCGATAGTAGACCATCTTCTCCGCAGCTTGCGATGCCGATATGCCGGCGGTCTGCGCAAGCGCTGACGCAAAGCTAGGTTGCCAGTTGCCATTCACCACGCGCCCGGGAAATTCTTCCCGCACAACCCCGTCGACCCTATCATGAGACAGGGCGGCCAGTCCGCGGATGGCGCTTGGCGCGAAGCGACTAAGATACGACAGTTGCTTGTCGGTAAGGTCGTCCCCGTGTGATGCAGATGCGACAATTACCGGACTTTCGGCCGCCTCGATAACCTCAGCTAGGCGCCGATCCTTTTCCGCCTCGGTTGGCTGATCGAAAAGCAAGTCGATGCCTATTGTTCTCGGATGAGCCTTATCGATTCTCTGCACGAGGTCGGCCAAGGCACCCCGATCCAGCGGCGATCTATAGGGAAACCTTTCCAATGTCTGCTCTGTGATCGTTACGATCACGATGTCTGTCGGGGGCGCGACGAAGGGCGAGATGGTCGTCATCAAGACGTCGCGCAGCAGTTTCTCGCCTGAGGGAGAGAATGTGGCAATGCAGGCGCCCAGAATGAAAAAGAATCCGAGCGAGGCGAGAAGGCGCCCTTTTTGAACCATTCCGATCGGCGTGAAGACGGCCAAGCTGCGTGCAATTCGTTTCGGTGTCTATCGGCGTGAATCTACACAGCATAGACCGCTGACGAACTATGGGCTAGCGGTGGGCCCTTCGCTAGATCCGCTGGACTTGACACTGCGAAGCACCGGGCTCAGTCTCGCAAGACTGCTCCGGTTTTATCCTGTCCATCGACTGGTGAATCCGCTGCATGAGCTGAGACTAAGGATATACAGCCATGATGGCGCTTCGCTTCGCCATTGCGCTTCTTCTAGTTTCGCTGAGCGCCCAAGCGTGGGCAGAACGGCGCGTCGCGCTGGTCATCGGTAATTCTGCCTATAGATACGCGGTTCCACTTTCCAATCCAAAAAATGATGCGGTGGATATGACCGCAAAACTGCAGGCGTTGGGCTTTGAGGTGGTTGCAGGCGAGGACCTCGATCTGAGCGGGATGCGCGGCACGGTTCGAGATTTCATCGGCAAGCTGGATGGTGCCGACATGGCGCTTCTCTTCTATGCCGGCCATGGCGTCCAGGTGAACGGCACCAACTACATGGCTCCCGTTGATGCGCGGCTATCCACATATAACGACCTCGACTTCGAAGCCGTGCCCATGGACCTCGTCTTGTCGGCCATGGAGCGAACCACGAAGGTCAACCTGGTATTTTTGGATGCTTGCCGGGACAGTCCTTTCTCACAGAACCTTGGGCGCTCGATGGGTACGCGATCAGGGTCGGTCGGTCGGGGCTTGGCAAAGCTAGGCACGGGCGTTGGATCGCTCATAGCCTTTGCAACGCAGCCCGGGAACGTTGCGCTGGACGGCGAGGGAAGGAACTCGCCGTTCACATCTGCGCTGCTGAAGAATCTTGGTACGCCTGGCCAGGACATCTCCCGCGACCTCATCAACGTCCGTAGGGATGTGCTTGAAGCAACCGACGGCAAGCAAGTGCCATGGGACAACTCCTCGCTGACGGGCGACGTCATTTTGCAACCGTTGTCCGGAAACACCGCTGTCACGGCGGGTGCGAAAGGAGGGGACGTAGAAGTCGCCTATTGGGAGACCATCAAGGAAAAAACGGACAAGCGCTTCTTTGAGGCCTATCTCAGACAGTATCCAAGCGGCGCCTTTGCGGCGTTAGCCAGCTTGA
This sequence comes from Mesorhizobium sp. M0601, assembly GCF_040320845.1. NCBI lineage: Bacteria > Pseudomonadati > Pseudomonadota > Alphaproteobacteria > Hyphomicrobiales > Phyllobacteriaceae > Mesorhizobium > Mesorhizobium sp. M0601. The sequence continues at coordinate 29,895 of NZ_JAMYQK010000037.1, forward strand.
AGATCGACGAGATCGAACAGGCAGCAACAGATCGTGGCAAAGCCCCCTCGATTTCCATCGCGGGCGTGGTGGTTGCAGAAGCTCATCCTGATTTAGATGTGACGCAAGCTTTGGCTGATCCGCGCGCGTTGACAAAGGCAACGCAAACAGAGCTAACGCGAGTCGGCTGCCTTGTCGGACAGGCAGACGGCAAATGGGGACCGGGAAGTCGGAAAGCTCTTCAAGCCTTTGCCGAGCAGCGGGGATTGAAGCTTGCCAGCCTGGAGCCGACGAAAGAGGTGTTGCGCGCAATCAAGAATATGCCAGAACGTGTCTGCGCTCCGGTCAAGGTAAAGGCTTTTGATGGCGCGTGGGCACTGACGCGGCGCGCAGGTAATTCCGCCTGCGATTACACTGAACAGTCAACGACAATCTTTATCGATGGAACGGAAATTTCCGCGATGGTGCCGTTGGCCGGAACAATCACCGCCGACGGGGCATTCGACATCTATTTAAGTTTCGTCGATGACGATGGTGCGCCAAGGCAAAACCATATCATCGGCAGGCTTCAAGGTGCGAAAGGCAGCGGTGAGTTTTCTCGAGTCGGAGGCGAGTGTGCAGGTGTCGTAAGACTTGACAAGCGTACTGAATAGGGCCGGCATTTGCGGGTCCGTGCAAACGCCGACCAAACCATCGGACGTGGTCCGTCTCATTGAACCAACGTTGAAGTCGCGTGGACTTTGCCGTCGTCGCGTACCTCGTAAAATTTGTCGTTGTCAATGTAGATAAGATGACAAACTGGTTTACCTTGGTCTTGTGAACAGGCCTTGTCGCCGTCTAAAGTCAATGGAACTTTGACCTTTATCTTAGTTTTGTTGTTCACCAAAGCTTCACCAATGATCTGTTTTTTCTTCCAGTTCCAGACAAGAGTGGCAGTTATGGCGGCTCCAGCGTCGTATATAATTACATTTACCTTTTTCCCATCAGCAAAAGTCTTAAATTCTTCCATCGATGCTTTCTTCGCGCTACTTGGTAGATCCTCGGCCCAAGCGGACATAGCAAGTGAAAACGTAGCTGCGACAACAAGCGATAACAGTTTCATCCTATCCTCCCCATCCCCCGCCGGTTTGACTGACATGTCTATATATTCTTAAGCGAGGAGACTGAAAATTATCATGATAACAAGCTTTCAAGAAGCGGAAATCAGCGCGTCCTAGATGTCGTTGGGGACATTTGCTCAAGTTGAGCGGAGCCGCACATTCTAGCATGTTCCCTAGGATTTGCGCTTAAGCCAACGCGTTCTCGGTGTTTACAATGCGCAGACCGCCCGAGCGTGTGATGCGTGGTGTTTGGATTGCGAGCCTCTTTGCACTTACCGCCGCGTATGTTGCCGACCAAGCGGGCCTTGAGGGCATCGTCTCGAAGCGCGCCGACAGCCCGTATCGAAGCGGCCCGACGACGAATTGGCTGAAGACGAAGAGCTTCACAGTCCAGGAATACGAACTATTGGGCGTCGAGCGCGAGCCGGGCACGGCGGCATTCGCCTTGCTGGCGAAGCCCGGTACCGGAAAACATGCCGGTTCGGCTTTCATCACCTTGAACCAGGAGATGCGCGAACGGCTGTGGAAGCGTGTCCAAGAGCACGCCGGGCCACCGCCGAAGGCCGGCGACCATGGGTCAGGCCGGGCTGAAAGCCCACGTCAAGCAACTACGGGGCGAGTTCGGACTTCGCCACGCCTCACTGCAGGATTCAGAGAGGAGTGATACCTCCAGCGAACACGGCACGAATTAGCCGGCAAACCGCGGCGGGCGGGTGCCTCGGGGACAAGATGGTAGATTGCCAATGCGTTTGCGGGTGTGGCCTTAAGTCGCAAACTATTGGCTTCAGAAGCAGGGCGTCGGGCTTCATTGACGGTGCTGCCAACACCATATGGTGATCCATAGCCTCCCAAACGAGAGAAGCTCGCCCCTGACGGGTCGCACTGCGGCCGTCACCCGGCAATTGCTACGAACTAGGAAACCATCATGCCTGAAAATATCAGACTAACTTCGAGAGATGTCCCCCTCATTCAGCTAGGCCTCTATCAATGCCGCTTCCCGGTGAGCGAAGACTCGTCAGTACCCGGTGGTTATCGTTTTTGTGCTGGGCCAACTTCGCCGGATCGCGTCTACTGCGATCACCACCATAACATTGTGACCGCCGTGGACCCTCGTCGAGCCCGTTCGGGTCTCCACCTCGCTCAACGACGCGCCGCGTAAGTCTGACTGGCGGCGGCCTCCCGGCCAGGCGCTATGCGCTCCAATGGCTACGACCTTTCCGTCGGCTCGGTCTGGCCCATCCTCCCTTATGCCGTCTTCGCCGATGTATCCCTCCGTCGCCCGATTGAGAACGACGACTTCGCGCCGAAGCGATCGCTTCGTAGCCCGACTGGAAGCTCAGTGAGCTTTTGTAGAGGTCGAGGGTCCAATCCAACGTCTGGACTCCACTGGAGTGCCTGCACTCGAGAGCGATTGGCTCTGCGGCAGCCGATAAGGACCAAATGCGCCATCTGCGGAAGTTCGAGGCATCGCCGATGAACGGCAGCCATCGGGCCCGTCGCAGAAGTTGGGGTGCGAGCGCACTATGGCGCAAGTCGGCCCCATTGCCGACTTTCCCGCACCCAATATTCCTATGAAGGATGATCTTGCTTTGAGGGCAACCACCGTCCACAACACAAAGGCTTCAACGGTTTTTATGCGGCCAATCGGACTTCTGCCGGGCCACAACCGGACAGCCGTTCACTCCGGCAACCCCGCGAACCGCATGTGTCCGATCCAGCGATCGAGGGCCCCGGGGGCGAGGTAGTTTTTCTCCCATTGCCTGCGTTGTTTGCTGATGGAGTCGCCGGGCGAGTCTTTGAGGAAAACCGCAAGTGCTTCCTTTGCTTCCCGCTTGTTTCCCAGACAAGCGTGGATCCCGGCAAGCATGCGCTGTGCGCCGCTCGGGATTCTAGACATTTTCCGCATCGCCGTCAGCGCAGCCCCGCAATCGTTCTTTTCGTAGAGCGCCCAGCCCATCTGCCAGTGGAACCAGTCAGGGTGGAAGGGATCGATGCCCTTGGCCTGCTCGATCCGATCAATCGCTTCGTCCGTGCGGCCAACGTTCAGCAGCACGCCTGCACTCATGACGAGGATATTCGAGTCGCTGGGGTTCAGGGCGATCGCCTGATCGTACCGGGCAAGGGCCTGCTCCATCTCGCCGGCTTCGGTGTGGATGCTGGCGCGGATGTTATGCGCCTCGGAATCGTCGGGAGCGAGTAGAATAGCCTTGTCGGCGTATTCGGCGGCCCGCTTCAACGCCTCGTCGGGGTTATTTTCCTGCTTGTGCCAGAATACCGCGTCATTGCGATAGGACCAGGCCATCCCGATATAGCCGAACTGGGCGTTCGGATCCGCTTCGATCGCCTTGAGGCTGAACTGCCTTAGCAGATCGTTCCCCGCGGCAGAGAAATTGATCTCGGCCCTTCCCATCAACTCGGCCCTTCCCATCAGGTAGTAGCGGAGCGCGCTGACCTGCGCGGCGTCACTCCTTGGCAGCGGGCGCTGGATTCTCTGCCCGACCCGATCCGCAAGCGTGCGGATGATTTCCTCCTGGACGACGAAAAAATTGCCAATCTCCCGGTTGTAGGTGTTGGCCCAGACAGGCGATCCGTCATGCGCATTCAGCAACTGGGCGGTCACTTTCAGCCGGTCTCCGACCTTCTGCTGGCTGCCTTCGAGCAGGTAGTCGACGCCGAGTTCATCTCCGATCTTCCTGGTGTCGACCGGCTGGTCGCGGTACCTGAAGCTCGAGTTTCGGGCGATGACGGCATAAGTCTTGCTCCGCGAAAGCTCGGTGATGATCCCCTCGGCGACGGCATCGCTGAGATATCCCTTATCCGCGCCGGTACTGAAGTCGTCGAAGGGAAGGATCGCAATCCTCGGCATGTCGCTCGAAGGAACTGGAGCGGCTCGCCATATTTCGGCGCCGTAGTATGCGCCGATCGCTGCCGGGACGAGAACGATTGCAGCAAGAATGAAGCCGCGCTGCGAGAATCGTGTCTTGGCACGTTCCGTGTCGGCTGCGGCGTTTGCGTCCGCCGCGTCCGACGGATTGGCATTCAGCCGGTAGCCTCGCTTGGGGAGGGTTTCCACGATCACGTGCGCGTCGTCCCTCAATGCGCGGCGAATATCGGCAATGCATTGAGTGAGGCTGTCGTCGGTCACGAAGGTCTCGGGCCAAACCGCCTGCATCAGCGCATCCTTGGACACGATTTCGCCCGGTCGCGCCGCGAGCACCGAGAGCACCTCGGCGGACTGGCTGCGAAGATTGACCGCTTTGCCTTCGACGGTTCGGAGTTCTTTACTTTTCGTCAGGAAGGCAAAACCGCGAAACGTGATCGTTTCAGCAGATTTCAGGTCAATTTCAGGGGCCGTTCGGGACATTTCACCTTCCTGGCGCGCTTCCTAGTTTAGCCCATTCGGCCTTCGCCTCCAAGCGATCCCAGCAGCACCGGATGAAACGGAGGACGACATTGAATCGCACCAAGCTCATCATCGCTCTCGCTCTTCTTTTGGCAACGCAAACGGCTGCAAAACCGGATCCCCGCATCGCGAGATTCTGTGGTCCTGACCATGTCAACAAGGTTGCCTCAGACGACGTCCGTCCCAACCCCGGCGGTTATTGTGTCGCCAGCCTTAAGTCGATGGATAACCGGGCCATGTTCACCGCCATCGCTGTCACAATCCTTCTGACCAACCAGGGGGAGCTAATCAGGCTCCCCGACGTGAAACCCATGACCTCCATGGCGGAGTGCAGAGCTTGGACCCATCAACAGGAGTTCATGCGTGTACTCCCCGGCTATCTCGCCACCTTCCATTACTGCGACAACGCATCAGAACCATGATTTTGCAAGGCCTGGCTGTTCAGGCTCGGATCGAAGGATGGCACCACTCCTGCCGGGACCAAGGTCGTCGAGATCGGGCCCGTTCCGCCGATCAGTGCGAGCGAGTATTTGCTGCGCGTCAACGGCCCGGTGGAGCGCCCGGTGCCAAGATGCCGATCCATACACATCCGGGACCGGAGGCCTTCTATGTCCTGGGCGGCAAGCTCGGCCAAAGAACGCCCCACAGAGTGAGCTATGCCGAAGCGGGCACGACCATGGTCGGACACGGGGTCGACATGCCGATGGAGGTGTTCAGCGCCGGCACAACCGCTCTTGATGAGCTGGCCATCTTCATGGTGGACGCCAATCGGCCGTTCTCGTCGCCGGCCAGCCTCGACTGAGGCGACGTTTCGCGGGGTGGCGCGCATGTTTGGTACGAACTGAGGCGGCACCCCAGCGAAGATCCGCAAGATTCGGGAAATTTGGATTTTCGCTTACACGCATCATCGAAGCCGTCGGGCGGCACTGGGGCGCGGCGCTATCCGCATCTCAGCCGCAGCTCGCGCTGGCTCCCGGATCATATCGAGTCCGGCGGGACAAGAAAACAGTTCTCATGCTCTTGGGTCGGATGGAAGGCATATATGATAGTCGCCGTCCTGCGACGGAATCTCATCACCATATGGGATGAAATATCGCTGTTGCCGCGTGATCTTCCGATGACCCCCGGGCCTCAGGATCACAACCCAGCCACCGGGACGAACATGAACCGCGCCGTTTGGGATTCGCTGACACTCGCCATGTTCGGCGTCGCCGTGACAGCAGGCCGGCGGATAGCCCCATCCGGACGGGCATCATGTGCGCTCGAGGGAACCAAGAATCCTAGCGACGAAAGGGCCGCAAGGACGACCGCGGCAGGGGCTTGGCGCCGCGGCATTCCCTTTTCCGATTGCCGCTTCGGCCACATGTTAATGCAACTATACGCCTGTTATTAGCATTAGCTAACAAAAAGGTGCTGACGCGTCATCTTATGCACCCGTTCTTGCGTTCCGTTTCGGCTGCTGTCTACCCGGTTCTATCCCGGTAGTGTGTCTCAGTTTGAAATTTCGCGTTCGCTTCGTTACGCCGTTTCCTGCCTTTGCGTGACAACTGCGTCATCCAGCGGGCAGTGCAAGTAAAGCGCCACATCACGACCGATGCGGAATCCGTCAAAGAGGTGCGAAACTTCGTAGGAGCAAGGTCTTCGCGAGTGCCGAGCAGGGGATATTTGTCACCACCGCCTCTCGTTCTCGAAAGTAGCGCGAGCGCTACCGAGGAACGCCCGAGAGACGAAGTTAAAGCTGCACCTGGAGCTGATCGACGGAGAGCGGTTGCTTGAGATGCTTTACACAACCAACGCGCCGAAGCCTGCCTTGCCTCCGCCGCAGGTCAAACTCGACCAGGAATGGCGGGACGTCCATGGCCCGGGTCATTCTCGCACTCGACTTTTTACTGATTACATGAGCGGATGGCCCCGTTGGGGGAGCCGCAGACGCGCTCGGCCGAAGGTGTCTGGCATTTGGTCTGAGATCGATCGGGTCGAAGCCAATTTCCGCCTGCTGCGCTTCACGCTATTGCAAGACATTCAAATTTGAGCTTCCGCACTCATGCTTTGTCGAGAGTATCTCCGTAAGTTTTAGCCGTTCTGAATCGCCGTCGGCGACGATGACGACGAAATAGGAGAACGCAATGGCTCGCAATCACGTTGAACGTCTTGGAGAGTTTAGGGAAATCTTGGTCGCGACGCGGCGCGAAGGAGTCCGTAACGTGCACCATACTCGCGACGCAATGCGGGCAAGTGGCTTTCAGATCGGGGACAGCGACGGCTCCAGCTACGGAGCCGAGCTGAAGGTGCTCCAAGAGGAAATTGAGGCAGTCGATCGCGCCATCGAAGACGAGAAGCGGTTGGCCCTGGCCCTCGAGAGCGCGGCTCAATCCCGCCGACCGACTAAACCGAGAATCGTGAAGGGAACATAGAGTCAGGTAAGGCCCTTGGCTGGTAGGGTAGTCGGCTATCGCTTCAGACCACCCATGAAAGCCTTTACTCGAGCAGAGTCGACTTGGTTCCACCAGACGCCGTCGTGCTTCAGCGCGCTGGCGATGATGACCCCGTCGACAATGGCGAGAATATCCTTGGCATTGTCCGGCGTGACACCGCTGCCGACCAGCGTCGGCAGGCCGGCGGCCTGCTTGATCATACTTATGTAGCCCAAATCCGCGGCGTGGCCGGTGCGCTGGCCAGTGGCGATGATGGCGTCGGCGTCGAAGAAGACCAGGTCCTTGACCAGTTCCTCCACCGGGCGGTCGGCAACGATGGCGTGTGCGCCGTGCTTGACATGGGCATCGGCGAAAATGCGGATGCCGTTGGCGCGCAGCCTGGCGCGGTAGCGTGCCGCGCGGCCCGATTCGCCTTCGACAAAGCCCTCATTGGCGACGTAGGCATTCGCCCATTGATTGACTCGCACGAAGCCGGCGCCGGCTGCGCTGGCGATCGCCAGGGCCGGGATCGCGCCATTGGCCAGCACATTGATGCCGATCGGCCTGCCGAGTTCGCGGCGGATGCGGTCGGAAACCACGGCCATATAGGCCGCCGTCTCCGGGCCGATATCATCAGGCTTGGCGAAGGGGATGTCGCCATGGTTCTCGACGATGACGCCGTCGCAGCCGCCGTCGAGATAGGCCTTGGCGTCGTCGAGCCCGCGCTGGTAGATCGCCTCGATAGCCTCGCCGTCATAGCGCGGCGCGCCGGGCAGCGGCGCCAGATGAACGACGCCGATCACCACCTTTGTGCGGCCGAAAAGGTCTACGAGCGCGTCGCCGCCAGATTGGCCGAGCTGGGTCATGAGAGCTCCATTTGATCGATGAGCGCCGCCATCTCGGAGGCGGAAGGACAGGATGCCAGCGTGCCCGGCCGTGTCACGGCGATTGCGGCGGCGGCGAGCGCCAGCTTCAGCGCCGAGATGACCGGCATGCCCCGGGCAAGCCCACCGGCCAGACAGCCGCAGAACACATCGCCCGCGCCGCTGGTGTCGAGCGCTTCGACTCGCGGCGCCGGCAAACGAAGCGGCTCTTCATGGCCCGGGCCAAGCAGGAGACAGCCTGCGGCGCCGAGAGTGATGACGACGGTGCCTGCGCTTTTGGCCACCAGCGCATCGGCCGCCGCCGCGATGTCACCCCTGCCGGTCAGGGTTTTCGCCTCAGATTGGTTGACCACCAGAACCTCCGCCAGGCCGAGATCGGGCAGCGAGGCCGTGTCGATCGGGCTGGCGTTGAGAACGGTGCGCGCACCGTTTTCCTTTGCTGCTCTGAGGCAGGCATTGGTCACGGCAGTCCGCAAATTTCCCTGGCACACGAGGATGTCGCCGGGGGCGATCCAGCGGACAAGTGCTGTTTGCGCCACCGGATCGAAAGCTTCGCTGCAGGCGACGCCGCTGACAATGAAATTCTCTCCGCCTTTATCGACGACGATGGTCGAGCGGTCGCTCGGCAGCTCGAATTCGCTCACCTCAAGGTCTGACAGCTCGCTGTCGAGGCGGCTCCTGATCCATGCGCCTGCGGGGTCCTTGCCGAGCGCCGTCCAGAACGTCATCTCTGCACCAGTCCGTGCTGCTGCGACCGCCTGGTTGGCGCCCTTGCCGCCGAGACCGTCGGCGTAGCTCACGGCATTCAAGGTCTCGCCCGGGGCAGGGAAGCGGCCGACACGAAACATGGTGTCGACGCAGGCATTGCCGACGACGTGGACATGCATGGCTCAGCTCTCACCGGTCGCCCAGCCCAGCATCTGTTCGAACAGGGTCTTGTAGCCTGGCCAGGCGATGAATTGCGGCGGCAGCCAATGCGGCCCGACATCGGATGTCCAGGCCACGGTGCGGCCCTTGCCGTAACGGCCGGTGACAAGCAGCGGCAGCGAGCCATAATCCGACGACACACTGGCCAGGACCTCGGCCCCGTCCTTCAGCGTCACCTCGTTAAAACCCAGCAGGATCGGCCAGTCCGAGCCGAGGCCCCTGAGGATGGGATGGCTCGACCCTGGTTTCGGCACGGGCGCAAAACCTTCGGGAACCTCGACGCGGTCGTCGTAGGCCAGGCAATTCACCGGCAGCACGTCCTCGACCGGGGTCTTGCGGTAGCGCGCGCCGCCGTTGATGCCCTGGAAGCTGTAGTAACCGCCGAACATCAATAGACCGCCGCCGCCGCTGACGTAATCGCGGAGCAGGCGCAGGCGGTTCGGCGTCGGCTTGGAGTGGACCCAGGTGTCGGGATGCAGCAGCAGCGTGTTGGCGCCGATGTCGGAGAGCACGACCGCGTCATAGGCCGACAGCGCCTCCATGGTCTGTGGAAAGCCGCGCTGCGCTTCATGCGCCGGCATGAACGTGACGTCGAAGTCGGTCGCCTTCAGCGCGCCCAGCAACTCGTCTGCGCCGGTGTGGTAGGTAACGGTCGGAAACTGGTCGAAACCCTTGATATGGGTCGCGGTCGACACCCAGGATTCGCCGGCAAGCAGGATCTTCTTCTTGGACATTTGAACTCCAGTGTAATTCCAGGCCGCTTAGAGCCGCGCGAATACGCTTTTCGGATTGGCGATCAGCATGCGGTCGATGGCCGGCTGCTCGACGCCATGGCGTTTCAGGCGCGGTATGAAATGCTTCAGGATATAGCCATAGCCGAAGCCACCGAAGCGCGTCAGCATGATCTTGAGGAACACATCCTGCGACAACAGCAGGCGGTCGCCGAAGCCCGCCTCGACAAGGCCGGCGACGGCGCGTGCGTTCTCTTCGTCCGAGGGCGATTGCGCGTCCTGGTCGGCATAATAATAGTCCATGCCGATCATGTCGTATTCGAGGAACGCGCCGCGCCGGGCGAGGCTTTTCTGGTAATCGGGATCGTCGTGGCTCGGGTTCATGTGGCAGAGCACGGTGTGGCGAAGATCGGCGCCCTCGGCCTCGACGATATCGAGCACCTCGTGTGCCAGCCGCTCCCAGCCAGGCAGATGGATCGACAGCGGCACGCCGGTTATGCGCGAGGCGCGCGCCGAAGCCCGCAGCGACTTGCGTTCCTCGGCGGTGAAATCCTTGCTGACGCCGACTTCGCCGATCAGCCCGGCCATGATCGGCGGCTGCGTCTCGCCGCCGCCGACATCGTTGACGATGAACTCGGTCACGGCGTCCACATCCATCGCCTTCAGCCATTCGGGATGGGTGTGCTCGAGATAGAAGCCGGTGCCCATGACGATCTTCAGGCCGGACATGCGGCTGATGCGAGCGAGCTTTTCGGGGGCGCGGCCGATGCCGATATTAGTGGCATCGACGACGGTGTGGCCGCCCAGCGCGCGATAGCGCTGCAGCTCAGACAGCGCCAGGTCGGCGTCGTCGAGCGAGACGTTGTCGCGGTTGACGTATGGGTTCATGCGCAACTCGCCGATGATCTCGATGTTCACCGGCTGCTCGGCGATCGCCATGTCATCGGGACGGCAGGGGCATTTCCAGCTGCGCGCACCATCGAGCAAGATGTGCTCGTGCATCAGCGTAATGCCCATCTCCTCGACCGGAACCGGGCCGAGCACGGTCATCACATGGCCGGTTTCGACGCCGATTGGCAGCCGTCGCCTGGGCACCGCGTCATCGAACAGATCGCTCATCGGCTCAACGGCTCCGCACGGCGCCGCGAAACAGGCGGAAGTTCAGCCAGATGGCGATCAGGATGATCGTTCCAGTGACTATCGGCGTCAGGAAAGGCGACAGATGCGCCAGGATCAGGCCGTTGCCGATGACGGCCACGGTCAGCGCGCCGAGCACCGTGCCGATGATCGTTCCGCGGCCGCCGAACAGGCTGGTGCCGCCGAGCACGACGGCGGCGATGACTTCCAGCTCGAAACCCTGGCCGGCATTCGAAGATCCCGATCCAAGCCGGGCAGCAATAATGATCCCGGCGAGGGCTGCCGCGGTGGCGGAAATCACATAGACGAAGAGCGTCGTCTGCCGCGTGTTGACGCCGGCGCGCCGCACCGCCTCGGCATTGGCGCCGATACCGGTGACATAGCGGCCGAATGGCGTCTCGTTGAAGGCGAGATAGGCGATGGCCAGGATCGCCAGCGCGATCAGCGCCGGCACCGGCACGCCAAGAAACCAGGCGCGGCCCAGCACGGTGAAAGCGCTTCCGGGCTCGATGGGGATGGAATAGCCGCCGGTGATCAGCAGCGCCACGCCACGGATCACCGAAAGCCCGGCAAGCGTGACGATGAAGGACGGGATGCCCTCATAGGCAATGAAATAGCCCTGTACCGCCCCAAGCAGGGCACCGAGCGCCAACATGGCGAGGATAACGACTGGCCACGGCAGGCCAAACTGCAAAAGCGTCGCCGACAGCGTCGCCACCAGCGCCAGCACGGAGCCGACCGAAAGATCGATGCCGCCAGTGGTGATGACGAAAGTCATTGCCGCGGCGACGATCAGCAGCGGCGCCGACTGCCGCAGGATGTTCAACAGATTGGGCGATGTCAGAAACGCGTCGGTCGCAACCGAGAAGATGATGCAGACGACCAGAAAGAACAGCGCGATTGAGACGACGCTGCCATTGGCGAGCAGCGCATCGCGCCAGGTGCCCCTGCGTACTCGTGAGGGCTGGGCGGTGTGGATCGCGTCGCTCATGCCGGCGCTCCGCCGCGATAGCCATTGGTGGCGGAACGCGCACTGAACTTGCGGCCGACGATCAGATTGACCACGTCTTCGATATTGGTCTCGCCGATCAGCCGCTCGGCGACATTGCGCCCTTCATACATGACCTGGATGCGATCGCAGACGAGGAACAGATCCTGCAGCCGGTGGGTGATCAGGATGACGCTGACACCGCGCGCACTGACCGCGCGGATCAGTTCGAGCACCGCCTCGACTTCGGCCACGGCAAGCGCTGCCGTCGGCTCGTCCATGATCAGCACGGCCGGCTCGAACGAGGCGGCGCGGCCGATCGCGATCGACTGGCGCTGCCCGCCGGAGAGGTTTTCGACCTTGAGCCGCGTGTCGGCAATGACGATGCCGAGCCGATCGAGCATCTGGCGCGTCTCGTCATGCATGCGCTTCTTGTCGAGAAAGGAAATGCCTGCGATGCGGCGGCGCGGCTCGCGGCCGAGAAACAGATTGCCGGCAACATCGACCGTGTCGCACAGCGACAGGTCCTGGTAGACCATCTCGACGCGCGCCGCACGTGCGTCCGCCGGCGAGCTGAAGATCACCGGCTTGCCGTCGATCTCGATGGTGCCGGCGTCGGGAACCACTGCCCCCGACAGCACCTTGCTCAATGTCGACTTGCCGGCGCCATTGTCGCCGACCAGCCCCAGCACCTCGCCCGGCTTCAGCGTTAGCGACACGTCATCGAGCGTCTGGATGGCGTTGTAGCGCTTTGAGATGCCGCTCATCCGCACCCGATAGGTCTGGCCACTGCTCATCTGGAATTCCACGCGATTGCAAGGGATCCGCGGCGCAGCCTCGGGCGGCGCCGCGGCTCGGTCGCCGACGCAGTTTACTTGAACATCGCGCGATATTGGTCGACATTCTTCTTGGTCACGATCGTCACCGGGATATTGATGATCGGGTCGATTTTCTCGCCCTTCTTGATCTTGCCCAGCGCTTCGACCGCGGCCTTGCCTTCGCCGGCCGGATCCTGCTGCACGACCGCCACCACCCAGCCGTCATCGATGCCCTGAACGGCCTGCTTGGTCAGGTCCCAGCCGAACACCTTGACGTCGCCGGTGCGGCCCTGGCTGGTCACCGCCGAAACGGCGCCGAGCAAGGCCGGCTCTCCGGTCGCATAGAGCGAGTTCATGTCTGGATTGGCCGTCATCAGGTTTTCCGAAGCGCTCAACGCGGTCTCCTGAACGTTCTGGCCGTCGACTGTGTCGAGGAAGGTGACGCCCTGGCCGCTTTCGGTCACCGCCTTCTTGAAGCCGTCGAGGCGCTGGTTCTGGATGAATGAATTGAGTGCGCCGACGATACCGATCTTGGCCTTGCCGGCCATATCGGTCTTCACATAGTCGGCGTAGAATTTGCCGATGTCCTCGCCGGCCTTGGTGTTGTCGACGCCGATGAACGAAATATTGTCGCCGTCGGGGATCTGCGCGTCGATGGCTATGACGGGAATGCCGGCCGCCTTGGCTGCAGTGATCGCAGGCTTGACGCCGTTGACGTCGATGGCGACCAGAATGATGCCGTCGACTTTCTGCGTGATGTAGTTCTCGATCGCGTCGTTCTGCGCGCTCGGCACATTGTTGGCGTTGAAAATGACCAGCTTGGCGCCAGCGGCGTCGGCTGCCTTTTGCGCGCCCTCGTTGATCTGGTTGAAGAACAGGGCCTGCTGGTTGATGTTGACGAGAGCGAACGTATCGGCAAGCGCCGATCCCATGGCTGCCGAGCCCATGGCAATGACGGCGGCACAGCCGGCGAGAAGTTTGAACAGACGCATTTCGGTTCCCCTTGCTTGCGGACCAGACCTCGGCTGGTCCCGTTGGTGCTACAGGCACGAGGCAAGCATTCAAGAGACTTGAATATTTGTCAATCCAAATGAACGCACAGCGTTGCTCAGAAAGTCGCCGGCGTGTTGACCCAGAAAATGCTAGCGCGTTCCTCGCCGATGTTGCGGTAATGATGCGGCAGCTCCGACCTGAACACGAAGGCATCACCCGTGGCGAGAGCATGGCGCTTGCCGTCGACGATCAGTTCGACCCGCCCGGCGAGCACGTAGCCGACTTCCTCGCCGGCATGCTGGATCGGACCTTCGCTCGAGCCCTCTGCCTCGATGTGATGGATGTTGCATTGTAAGAGGTGTCCAGGCGAATACGGGATGATGCGTTCGAGCGAAATTCCTTCGCCACGCCGTAGCGCGTCGAGCGCGATCAAAGGCCTTGCGCCTGCCCGGAATACGATCGCCTCATCGTCGTCGACTTGCTCGAACATCCAGCCGATATTGGTGTCGAGAACCTCGACCAGACGGTGAAGCATGGGCAGTGACGGCGAAGCCTTGCCGTTCTCGATCTTGGACAGCAGGCTTTCCGAGCAATTCGCAGCCGCGGCCAGCGTCTTCAGCGTCATGCCGCGTGTCTGGCGGGCGAGGCGCAGCCGAGTTCCAAGTCTTGCGGCATTTACTGTGGCGTCCGTTTCTGATTCTGGCCGCCGTCGATCGATTTTGTTCATCTGTTCGCCAACCATTCAACGGTCAAGGGCAACTATCGCGCGAGCAAAAGACCTCGGCTGACGATTTGCAAGTGCTGATGCGTCAAATTCGAGGCCGCAGCCGCAGCTGCCTCATCCGGCGAATGCCGCGCCCGCATGAACCGTGCTGATGATCCCGCGCCAGTTATCCCCTATCGCTTGGCTGTCCATCGTGGTCGAAATCGCCAGCCGTTACCGCGTTTGCGTCACGTGGCGAGTGGACTTGGAACGACAATGCGGGCAAGGCGGGCCACGCAGCCAATCTACACAACACGGCCGCGCCGACACGATCAAATCTGGACTGTCACCGAATTGCGGAGCGCGCCCAGAAGTCACCTGCGGAGCGCCCATGGAGTTACGCCCAGGGGCGCAGGCTCTCGATAGCCGCGACGTATCCAATGAAATCCCTGAGGCAGTCGCGCACCGCTTGAGCTTCGGCAATTTTGAAGAAAGTCCAACAGAATTAATTGGACTAGCACATTGCATATGTAAGTTGCGGAAGCGACGCGCGGTTAATGCGTTAGAAGTATAGATACATCGACACGAGGCGCGAAGAAGCAACGCCAATACAGCTGGTTGGTTACAACATATTTATTTTCGCAGATATGGTATTGCCCGTCCGGGGATTCCTGTACCCGGTCCCGTGGGATGGTGAAATTATGCGGCAAATAAGTGTACCCGCCGTCTACCCTGGACCGCACCGAAGACCGAGGTATGGCGCGGCAATCTGAACCGCCGCAGCACTTGAATTTGGTCTGTGGGTCAATCTTATCTTCGTACCAATCATGGGCGTTAGCGGCTGTTGCGGCGGCGATACACATCGCCGTGAAGATGAGCCTTCGCATGGCATTCCTCAGGTATCTGGCAGGCGCTGCTCGTTGGGTTTCCATGCATATTAGCTTTCCATTGAAAATACCATTGGCCTCCGACCGACTTAACGCAGCTCCAGCAAGCGACGCTCGCAACGGAAGACGCATTGGGTCACGTCAGGACGACACTTGCGCCGACCAAAGGTCAACTCTTGTCGCTCCGGGTTGGAAACCCGACCGTCTGCTCTGCGCCCTATGTCGGCCGTAGACGTCGGTCTTGTCATTGCCCGGAAGCAGACGTCGCCCAAAGCGGGAGCGATCGTGGTTGCGCGACATCTCGAGCACAGACTAGCTATAGTGGAGCGTTACGGCGACCCAGCAGCAGAGCGATGCCCAAGGCCGGAAGCGTTGCCGTCGCAACGACGAGGAAGACGAATTGCAGCCCGGCCGACCCAGCGACCAAGCCGAGCGCCGGACTGCCGAAGCCGAGCGCCACGTCGAGGAAGACGGTGTACAGTCCCATGGCCAGGCCGCGGCTGCGTTGCGGAAGACGGCTTACGGCCTCGGCACCGAAACCGGGATAGACCAGGGAGTAGCCAAGGCCAGTCAGGCCCGCTCCGATGGCGGCGAGAACAGGCCCGGGCGCAAGCCAGGTCAGCATCAGCCCTGCCGCCTCGACCGCCACGAAGATCACAGCGACGCGCGCGCCCCCCAACCTGTCAGGCAGGTGGCCGAAGCACAGCCTTGCCGCGATCAGCGACGCGGCATAAGCGGTGAAGGGAAGCCAGACCGGCTGCCAGCCGCGTTCGGCAAAGAGCAGCGCGCCAAAGGACAGGATCGCGCCATAGCCAAGGCTGCTGAAAGCAGCTCCGACGCCGGGAAGCCAGACCGCTTGCGCCACGCTCGTCCATGACTGTCGCGCGGCGCTCGCGGCGAGGCTGGTGCCACGCATAGGCAGGATGGCAAGCAGTGTCGCAAGCGGCAGGCCGACCGTCGCGAGTGCGACCGCGGCGAAGCCGCTCGCCGCGTAAAGCGCAGATCCGATCGGCGCGCCTAGCGCGAGCGCCGCAAACATCGCCGTGCCCACCCAGGCTATGACCTTTCCGGAGTTCTGTCCGCCTGCAAGGGAGAGGCCCCAGGCGACGCCGCCGGTGATGATGAAGCTCTCAGACGCGCCCAGTACCGCCCGGCCGGCGAAGAGCGCCGATGCGGACGCTACCGGCCGGTCGAGCAATGCCAGCGAGCCGAGGTAAATGAACCCCGCCAGGGCAGCGGCAATGAGGCCGACGATGACGGCCCGCTTGCCGCCGCGCCCATCGGCATAATTTCCGGCTCCAATGCGCGACAGCATCGAGGCGACGAACTGGCTGCCCGTCACCAGCCCGACTGCGAAGGGGCCGAAGCCGAGCTGCTGGTGAAGATGCAGCGGCAGGACGGGTAGCGCCAAGCCGATCAGGAGGAAGCCGGCGAAGACAGCCGCCATGATTGGCACCAGTTCCGCCATCGCGCCATTTCGGTCAGAAGTCCGCGCCATTGTGGCCACCATGACATGTTGACAGTCGGGCTGTTCCGATCAGTAACGTTCGTAGGTCACGCGCCAGCCTTCGGCCGGATTGTCCGGGGTGAGGACCAGTTTGTTGTCCGAGACTTCGAATTTGCGTTTCATGCTCTTCCCGACAAGGTTGCGGACCAGGGAGGACTCGATCGTGATGACGAAGGTCTTGTCCTGGTCGTTGATGGCGACCGGCCCGTAATAGGCTTCGTAGCCATTCGCTGTATAAGGCGTGTCCGGCGCCTTGGCATCGGGGTTCTGGGCCTGCACCGAGAGGGTGCCGGCCTCGGTGAAGATGACCGGCCGGAATATGGCACGGGCTTGAGGTTTCCATCGGCACCGGCCTCGAGCGACCTCATGCGCCATGCGCCAATGATCGGGGACTCTTGCGAGAAAGCCGGCGTGATAACTGAAAGCGCAAGGGCGGCGATCTTCAATCTCATCGTCATATGCGTTGTTCCTTTTCTGATTGTTGTGGGTGCGCACAGGCCGTCCGTCCAATCTTCGCTCACACCGAAAGCATGACCTTGATGGCGCGCCGCTCGTCCATGGCGCGGTAGCCTTCAGCGACCTCGGCCAACGGCAGCTTGAGGTCGAAGACCTTGCCGGGCTTGATCCGACCTTGCAGCACACGGTCCATAAGGTCGGGCAGGAAGCGGCGCACCGGCGCCGGGCCGCCCAACATGCGCTTCTGGCCGAAGAATAGTTTTTGGCCGTCGAAGCTCACGCCGTGCGGCACGCCGACATAGCCGATGGTGCCGCCGGGGCGAGAGCAGGCCAGCGCCTGGTCGAAGGATTCCGCCGTGCCGACGCATTCCAGGACGGAGTCCGCGCCGACGTCCTTGGTGAGCTCCTTGATGCGCGCGACGCCTTCCTCGCCACGCTCGGCCACAATGTCGGTGGCGCCAAACTCGCGGGCGAGTTTTTGGCGGCTGACGTGCCGGCTCATGGCGATGATGCGCTCGGCGCCCATCTCCTTGGCCGCAAGCACGCCCATCAGGCCGACCGCACCGTCGCCGACCACCACCACCGTCGATCCCTCTCGGACCTCGGCTGCGTCGGCCGCATACCAGCCAGTACCGAGCACATCGGACACGGCCAGCAGGTCGGGGATGAGTTCGGCCGGCGGCACCTCGGCGGTGGCGACCAGTGTGCCATCCGCCAACGGCACGCGGGCATAAGGTGCCTGCGCGCCCGACATGAATTCGCGTTGCACGCAGGACGACTGGAAGCCGAAGCGGCAGTGCGGGCAGGTATTGTCGGAGAGACAGAACGAGCCGACGACGAACTGGCCGGGACGGACCGTGCGCACCTCTGCGCCGACCTCGATGACGATGCCACAATATTCGTGGCCCATATGCATCGGGCCGTCGACCGGCTGCAGCCCGCGATAGGGCCACAGGTCCGAGCCGCAGATGCAGCTTGCCGAGAGCTTGATGATGGCGTCCGTCGGCCGCATGATTTTCGGATCGGCGATTTCCTCGCAGCGGATGTCGCCCGGTTTGTGAAGAACAGTTGCGAGCATTTTGGTTCCTTTCGAGTGGAGAAGATCAGGCGCCGTAGTCGGCGTCGCTGACATGTTCCAGCCAGTCCACGACCTTGCCGTCTTTGACCTCCTGGAGGGCAATGTGGGTCATGGCGGTCTGAGGCGACGCGCCGTGCCAGTGCTTTTCTCCGGGCGCGAACCAGACGACGTCGCCCGGACGGATTTCTTCGACCGGGCCCCCCTCGCGCTGCACGCGACCAAGGCCGGAGACGACGATCAGCGTCTGGCCGAGCGGATGCGTGTGCCAGGCGGTGCGGGCGCCGGGCTCGAAGGTCACCTGTGCGCCTTGGACCCGCCCGGCATCGAAGGGATTGAAGAGCGGATCGATCCGCACCGTGCCAGTGAACCAGTCAGCCGACCCCTTGGCGGAAGGCCTTGTGCCTGCGCGAAGAATGTCCATGGTGATGTCCTTGTGTCCTCAAATGCGTTCGATGCGAAGCGGGAACTCGCCGCGAATGTGCAGGGCCTGCTCGCCCCCATCGAAGCGGCCGAGCCTGATCAGCCCGGGATGGCGATAGTCGGCGTAGAACATGGCCAGGTTGCCCCAGGGCATGAAATAGCAAAGGTCATAGGGCTGCTCGTTGGCGAACGGACCGCTTCCCTCTTCAGTCAGCTTGCGCGGCAGATAGGCGATCTTCTCGTTATGCGCGTAGTCCTCGATCTTGAGGTCGAGCGGCAGCATGGAGAAGAAGTCGCGCGCCGACGGATTGTCGTAGAGCGTGGCGGTCATGGTGCGGCCGTTGAAAATCATCCTGATCTTCATGTCAGTGGGCTCCTGGCTGACTGAGGCTTCGCCTTCTTGGCCGGCGGCTGCGCGAGGCAGGGCCGCCACCGCGAGCGCGGCGCCGAGCAATGTCCGGCGGCTAAGCGGCGCACGCTCGATGGTCATGGCAAAGACCTCCGGGCCATATGCGATGCGGCAAAGGCGGCGAGCGCCGATCCGCAGAGCAGCACCGCGCCGAAAGTGAATGCACCCCACCAGCCGATCGTATCGAAGAGCGTGCCGCCGATCGCGGCGCCGCCTGTAATGGCGAGCTGGATAACCGCCACCTGCAGCCCGCCGCCGGCCTCTGCGTCGTCCGGCAACGTCCTGCTGAGCCACGTGCCCCAGCCAACGGGCGCGGCCGTGCCGAAGAAGCCCCAGGCAACGAGCAGCAGCGCTGTGGGAACCGGCAAGGCACCGAGGGCGATGAGCGCAGCGGCCAGCGCAGCCATGACCAGCGGGATGACGACGAGGATGCCGAACAGGCGCGTGCGCAAAAGCCGGCCGACGCACCATGTGCCGAGCACCCCCGCCAGCCCCATCGCCAGCAGGACCGCCGAGAGGGCAGCGATGTCGAGCCGGGTGACGCTCGCGAGGAAGGGCCGCAGATAGGTGAAGAGCGCGAACTGACCCATGAACAGCATCATGATTGACGCCATGCCGGTGGCGACAGGAAGACGGCCGAGGAGCGCCAGCGGATGCCAGGACGCTTCCTCCGGCGCGGGGGCAGCCCCGGCAGGCTTGTCCACTGCCAGACCAGCGCCAGGACCCCAAGCGGCACGACGAGGAAGAAAGCGCCGCGCCAGCCGACATAGGCGCCAAGAAAACTGCCCAGCGGCGCGGCGATGGTGGCCGCAATGGCATTGCCAGCGTTTAGCATGGCGAGACCCTTCGGAACCATGTCTTGCGGCACGAGGCGCATGACGATCGCGGTCGACATCGACCAGAATCCGCCGATCGCGATGCCGAGCAGCGCCCGGCCGACCATGAGGAACGCGTAGTTCGGCGCGAAGGTGACAGCGAGCCCGGACACGATGAGGAGAAGGGTGAAGCCGGTCACGACCAGTCGGCGGTCGATCCGGCGCGTGAGGCCGGTGACCAGCAGGCTGGTCACGACGGCGAAAGCGCCCGAAATCGAGATCGCCTGTCCCGTGCGGCCCTCGGTGATGCCGAGATCGGCCGCTAGCGGCGACAGCAGGCTGACCGGCATGAATTCCGACGCGATGAGCACGAAAACACACAGCGCCATCGACAACACCGCGCCCCATGCGGCGCGGTCTTCGACAAGCCTTGTGTCGTAGGTCGTCTCCATGATTGGCATCCTTGCAAGGCGACTGGGGCGGATCAGCCGCCCATCCCCGTCGCCATGCCGGAAGATATTGCAGAGGAACCCATTCTATTAGACCAAGTAATTCGCATGGACTTATCTGCTCATGATATAAATGTCCGACCGGAGGTGCCCTATGCAGCGCGATGGCATGAAGGATCTGCTATGGTTCGTGGCGGTCGCGCGGGAGCGCAGCTTCACCAAGGCGGCGGCCAGGCTCGGAACCTCGCAGTCGACCCTGAGTTCGACAATCAAGGAGCTTGAAGCTCGTCTTGGCGTCCGCCTGCTGACACGTACGACGCGGAGCGTCGCACCGACCGAGGCCGGCGAGCGACTTTTCCAATCTCTTGTACCACGCTTCGAGGAAATCGAAGCCGACCTCGCAAGCCTGGTGACCTTTCGCGACAAACCCTCCGGAACGGTCCGCATCACGCTGTCCGACCATGCGCTCCAGACGACCGTCTGGCCGAAGCTGCAGCCCTTGCTCGGCGACTATCCTGACCTGTGCGTCGAGCTCTACAGCGACAACGGCTTGAAGAACATTGTGGAAGAGCGCTTCGACGCAGGCGTGCGGCTTGGTGAGAGCATCGACAGGGATATGATCGCAGTGCGCATCGGGCCGGATTGGCGGCTCGTCGCCGTGGCTTCGCCCGAGTACTTTTCCCGCCATCCGGTTCCGACCGCACCGCAGGATCTGGTCGATCATGACTGCATCAATATGCGGCAGGCGACGTTCGGCGGATTATATGCCTGGGAATTCGCCAGGGATGGCCGCGACCTTCGTGTGCGGGTGGAAGGCCAACTCACCTTTAATTCGTCCATTCCCATGATCGAGGCTGCGATAAGCGGTTTCGGGATCGCCTATGTCCCGGAAAACCTCGTCAGCCAGCACATCGCCAAGGGATGCCTTAGGCTCGTGCTTGACGACTGGAGTCCGCCGTTTGCGGGCTATCACCTCTACTACCCGAGCAGGCGACAGCTCTCGCCTGCGATGGCGGTGATCGTTGAGGCGCTCCGCCATCGCATCTGACGGGAGGTCGGGCAGTTTGCGTCTCAGCGCCGCAAGGCCCGATCTGGCTACCTCGGGGGTCGTCCAGAGTGATCACTAGGGCCTTTGCGCTGTCAATTTTCGCGGCGGCCACCATCTCCTCCTGCGAAGCGTTGCCGAAAAGACCGGTAGACGTTCTTTCCGGGACCGCTCTACATTTTTGGCGTCGAGGTCGACCGCAACCCACCTGTATCCACGCTCGTCGAGCAATCTGCCGATCACCCGGTCTACCCACCCGAACCCGGCAATGACGAATGTCCGGACACGGCGGACTGAAGCAACGCAGCATTTTCCACTTTGAGGCGAAGTAATTCTCAACTATGGTCCGCCAGGCTTTTGGCATGAGGGGGAATATTGCCGATGGTTTTATCACGCAGGGGTGTCGTGCTCGGCGGCCTGGCGCTGGTCGCGATGGGTGCAACCGGCAATATTGCTCAAGCAGCGGCGGCAAAATCCTTTTTCGCCGGTACCGCCAGCGACAACAATTTTGTCTATCGCAAGACCAACTTCGCCAAGATCGACAAGAGATGGCATCGCCAGATCGTCAAGTATTTCAGTAGCGAGCCGGTCGGCACCGTCGTGGTCGATACCCGCCACCATTTCCTCTACGTCATCATGGAAAACAAGACTGCCATCCGCTACGGCGTCGGCGTCGGCAAGGACGGCTTCAAATGGTACGGCCGCGCGACGATCGACCGCCGCGCGCTGTGGCCGGACTGGGTCCCGCCTCCCGAAATGCGCAAGCGCAGGCCGGAGCTACCGGACATGATCGCAGGCGGCGCGTCCAACAATCCGCTCGGGCCGCGCGCGCTCTATCTGCACCGCGACGGCGCCGACACCGGCTACCGCCTGCATGGCACGCTGGAGCCATGGAGCATCGGCACCGACGCTTCCAGCGGCTGCATCCGCATGTTCCCGGAAGACATCATCGACCTCTACCAGCGCTGCCCGATCGGCACCGCGGTCCAGGTCCTGCCGCACATCGCCGACCAGGCGCCCGCTTCCACCACTGTCGAATGATTGGCGCCTCATGAACCGCATCATTGAAAACACGCGCCGGCTGCTCGCCGCCGGCCTGCTGCTGCTGGCCGCATCCTGCTCGACCAGCAACACGCTGGCCCCTCCCACACCCGACGTCACCAACACCGAGGTTGCCGGCTTCCAGAACGTGCAGCCGGGCAGCGAGGAGGATTTTATCCTCAATGTCGGCCGCCGCACCTATTTCACGCAAGGTTCGGCCGCGCTCGATTCCGTCGCCAAGGCCACCCTCGACACCCAGATCGCCTGGCTAGCAAAGCATCCGCGCTGGCTGCTCAAGCTGCAGGGTTTCGCCGACGATCCCGGCGCGAAGGAAACGGCGCTGTCGCAGCAGCGCGCCGATGCGGTGATGGACTACCTCGCCGCCGGCGGCATAGACCGCAACCGGATGTGGGCCAAGGGCTACGGCAAGGACAGGCTCGTCCGCGAGTGCCCCGACACCGCCTGCAGGTCGCAGAACCGCCGCGTTGTGTCTAATTTGCGCGATGTGAGGGACGAGCCGTAGGGGGCTGCTGTTCTGCTTGTGACCCGAAGCAGAGTCTCACACGCGGCGGCGGCATGGCGGCTTTGCGCCGTACAGATCCGCTTTGCCGTTCCTGAAAGCTGACATCGCAGGCGACGGCGCTGGAGGTCGTGGTGGCGCCACTTGCGGACTAGGCCAGTGTTGGCGCGAATGGCAGCTTCGCGCGCAATCTCGAACTTGCCCAGCAGGATGGATCGGCAGGCCGGAAAGACTGGGCGTTCGAGAAGCCTTGCCCCACAAAGTGATCTGCCTTGGCGCTCTCTCGCCACTACCGAGTTGGCGTGAGCCGCAGTTCGAGACCCATCGCTGGGCCGAGTTCTCACATGATGTTCATGCCGCCATCGATTAGCATTTCAGAACCGACCATGAAACGGCATTCGTCGGACGCCAGAAACACCACCGCATTGGCAATTTCCTCGGCCGTCCCAAAGCGGCCTGCCGGGACCATCCCGACGACAGCGTTCGCCCGAGCCTTCGTTTCCGCCGGACCCAGACCAAGCTTGTCGTTGAGCGGCGTGTCTATCGGGCCCGGGCTGATCACATTGGCGCGGATGCCGCGCCCTATCAGCTCACCAGAGAGCGTTCGCGCCAATGAAATCATTCCGGCTTTTGCCAACGAATAGACGTGCGTTCCAGCCATTCCCATGTGTGCGTTGACGGAGCCGCTGAGAATGATGGAAGCCGGATTCGAAAGGAGCGGGACCAAGGCCTTGACCAGGAAGTAAGGTCCTTTCAGATCGATGGCAACGCTCCGGTCAAAGGCCGCCTCGCTCCAGTCGGCAAGCGGACGCAAGTCAACGATGCCAGCGTTGACGAAGACAGCATCGAGCTTGCCGAATGCCGCTCCCAGCTGTCGGGCGATATCTTCCTGGGCGGCAACGCTGCCCGCATCGGCAGCGATGATGAGCACATTGTCGCCGAGAGTCTTGCGGGCTTCTTCCAGACGGCCCTCGTTGGTGCCGGTGATCGCAACGCGAGCACCTTCCTCGAGAAAGCGGCGTGCTGTTGCGAGCCCGATGCCGCTGGTGCCGCCGGTGATCAGCGTAGCTTTGTTCCGCAGTCTGTGCATGACGGAGTTCCTCATACGGTCGCCCCCACCCGAGGGCCTTCTTACCTACAGTCGCGTTTAGCATTACGCGTCCAACAGGACAGCAGCCATCCTTGGCCAAATGAAAAATCGCGGGACCGATGACTGAGTGGCAACATTCCACCTGTCGAGACTTTCGTATCGCAGGTCATCTTACAGCACTGGGTCAGGCCACGACGATGTTCGCGACGACCTGAATGTCCGCTCTCCTGTATCCCCGCCTAAGACGGCCGGTCCGCAATCGCCCCAAAAGTTGACGTCAGAATCCATGGAAAAGCCGACAGTGTGAAATGGGACTTTCACACTGAGTTCATTGGCGCTTGTCGCCGACGAGCCCTACTTGCAGACCTCATGCACGAGCTTATTCACGCCACCGCTCATGAGAAGCTGTGCGGCCGGACGGTCGGCAAACGCTTCGGAGACGAGCAATACGCGTTTGAAAAATATTATAGCGGAGTTGGGCAGCGCCATCCTGCGCACCTGGCTTGGCATCGAGGCAGGATTCAGGTCAGCCATCCAGCGACAACTGGCTAAAGGTGCTGAAGCAGGACACCCGTGCGATCTTCGTGGCCAACAGCTATGCCGGGCAGGGCGCCGATTATCTTTGGAATCAAGCCTACTCGAAGGTTCGGAGGACGAGTAGTTAGCCGCTGCCGAATTGCGAAATGCTTTGGCGCGTGTCTTGGGCCGCAGCATGGGGCGCGCTTCGCGATGACGAGGGCAGAGACGACGCGCCAGTACGAAAGATCGGGTTCGATCCCGTTTGGCTGCACGAAGCTGACGCAAGAGGATGCTTTTGCTCAAATCCTTGAACTCCTGAAAACAAATGGGGTAGAATGCCAGGAGGTTCAACTTCCCAATCTCGACGAGATTTCCGAGATGCACGGACGCATCTTCTTTGTGGAGGGAGCCGCGTACCACTACGCCAATTTCAAGGATCATATTGGGAGCTACCCGACGATTGCCCAAAGCTGGTTTGCTGCGGCTCTTCAGGCGCGCCGGTGGGTGATTATGTCAATGCATCTGAGAAGAGGGTTCGATTTGCCAGCCAGGTCAATCGCCTGTTGGAGGAGGTCGATGTCATACTGACGCCGACGCTCTCGGTGTCACGTCCGCGACGCGATGCGAAAGAACTGATAGTCTCGGACAAGTCTTACGACTTTACGATGGCACTGGTCAGACAGACATGCCTTTTCGATCACACCGGACATCCTGCGCTTGCGATGCCTATCAACGTCGATGCCGCGTCTCTGTCTCCGAGCCTTCAGATTGTCGGACGCCACCAAGGCGAAAACAATATTCTGAAGTTCGCTGGAGCACTCGAGCGCATTCTGTCGGCGAGATGAAAGAGTTGCCGCCTCGTCCGACGTCTGGAAGAACGGCCCGATGACGTCGTCGAAGCAGATGTCCCAATGCGATTACCTTGGCGCCGCAGTCGTGCCCATCCTGGCCGAGTTTGGCGACAAGCACCCTCGGCATTTCGCCACATACAGTTGTAAATGCCCGTGGCCGAGAGACCAAACTGTCGTATTCCGGCTCGCCCGCATAGGAGTTGCCGTAAACCTTGTCGGGTGCATTTTGATCGCGACATACGGGACTTGGATATGTTTCGAGGGCTGGCAGCAATCGAGTCCCGGCCGCCAAAAGCTATTGTAGCGCTGCTTTCAGTGTTCCTCGGGCTAGTAAGCGCGTGGGGCGGATACCTGTCGCTGAGGAGCATACTCAGCTCCCGAACCAGGGCAACGCGCGCCCCTTCACATGCAAATCCGTAGGTGTCCTCGATCGCTTTCGACCTTGTGAATGATCGCGGATTTCGTCGCATACCCAGATCTCCTATGTCTGTTGTCCCATGTTGAGCCGGACACCGGCATGCGGACACCGATGACCTGACAATCCGGCTATTGCACTATTGCGATCTTGCCGAAATGCTGGCCTCCCGCCGCAAGTCTGGAAAAGGCAACGCTGGTTTCGGCGACGTCGAACGTCTGGCCGAGAACCGGCACGATGCGCTGCGCGGTGATGGCGCGTGCGGCCTCGGCAAGATCGGCAACGGAGCCGGTATTGTTGCCCACGACCTTGAGCGCCTTGCCGATGATCGAGAACAGATCAATGGATGCGGCAGTACCCGTAAGAAAACCGACGGTGAACACTGTACCGCCGAAGGCCGCCGCTTTCAGGGACCGGGCGAATGTCGCTTCGCCTACCGTATCGACAACGAGATCCGCGCCGCGTCCATCGGTGAGTCGCAGCACTTGGTCATCCCATTCAGGTGTCGAACGGTAGTTGACGAGAAGGTCAGCGCCAAGCTGCTTCGCCCGCTCCAGCTTTTCGTCGGACGATGAGGTAACTATAGCCGTCGCGCCCGACGCCTTGGCGAATTGCAGCGCAAAGATGCTGACGCCGCCCGTGCCGAGGATGACCACAGTCGAACCTGGTCGAAGCTCCGCCGAGCGGACCGCGTTCCAGGCCGTCGTGCCGGCAATCGGCAGGGCCGCGCCTTGAGCGAAATCCAGATGAGACGGTAAGGCCACAATGCCGGTCTCGGGCATCACCACATATTCGGCCAGCGAGCCGGGGAGAGAAATGCCGCGCATGCCGGCGATATTGGCGGGCGAGATCGGACCACCCTGCCAGCGCGGCATGAAATGCGGAATGACGCGATCCCCGGGCTTGAAGGCGGAGACATTTGTGCCGACCACCGCCACCTCGCCAGCGCCATCGGCCACCGGGATCAGTGGAAAACGGGGAACCGGAAAGTTGCCGATGGCGATGGCGATATCCAGGTAGTTCAGCGTGGCGGCGCGCAGCCGAACCAGTACCTCACCCGGACCTGGCACGGGATCAGGCAGAACAACCGGGCGAAATGCATCAAGCGAAGGTTCAGTGAGTTCAATGGCTTTCATGAGTCTCTCTCTTGGGTGCGTACCGTGCGGCTCCATGCCGACGTCAGGTGTGTTCGCAGAACAGGCTTCGTCTTGTTTCTTGATTGACAGGCAACCCGCCAATGTGGCGCCTGATGAGAGGGACAAACAATTAGGCGTGCTGAGTGATCGCCTTGTTCGGCCAAGGACGCTGGCCTCCAAGCGTGTAGCCGCCCTCCACCAGAATGCTTTGTCCTGTCACGAAGCGCGCATCGCTGGACAACAGCCAGAGGACGACATCGGCGACATCCTCGGATTCACCGACACGTCGTACAGGTGTGTGCAGCGCGAACGGCCGCATCGCCTTGTCGTCGCCGAGCGCCGCCCGGCCCATTGCGTCGCGATGATGCCGGGCTGACATCGTTGATGCGGATACTTCCGGTCTCCGACCTCTACGGCCACCGTTCGTGCCATCGCGTCGAGCGCGCCTTTGCTCGTGGCACAGGCTGCAATGCCGGGGCATCGCGCCGTGGGCGCTCCACGACGACGTCTTGATGATGGCGCCATGAACGCCGCGATCCAGCCTCGCCGCGATCTCGTATTTTAGGCAGGCGAACACGCCGCGAAGGTTGATCGACATCAGCCTGTCGAATTCATCGAACGGCAATTTGTGCGCCGGCATGAAGGCGCCCAGCACGCCGGCATTGTTCCAGATGACATCCAGGCTGCCGAAGGGTTCGAGCGCCTGATCGACAAGCGCCTCGGCCTGCTCGGGAACGGAATCATCGGCCGGTGTCGCCAGCGCCTTCCCGCCCTGCGAGACGACCTCGTCAACGACGGCATTGAGTTCTGCTATCCGGCGCCCCGAAACGACGACATTGGCGCCCTCCCGGCCAAACCGCAGCGCCACCGCCTTGTCCATGCCAGTTCCGTCGCCCGTTACGATCGCGATCTTCGATACGAGCCGCTTCATGCCTGCCGTCTCGGTTCCTCCTGTCGTTCTCATGTGTCGATGTCTCCGTTCAAGAGCGCTGCGCGTCATCAGCTCCAGGAAGGCCTTGCTGCAGGCATTCCGTTGAATGGACAAATAGATTACTCATGAAGCCATTATAATATCGCCAATTATGAGAACACTACGAAGCAGGACTGTTTAATGGATCTATACGGCAGCATGTCCGTCTTCGTGCAGATCGTCGAAAAGGGAAACCTGACTGCGGCGGCCTCCGCATCCGGCATGTCGCCGACCATGGTTGGCAACCATCTGCACGCACTCGAAAAGCGATTGGGCACGAGTCTCGTCAACCGGACGACCCGCCGCCAGAGCCTCACCGATTTTGGTCGGGTCTATTATGAACGCTGTCTGGAAATCCTCCGGCTGGTCGCCGAAGTGGACGCCCACGCACTCGCCAACCATATCGTCCCGCGCGGACGGTTGCGCGTGACTGCTCCGGTCTCGTTTGGCGCGGAGGGCCTGATGCCCGTGCTGGGGGACTACACCGCGCGCTATCCTGAAGTTGAACTCGACATCACTTTGTGCGATCGCACTGTCGATCTGATCGAGGAAGGTGTCGAGGCAGCGATTCGCATCGGCTCCCTCCCAGACTCCGGTTTGATTGCCCGGCCGCTGATGCCTTATCGGATGATGATCTGCGCCTCGCCGGATTACATCGCGAAACACGGTGAGCCGCACCGCCCCGCGGACCTTGCGGGCCATCGTTGTGTAGCGTTCCGTTATTCCGCCGAATCGGCCTGGCGCATGATCGGCGAGGAGGGAACCTCACGTGTTCGCGTTTCCGGCATGATCCAGGTGAACAATGGTCAGGCGATACGGGTCGCAGCCCTGAACGGCCTCGGCGTCGTTATGCAGCCGGAAGTTCTGCTAGCCGAGGATGTCACCGCCGGCCGCCTGATCCGGTTGTTGCCGAACTATGAACTCCCGAGCCGGCCCATGCAGATTGTCTATCTTCGGGACCACTACATGTCGCCGAAGCTGCGAAGCTTCATCGACTTTATCGCTGATCGATTCGGTGGTTGACGATCAATTTCGTAGCCATGGCTTTAGCGACCACTCGGCAGTCACATTCAACCTTACACCGTCATGAACACCTCTCGCTTGGACAGGGGTGCACCAAGATTGCGTCGTCATTGACACCGAGAAAGCCTGGCGGTCGGGTCAAGATTACCCGCCGATACGCCATTTTCCTTGCCCGGCTTGTGGACGCCAGCGAGGTGACCGCAGGGTGGGGGTTACTTGAACTGCTGATGATCGCGGATGAACCGAGCTGCGCTCTTGGGTTCGATTCGCAGAATGTCTTGCCAAGCGTCTGGAGGATGGGGAGTTCCGCTGGCCGAAAGTGCATGACGGCATGATGCGGCTGACGGCCGCGCAACTGTCGGCGCTATTGGAAGGGCTGGACTGGCGGCGGGTCCACGAGGCGCGCCGGACCCGCGTTCCAGCCCAGGCAGGCTGACCCGCGACGAAGTGAATCAGCCTGGATTCCGCTGTGCGGGCCGGTGATGGCAATGACTGCAGACCAGCTTCCCGACGATCCGGACGCGCTGAAGGCGATGATCCTGGCACGCGACGTCGAGAACGCCCGCCTGGTCCAGATCATCAAGGAATTGCAACGTCACCGCTTCGGTCGAAGAGCTGAGACGCTTCCCGAGGATCAATTGCTGCTGGGGCTCGAAGAGGCCGAGCAACATGTCCAGCTCCACAAGTTCTACCTTAAGGTCCTCCACTTGTCGGCGCCCCTCATTGGCGACGCGGCGAGCTCAGATTACGCCGTGCTCGTGATCGGCGTGCTCATCCATCAAAATGCCCCTGAGCACGATCAGCGCGCGCTCGAGCACCAGGCCACTAGCCACACTGCCGACACATAGACGCAGGCCGCTCTCCACGGCGCCGCTCGCAACGGCGAATGCCGCTGGTGAAGTGAGCCGGATGCCAGCGTAAGACGCGCGAGCGGCTGCACGCTCAGCATTGATCTCTGGCATCGGCAGCCACACATGCAGGCTGGCGTCCGATCGCGGTTTTTCGATCACATCGCCAAGCACCGCGAGCGCGCGCGTCGTCCGCACACGCGTTTCGGCCATGGCTGCGCTTGCAATCTCGTCAGCGCGGCCGCTCTCGATCAACTGCGTCGTTACCGCACTGTTGATCCCCGCCGGCGAATGCATCAACGCCCGCATCGCCCGCGCGCAGCGGTCGAACACCTCGCCTGTTGGCGCGACGAGGAACCCGGCACGAAGCCCCGGTGAGACGATCTTCGACAAGGAACTGACATAAATCGTGCGCTCGGGCGCGAGCGCCGCGAGCGGCGGCACGTCGAGATGGCGCGCATAGGGCGCATAGACATCATCCTCGATGAGCCAGAGCCCGCGTGCGCGCGCCACCCGGACGATTTCGGCGCGCCGTTCCAGTCCCATCGTCCGTGCAGTCGGGTTCTGCAGCGTCGGTAACGTGTAGAACAGGCGCGCGCCGGTTTCTGCGGCGGCCCTGTCCAGCGCTTGCGGGGTTGCGCCTTCGGCATCCATCTCCACGCCGCGGAGGGGATGGCCCAACTGGCTAGCCAGCGCCTTCGCCCCGGGGAAGGTCGCGGCTTCGCACAAGACCGGATCGCCAGGTGCGCAGAGCGCCGTTAGCGCGATCGCCATCGCATTCTGCGCGCCCGAGCAGCAGATCACCGTTTGCCATTCCATGCGCTGAAGATTGGCTGTCCGGGTGAGCCAGGCGGCGGCTGCCTGCCTGTCGCGGTTAAGCCCGCAAGTCGACTGATAGCCCAACCGGTCGACCAACGCTGGCCGCCGGCGCAGCGCGCTCAGAGCCTCGCGCACGGCGTCGTTCGCATTGATCGGCGCAAGATTGATGGTGAGGTCGATAGGTCCCGTGTCGGCGGTTGCCGGCGACCGGTCGATGACGAAGGTGCCGCGTCCAACATGACCCGCAATAAGCCCGCGCTCGGTCGCTTCGCCATAGGCGCGCGTGACGGCGCCGACACTGATCGAGAGCGCATGGGCGAGCTCGCGATGCGGCGGAAGCCTCGCGTCGGCAGGGAGGCGACCGTTCGCGATATCCGCCGCCATCGCATCGACGAGCTGACGATAGAGCGGCGCTGCATCCGAGCGATCGAGTACCGGGCTCCAGCGGGTCATCATGATTGCCTCATATTGTCATAGGGACATTAATAGAATTGACTCTCTAGTCAATCGGACGATTGTTATGACCTCAATGTGTGGAGCAGATATGTTCGTCCCGCTATACCAAGTCGATGCCTTTGCCAGCCGCCGCTTCGCCGGTAATCCGGCCGCCGTGATGGTCCTCGACGCCTTCGCAGCTGATGAGCATCTGCAGGCGATCGCCAGTGAGAATAACCTCGCCGAGACGGCCTTTCTCGTGCCGGACGGCCCGGACTTTCACTTGCGCTGGTTCACGCCGACGGTGGAGGTGCCGCTGTGCGGGCATGCCACGCTCGCGAGCGCTGCGGTTGTCATGGAGCGACTCGCGCCCGAGCGCCGCTCGGTGTTTTTCCATTCGGCAAGCGGCCCGCTCACCGTCTCCCGCGCGGAAACGGGTTATGTGATGAACTTTCCAGCCCGGCCGATGATACAGACGACGATCCCTGACACGATGGCCGCCGCACTTGGGCGGTTTCCGGTCGAGGTGCTCGTAGATCAGTTCAACTATCTGGCGCTGCTGGAGACTGCGGATCACGTTCGGCAACTGGCGCCCGATCTCGCCGCGATTGCACGGCTCGACCGGGGCGGCCTGATTCTTACCGCGCCGGGCGACGACGGCTATGACTGTGTCAGCCGCTATTTCGCACCCGCCAAGGGCATTCCCGAGGACCCGGTCACTGGCGGCGCGCACTGCGCACTTGCGCCCTACTGGGCGGCCCGGCTCGGCAAGACGAGCTTGCGCGCCTTCCAGGCCTCGGCTCGCGGTGGCGAGCTGCTATGCCGCGTCCTCGGCGACCGCGTGGAGCTCGAGGGTTCCTGTGCCTTCTATCTCGAAGGCCGGGCGGACATCCGATGCTGAGAATCTATGGCTATGCGGGCTCGATCAATGTCCGCAAGGTGCTCTGGGCATGCGCCGAGCTCGACCTCGCATTCGAACCTGAGGGTTGGGGTGGATCTCACCGGTCGATAAGCGAACCGTTGTTTCGGGCGCTCAATCCCGTCGCGATGGTGCCAGTGATCGACGACGCGGGGACAATCGTCTGGGAATCCAACGCGATTATCCGCTATCTCGCAGCGAGCCGAGATCGGTACGACTTGCTGCCCGGCGACCCGGCCGCGCGCGCTCGTGTTGAGATGTGGATGGATTGGCAGGTGTCGGATTTCAACAATAGTTGGCGAGTCGCCTTCCAAGGGCTGGTGCGAAAGAATCCAGAGCATCAGGATCCCGCCGAGATCGAACGGTCGATTGCTGCATTCTCGCGCATGGTCGCAATCGTCGATGGCGAACTCGCCAAATCGGGCGGCTTTATCTGCGGTCCCGATTTCACGCTCGCCGATATCCCGATCGGGCTCTCCGTTCATCGCTGGCGGTCGCTGCCAGGCGAGAAACCACAGCTCGACCATATCGAGCTCTATTACGACCGCCTCTGCGAAAGGGCAGGATTTCGCAAACATGGCCGGGATGGCGGGGCATAAGCCACCACTTCACGCTCGTCGATGTGTTCGGGACCCATCCGCTCACGCGGCCGATTCCGCCCAAGCTTGGCGGATGGTCGCGATATAGCCGACTCGGTCACGCTCCATCGCGAAGACCGCCTCCGGCGGGGGCGGCGGTCTCTTCATGCTGGGCGGCCCACAGGATCAACTCGAATAGCACGGGCGCCAGATCGATGCCGCGCCGGTCTCGACCGGCTGGTCACTATCAAGCGCATGTTCAGCGGTCTGACCTTCATGCTCGAAGGAACATGCTCTGCAGCGTCTCGAGCGTAACGCGGTAGCGCGGCCTTGCCTGTGGTACGCGCGACTCTCAAAAAGGGGTTTGTCTACCATGCGACGGAGTGTCGCGGCGAACCGTTTGCGCAGTAAAATCAATTATTTGGCGTAAGGCCTTTGCGAGAGCGAATGGCTGCCATAGTCGTCTAGGTGCAGAATAGGTGCAGGGCCGAGGTACGCAATCGGCGGGTATGGGGCACGCGCTGCGTCGCGGATCGTGTTGGGCACCGACCGACGCTAGTCTAGGTGTGCTTCGCGCCTCATGCACGAACCCGCTTCGCGGGAGGGGCGCCTCGTTCTGAGATGGCGCGACTGCCATTTTGACTTGAGCGGGTAGA
>NZ_JAMYQK010000038.1:0-60432 GCF_040320845.1 Mesorhizobium sp. M0601
AAACCGCTAATCCTGCAATCCAAAAGCCGCTATCCGCCTCAATCAACATGCCAGATCAACGGCTTGCGGATAGTTCACGGTCGACGCTCTAGCCCTGAGATTTTCAACGGTGAGCCGATGCGCCGAGGACGGCGGGTCAATAACCTCGTCCATAAAGGCGAAGGCGCGCATGACCAGCGCCAGCACCTCGTCCCAACGGTCGAAATCGGCCGCAAGCTGCACGATGGAAACGTCGGCAGGCAGGCTCACGGGCTGGTTCGCTTGTAGCGGATCGTGTCGAAGCGTGCCGCCAGCGCATCGTAGAGCAGCAGTCGTCCGACCAGCGGCTCGCCAATCCCGGTGATCAGCTTGATCGCTTCCATGGCTTGCAGCGTGCCGATGACCCCGGTCAGCGCGCCGACAATGCCGGCCACCGCGCAGGATGGCACAAGTCCCGGCGGCGGCGCCTCGGGAAAGAGATCGCGGTAGCTTGGGTTCAACTTGCCGTCCGGGCCGGTTTCGAATGGCTTCAGTACGGTGACCGAGCCGTCGAAGCGGCCAACGGCGGCATGCACGAGCGGCCGGCTTTCCGCGGCGC
This sequence comes from Mesorhizobium sp. M0601, assembly GCF_040320845.1. Taxonomy (NCBI): domain Bacteria; kingdom Pseudomonadati; phylum Pseudomonadota; class Alphaproteobacteria; order Hyphomicrobiales; family Phyllobacteriaceae; genus Mesorhizobium; species Mesorhizobium sp. M0601. The sequence goes on from NZ_JAMYQK010000038.1 coordinate 578, forward strand.
AGGCGTCGGCCACCGCGTAGCGTGTCTCGAAATTGTCGGAGCCGTCAACGACGATGTCATAACGGGCAATGAGGGTAGGGGCGTTGTCGACGGTCAGCCTGAAATTGTGCTCTTCCACGACGACGTTTGGATTGATGCGGATGATCGCCGCTCTGGCACTGTCGGTTTTTGCCATGCCGACCATGTCCGTGCCGTGGATCACTTGTCGTTGCAGGTTGGAAAGCGAAACGATGTCGTCGTCGACGATACCGAGAGTGCCAATCCCTGCGGCGGCGAGATATTCGAGCACAGGCGCTCCCAATCCGCCGGCGCCAATGACGAGCACCCGCGCCCGCTTCAGCCGCTGCTGGCCGGCGCCGCCGATCTCGGGCAGCACGATGTGGCGGGCGTAGCGTTCGAGCTCTTCATCGGTGAGGGCGGCTGTGATCATCGCCGGACCATATAGCGGAGGAAAAAGCTTGTCAGGTATCAATGCATGCCGCTCAGAAGTGCGCCATGAACCAAGTTCAAATGGTCGGCCTGACCGTGCCGTGATCGACGGTCAGGAATTGCGCGCGTCCCTTGAGGCTGTCAAACAACGCGGCATCGGTCCCGGTCATGAAGGCCTGGCAGTTTAGTTCCTCCAGGATCGAGAACAAGGCCGCCCGTCGACCGCCGTCGAGATGGGCGGCGATCTCGTCGAGCAGCAGGATCGGTGTCATGCCCGACATCTCACCGGTTAGCCGCGCATGCGACAAGACAATGCCGACCAGCAGCGCCTTCTGCTCGCCGGTCGAACAGAGCTCGGCCGGCATCGCCTTGGGCCGGTGGCGCACCACGAGGTCGGAACGGTGCGGGCCGTCGAGCGTGCGTCCGGCGGTGCGGTCGCGGTCGCGCCCCTGGGCAAGCGCACGACGGAACCGTTCCTCTACGTCGACGGCCGGCAAAATACCGAGTTCGCCTTCCAGTTCGCCAGAGATGCCGATGTCGGCTTGCGGAAACGGTCCGTCGCCGGGCAGCCGGTCGATCATGGCGGCGAGCAGGCGCACCAGTTCGGCACGCGCCGCGGCAATCGCCACGCCGGTCTCGGCCATTTGCATCTCGATCGCATCGAACCAGGCACCGTCGCGTGAACCGTCGGCGAGCAGTCTGTTGCGGCCGCGCATTGCCTTTTCGTAGTCAAGCGCGCGCTGGCCGTGGCCAGGATCGATCGCCAGCACCAGCCGGTCTAGGAAGCGCCGGCGGTCGGCAGCCGGCCCGGGGAACAGGCCGTCCATGGCCGGTGTCAGCCAGACCACGCGCAGCCATTCCAGCATGTCTTCGGCTGAGCGTGCCGTCGCGCCGTTGATCCGCACCCGCCGGCCGGCTTCGCCGTCGCTGCCCGATATTCCGGTACCGATCTCGACCTGGCCTTCCGGCCCGTCAAGCCGGGCATGCAGCGCAAAGCCACCGTCGCCGCCTTCGCGCGCCACCTCGGAATAGGGTGCGCGGCGCAGGCCGCGGCCCGGCGTGAGCAGCGAGATCGCTTCAAGCAGATTGGTCTTGCCGGCGCCATTGTCGCCGGAGAAAACGACAGCGCCGGGATCAAGGTCGATTGCCAACGCCGCATAGTTGCGGAAATTCGTAAGTATGAGCTTACTTATGTACGTCTGCTGCGGTTTTGCAGATCTGGTCACGACAGCAAGATGGCCCCGTTCGGGCCCTACACCCGCATCGGCATCAGCACGTAGAGCGCGGTCTCGTCGGCCATATCGTGGATCAGTGTCGGGGAACCGGCATCCGCCAGCATGAACTTCGCCTCCGTGCCGGTCAGTTGCGCGGCAACGTCGAGCAGGTATTTGGCGTTGAAGCCGATTTCAATCGGATCGGACGAATAGTCGGCCGCCAGTTCCTCGGTGGCACTGCCCGAATCCGGGTTGTTGACCGCAAGCGTGACCTGCCCTTCGGCGATCGAAAGCTTCACCGCCCGGCCGCGTTCGGACGAAATGGTCGAAACGCGATCGACGGCAGCGGCGAAACTCTGGCGATCGATAATCAGCTTCTTGTCGTTGCCGGTCGGAATGACGCGCTGGTAGTCCGGGAAAGTGCCGTCGATCAGCTTGGAGGTCAAGATAACGCTGCCGATGGTGAAACGGATCTTGGTGTCGGACAACTCGGTGGTGACTGCAACATCGGGATCGTCGACCAGCTTTTGCAGCTCGCTGACCGTCTTTCGCGGGATTATGACGCCAGGCATGCCCTCAGAGCCTGCCGGCGCATCGATCTCGGCGCGCGCCAGCCGGTGGCCGTCGGTCGCGACAGAGCGCAGCTTCAGCTTGCCGCCGGCCTCGTGCGTGTGCAGATAAATGCCGTTCAGATAATAGCGCGTCTCCTCGGTCGAGATGGCAAACTGGGTCTTTTCGATGAGGCCCTTTAGTCCGACGGAATCGAGCCGGAAAATATGCGAGAACGACCCGGCTGAAAGCTCGGGAAAGTCGGACTGCGGCAGGCATTGCAGGCGGAAGCTCGAGCGCCCCGACGTCACCGTCATGGCGTTGCCGTCTTCGTCGGTCTTCAGCGCCACCTCCGCGCCGTCGGCAAGCTTGCGCACGATGTCGTAGAGCAGATGTGCCGGGACCGTCGTCGCCCCGCCACGTTCGACCTTTGCCGGCGTTGATTCGGTCACCTCCAGGTCGAGGTCGGTCGCCTTCATTTCAAGGCTGGCCCCCTCGGCGCTGAGCAGCACGTTCGACAGGATCGGAATGGTATTGCGCCGCTCGACCACGCGGTGAACATGGTTGAGCGACTTCAGGAGATTTGACCGTTCCAGGATAACACGCATGACAAAACAGGCTCGCTTGAATGAATGAACGGGTCTCCGGCAAGCGGCGCCCCGCGAAAGGTCTGAACAGGCTCAGAATCTGCGTAAACTGACAGGAAAAACCCGGCAAACGCAAGCCCGCGCCACCGGTTCGGACCGGCTGCACGGGCTTTCCGGGGATAAAGGGGATAAAAAGGCCGGAGTCCGCGAGCCGGCGTTTTTCGGGCCGTCAGGCCTGGTCGTTGATCAGCCTTCTCAGCAATTCGAGTTCCTGCGCCAGTGTGTTGTCGGCACCGGAAAGATCCTCGATCTTGCGCACCGCATGCAGCACGGTCGTATGGTCACGACCGCCGAACCGCCGCCCGATCTCCGGCAGCGAGCGCGGCGTCATCACCTTCGACAGATACATGGCGACCTGCCGTGGCTTGACGATGGTGCGTGTGCGCCGGTTGGACAGAAGTTCGGTCTTCGACACGTTGTAGTGGCGCGCGACGATGCGCTGGATGTCCTCGATACGCACCCGCTTGGGTTCGCCCGAACGATAGATGTGGCCAAGGATCTCGTCGATGCGGTCGATGGTGATCTGCGGTTCGAAGGATTGGCGAAACAAAAGCTGGTTGAAGGCACCTTCGAGCTCGCGTCCGCTGCCGGTCACCGTGCGGGCGACGTGGTTGAGGATCTCTTCGGAAATATCGAGCGACGCATCGTCGAGCTTGGCGGTGGCAAGCCTGAGCTTGAGCATACCGATACGCATGGCGAAATCCGGGGCTGACATTTCCAGCGCGACGCCGCCGTTGAGGCGCGAGCGGACGCGTGGCTCCAGCGACTCCAATTCCGACGGCGGCCGGTCGGCAGCGACCACCACTTGCTTGGCGCTGTCGAGCAGCATGTTGATTAAATGGCAGAATTCGTGCTGGATCGACTTGCCCTGCAGGAACTGCATGTCGTCGATGATGAGGAGGTCGATGTCGCGCAGCTGTTCTTTCAGCGTCAGTGCGTTGTTGTCGCGGATCGCGGTGGCGAACCGCCACATGAAATACTCAGCCGTCAGATAGACGACCCGCGATTTCGGATTCTGCTTCAGCGATTCTGCGGCGATCGCCTGCAACAGGTGCGTTTTGCCCAGCCCGACCGTCGCGTGCAGAAAGAGCGGATTGAAACGCACCGCGCTCGACTGCGATTCCGCGACCGCCTTGGCGGCGGCAAAAGCCACTCGGTTCGATGGTCCTTCGATGAAGGAGGTGAAAGTGTAGCGTGGATCGAGTGGCGAACCGAGAACATTGTGCCGGAACTCGGTTTCTGCCGGCATCCCCGGGCGGGGTACCGGGACCCGTTCGACCCTGCTGGGGCTCGCCGTGCCCGCAGAGAGCGCGGTTTGCGTCTGCCTGGTCATCTTGCGCGCCGGGGCCACTTCTGGCTCGACGCTGTTGCGGCCCTGCCGTGTGGCGGTGCGAACCACGATCTCGATCTTGAGGATCTCCGGATCCTCGTGCTTCCACAACTCGGTGATGAGATCGAGATAGTGGCCGTTGATCCATGAACGCAGGAATGCGGTTGGCACTGAGATGCGGACAATGCCCTTAGAGGATTCAGCGACCTTCATGCGCCCGAACCAGCTCGAATAGACCTCGGTTCCCAGTCGCGCCTTCAACTGGGCCTTGACCCGATCGAACTTCTGTTCAGCTTCATTGGAAGCCGCCATGTCGTTCCTTCCGATTAACGTTCCAGGAAATGGGAGGTCGCCTGTAAGCTCCCTTTCGATGCCGCCGCTCTGCATGATCGAGTTCCTTGTCTCTTGTACCTGTTTTCCGCCGGGGATGCGCCTCCTGCATCCATGTTTCCGGCGACCGTGTCTTCGCTGCGACACCATCGCCGCCGCCGGCTGATGAATCGCCTCGTTGTCGGTCCGGCGCCGAAGAGCCGATCCGCTTTGGTCATGTCAGGGCAACAAAATGCCGTCCGGCGAAAAACCGCCGGCGCACCGTCGACCTGCCATGTACAATTACGCCAGTCCCCTACCGTATCGAAAAGACAAACCAACCCCGTCCGCGGAGTTGAATCCGCGGTGTAAACTCTGCCAATTTGAGCTGGCCGGTTTCAGGCTGGTCAAGGGCCAAGGGCCCGTCCCTTCGATGGACAGACATTACCGAAATCGCTGTGGATAGGGCAAGGCCACCCCTAACGGATTTTTAAGGAATCTGGCTAGGAAGGCACGTTTCGAACGCCATGCCGCAACAGTTGATTTTGACAAAGCCATTGTGATTCAAACCCTTTTCCGGCGAATGTGAAAAAGGCCACACAACGCGAAATTTTCTGAAATAATTCGCTTGACAGCCAATTGCCGCCTATCGGCCGCAGCCGATGTGAACAAGCTGTGGATCACCATCGGTAAACCTCTGAAAAAAAACAGTAATCTGTGACGCTCGGAAATTTTCGCATTGGCAGTTTCGAAGGCTGCGAATATCAGCGGGTATGTATACGCCGGCAAAGCATTTCGAACTTTGAAATGCACGCGGAGCGCCATTTTGCGGGCTTTCTTTTAAGTACTTGCCGGCAAACGAAAAAAACCCGGCGCGATTGGCCGGGTTTGAAGAAGCGCAGTTCAGGAAAAGATATATTAGGCCGACAGCACCTTGACCCGTTGGGCCAGCCGCGACACCTTACGCGATGCCGTGTTCTTGTGCACCACGCCCTTGGTCGCGGCGCGCATCAATTCCGGCTCGGCCACCTTGAAGGCAGCCTGTGCGGCCGCCTTATCGCCGGCCGCGAGCGCCTCTTCGACCTGGCGGATGTAGGTCCGGACGCGGGAGCGGCGGTTCTTGTTGATCGCTGCGCGACGGGCGATCTTGCGCGTTGCCTTTTTGGCCGAGGAGGTATTGGCCATGGTGCCTCTCTTCTGATCTGGTGGGCGCTTGCGGGATACCGCAGGGCGCAAAAAACAAACGGGCAGCCACAGGGCCGCCTCGGTTGGTGCGGCTTATAGTTCAGCTTTTCCGGCGCGTCAACGCTGCAGCGCTTTCTTTTTGACCGGCGCCTTCGTCATCTCATCGGTTCGTGAAATTCGGCTTCCGCTTGCCGCTGAAGGCCGCCATGCCTTCCTTCTGGTCATCCAGCGCAAACAGCGAATGAAACAGCCGGCGCTCGAACCGCAGACCCTCGGTGAGCGTCGTCTCATAGGCGCGGTTGACGGCCTCCTTTGCCATCATCACCGACGGCAAGGAAAAACCAGCGATCTTGGCCGCTGCCTTAAGCGCTTCCTCGATCAACTCGCCGGCTGGCACCACGCGCGACACAAGGCCGGAACGCTCGGCCTCGGCTGCGTCCATCATTCGACCCGTCAGGCACATATCCATCGCCTTCGACTTGCCGACAAAGCGGGTCAGGCGCTGCGATCCGCCCATGCCGGGCATGACGCCCAGCGTGATCTCGGGTTGGCCAAACTTGGCAGTGTCGGCGGCGATGATGAAGTCGCACATCATCGCCAGTTCGCAGCCGCCCCCCAGCGCATAGCCCGCCACCGCCGCGATGATCGGCTTTCGTGCCCGCGTAAATTCTTCCCAGCCGACGAAGAAATCCTGCAGATAGGCATCCACATAGGAGATGGACTGCATTTCCTTGATATCGGCACCTGCCGCGAAAGCCTTTTCCGAACCAGTGATGACCATGGCGCCGATGTCGGCATTGGCGCCCATGCTATTCACCGACGCGACCAGTTCCGCCAGCACTTGTGAATTCAGCGCGTTGAGCGCCTGCGGCCGGTTCAGCGTAATCAGCCCGACCTTGCCGCGGGTTTCGACGATGATGGTTTCATAGCCCATGCTTTGCTCCTCCTCGCTTCTTGTTCAAGCCTGACAGGCCCGGCAGTGGAAAGTCGAACGACCGCTTTGCACGATACGCTCGATGTGGCCGCCACAACCAGGCTTGGAGCAGGCTTCCCCCTCGCGATCGTAAACCGCGAAGGAATGCTGGAAGTAGCCCAGTGATCCATCGGTCTTCATATGATCGCGCAACGACGAGCCGCCGGCGGCGATCGCATCGGCGACGACCGAGCGGATTGCTTCGGCCAGGCGTTCGCTCTGCTCTTTGGCTTTCTTGCCGGCTCTCGCGAGGGTGCCCGCTTCGCGCAGCGGCGACAGGCCGGCCCGCCAAAGCGCTTCCGAGACGTAGATATTGCCTAGCCCGGCAATCAGCCTCTGGTCCAGAAGTGCCGCTTTCAGCGGTGACTTGCGACCTTTCAGCAACGAAGCGAGCAGCGCGCCGTCCAGTGCGTTGCCTGTAGGCTCGACGCCTAATCCCGCCAGCATCGGATGCATGTCGGGCTCGCCTTCCGAAAACAGCATGAACCCGAAGCGGCGCGGGTCGTTGAAGATCACGCGAGAGCGGACGCCGGCAGGGGATGCGATGTCGAAGACGACGTGATCGTGAGCAGTGTTTTTCGAGCGTTCGTGGTGGAACACGCCGGGCGTTGCGCTCTCGTCGGCCGTTTCGATGCGAAACGAACCCGACATGCCGAGATGGCAGATCAGAACCGGGCCGTTGTCCATGTGCATTGTCAGATATTTGGCACGGCGGCCGAGCGCCGCAATCGTCTTGCCGGTCAGCCGCTCCGAAAATCTCTCGGGGAACGGAAACCGCAAATCCGGCCGGCGTGCCTCGACACCGACAATGCGGGCACCTTCAAGGGCCGGCTGCAGACCGCGCCTGACTGTCTCTACCTCCGGCAGCTCAGGCATGGCCACCTATCGTGGCATGGAAGGAGGTGCCGTGACGGCCGCGCGCCAGCCCGAGATGTTCGGCCACGGTTTCGCCGATGTCGGCAAATGTTGTCCTCAGTCCGATGTCTGCGCCTTTGAAACCCGGCCGTGTCCCGATAATCGGAATACGCTCGCGCGTGTGGTCGGTGCCGCGCCACGTCGGATCATTGCCGTGATCGGCGGTCAAGATGAGCAGATCGCCTGGCCTCAGCCGTGCGAATGCCTCGGGCAGGCGCCGGTCGAAAGCTTCGAGTGCGGCGGCATATCCCGCAACGTCGCGCCGATGCCCGAACTCGGTGTCGAAGTCGACAAAGTTTGCGAAGACGAGGTCGCCGTCGCGGGCGTCTTCCATGGCACCAAGCGTTTTGTCGAACATCGCCATGTTGCCGGCAGCCTTGCGGACTTCCGAGATCCCCCGATGGGCGAAAATGTCGCCGATCTTGCCGATCGCGATAACCCGGCTGCCGCGCGCCGTCAGCCGGTCGAGCAGCGTCGGTTCCGGTGGCGGTACGGCATAGTCGCGACGATTATGCGTTCGCTCGAACGTGGCGGCGGTTTCACCGATAAACGGCCGAGCGATGACGCGGCCGATATTCAGCGGATCGACGAGCCTGCGCACCACTTTGCAGAACTCGTAAAGCCGTTCCAGGCCGAAATGAACCTCATGCGCGGCGATCTGCAGGACGGAGTCGATCGAAGTGTAGCAGATCGGCTTGCCGGTGCGGATATGGTCTTCGCCGAACCGTTCGATAATCTCGGTGCCCGGAGCATGGCAATTGCCGAGGATGCCAGGCACCTTCCCTTCACGCACCATTGCTTCGGTCAACTCGGCCGGAAAGGCAGGAATCTTGTCTGGGAAGTAACCCCAGTCGAAACGGACCGGCAGGCCGGCTATTTCCCAATGGCCCGATGGCGTATCCTTGCCGCTCGAAACCTCTTGGGCCGCGCCGTGAAAGGCGGCGGCAAGCGGTGCACTGCCGGCATTCTCAAACCTGAAACCCGTTGCCGTTGCCGCGGCCTGGCCGAGACCGAGCGCGAGCATGTTTGGTACAAGAAGGGGTCCGGCACGCAGGCCTTCGCGGTCGGCGCGGCCTTCTGCGCAGGCCCGCGCGATGTGTGCGAACGTATTGGAGCCGGTGTCGCCATAACGTTCGGCATCGGCCGCGCCGCCGATGCCGAAGGAGTCGAGGACAAAAAGGAAGGCGCGTGCCATCGAAAGGTTCATCATTGCCTGTGTGTTGGCTCAGACATAGGGTTCCGCGCCGCCATTGGCAATTCGGAAACCCAAACAGCACGGCTTGGCGTGCTGGTCCCGGAGAGACGAATCGCGGCATGGTCGATCTGCGGATGGAAATGCGCGGCGCGGAGCTCGCATGAGGCTTGCCCTGACAGCATTCGCCGACGTACTGGCTTTGCTGCTGGATGCGTCTTGCACAAACCTGGCGCGAGCCGGTGGCGCGATATTATCGGAACGTTCCGTATCGGTATCGTCGTCGAACCGTTGCCGGTCCGAGGGATGTGCTGGCTGCAGCCATAGTGCGTCTAGTCTCGGCCCGCGGTCGCAAGCAATAGCAACAGACCGGTTAGCGGGCTTCAGGCGTCAGCAATCGCTGCACGGAATGGTCGGGCTCCTGCGCGGCCGCAGATAATATGTTTCCGCCATCGATATCGAATTGAAGACCGAGCTCAACCCGAACCGGCTTTGGCCGTCCGCCGACCAGGTGATGATTGGCTTGTAGGCGAGATCGCTTTCGACCCGGATGAGGAACGTGCCTTTGATCTTGAGCGCGCTCGGGACCGTTGTGGTGGAATCCTTGACAGCGTCGACGCTAGAGACGCCATCGACCAGTTTGCGCGACCACACGACCAGGACTTTCGGCGTCGTCTCGTTGGTCACCTGTATCGCCGTGATAATGATCTTCGGTTTCGAGCGGTTGTAGGGCTGGAGCGTGGAACTGCCGATCGCCATGATGGCATCGACATCGGCCGCCTTGACGGTCTGCTGCTGCGTGACGAGGTCCGCTACCATGCTGCCGATGCGGCTGACCTTCTTGCTGGTCTCGATGGCTTGCGAGGCCTCCATTGTCATAAAGTACATGATCAACAGGACAGGCACGATGAGGGCAAACTCGACAGCCGCAATACCGCGGCGGTCCGAGCAAAGCCGGACTGCTCTTGTACAAATCCCTGCGATGCCCAGCTGTGCCCCCGCACGAATCATGGCTTTGCCCTTTTCAAGCGACTACGTGGTTCAGTTGTCGAACGGCTCGTTCTGCCAAGTGATCGAAGCAAAATGCAGCGTTTTGCCGTCCTTCAGGTTGGCCATCGATTTGGCCATGAAGTCGGTCATCACCGGCCATTTGTAAAAAACACGCAGCATGTTTCTCGACTCCGCCAGGCCAGGTGCGACGGTGAAGGTCTGTGTGCTCGTGCCTTTGGTCAGCACGACGTCGCCATCCTGGATCTTGAAACCGGCCAGCGCCGCATCGGCGAAGGTCGGATATTCGCGCAAGTCCACCAGCAATCCGGGACAGGTCTTCGCGACCATGATCTCCAATTTGGTGCAGATCATATCCCGCAGCTTGGTGCCGGACACATCGGTCGGTCTTAATTGGCCGGTACGCAGCTGGCGCGCGATGTCGTCGGTTGCGTTTGCCATCACTTCCTGTGCGGCAAAAGAAATGCAGCTCTCCAGGATGGCGAAGACAAGAAGCGCGAAAGGAATTGCAAGCATGGCGAATTCGATCGCCGTGCTTCCGCGGCGGTCGCCCAAAAACCGTCTTGGAGAGCCTGCTCGTCCTGCCTTGCTCATGTCCGCTGCCCGCCGATGCCGCTTCTGTATCGGTCCACCCTTAGTCGGAACCGATTGAAGTCCGGTTGGAATGACCGTTAAATTCAACGGGAAGGCCTTAACCCGGCGATAACCGAAGCACGTTCCCGCCAAAGACGGAGACGTCGGCTAGCTAATGCACGGCGCTCATTTCGGCTTCAGAGGCCTTCTCGGCATCGCTCTTATACGAGCTTTCGCAATATGGCGCGCAGGACATGGTCTGTACTTCGGAACGCCGATAGATGCGCACCGACGACGCTGCCTGGCGCACGACGGTTATTTGCTCATCGACGATCGGATTGCCCTGCTGGTCGAGGACGACGAGATTGGTGACGCCAAATCCCTTGCCGGTCAGTACGATCGTCGATGCGTCCTGCACGGAGGCGTCGGCGATCGCCGGATTGCCGACGACAATCGTATCGGCGGCGCGCGACAATTTGATGATCTTTGCCTGGTTCATCGTCACCTCGATGCCGGCGCCGGCCTTGGCTGGAAAGGCGAAAGCCGCTGCGGCAAAAAGCACGGCAACTGGAAATGATGATCTCGGCCCGGCCATTGAGGCGCCCCCTGGCAAACTGTTCAACGGAACATGAACGAGATTGGTGAACCAACCGTTAAGCGGCTGGAATTCAGGATCAAGCCGGAACCGGCATTGGGCCTAGCCGGCACGGCTGAAACGTCTTTGCCGAATTGCGCCTGTTGCGCCTTTTGTCGGCCGAGGCCCTGGCGGCGGGTATTTTAGTTCTGGGTTAACCACGCAATGTCGTCGAAGCGGGAAAGGAATCGGTAAGCCTGTTTATTAAGCCGATTGAAACAGCTTCTCCTTAGATTCGCAGTATCCGATCAGCCACCAAGAGAAGTTGACGGAAGTGCTGTAACAATTGGAGTAGGAGCTCGAATGTCTAACCTCATCGCACGTTTTGTGAAGGACGAATCCGGCGCGACCGCTATCGAATACGGTCTGATCGCCGCTCTTATCGCACTCGCCATCATGGTCGGCGCCGGCCAGCTCGGCAACTCGCTGAACGCCAAGTTCACCGCCATCTCCACTAAGGTGAACGGTAGCTGACCGTAACGGGTTCGGTTGTTCTGAAATAAGGGCCGCCGCACTGGCGGCCCTTATTTAGTCCTGGTATGAATTGAAATTTGCGCCTCATCAGTCGTTAGTCGAATAGGATTGGGTTGGGGGCCAGATGCAATTGGGTCATAGGCGCGCCGATGCTTGAAGCCGTGATCTTCGTCGTATTTCCGTTCTGCATGCTTTTTGCCGCGATCTCCGACATGCTTTCGATGACGATCGCCAATCGCGTGCCGGTGTTGCTTGTGGTCGTCTTCGCCTTGGTTGCGCCTTTGACCGGTATGGACTGGGCCACCTATGGCTGGCATTTCGCCGCCGCCGGCCTGGTTCTCGCGGTGACGTTCGGCCTGTTCGCGCTGGGCGGCATGGGCGGCGGCGACGCCAAGCTTCTGGCTGCCACTGCCATGTGGATGGGACTGAACATCCATCTCATCGAATACCTCGTCGCCTCGACATTCATCGGCGGCCTGCTGACGCTAGCCATCCTCGCCTATCGAAAATCGCCGCTTGCCGCCGTCACAAGCCATAATCCGTTCCTGCGCCATTTCGCCGATGAGGCGACCGGCGTTCCGTACGGCATCGCGCTTGGCATTGGCGGTCTGCTCACCTATTCCGACTCGCCATTGATGGCCTGGGGACTTACCAGGCTGGCGGGCTGAAGTTCACTTTACGCGGTTGGCGCCGAGCAGGCGAGTTGGCCACGTTTTCCTTCGGGCCGGGCTTGTCGATCCAATTTATATAAACGTTAAATTAATCACGATCGTAAGTATAACATTAACCTTGTTTTGACGATTGCCGCTGCAAAGTCCCGCTTGGCTACGTGGTTTGCCAAGGCGAGGTTCGGACAGATGCCAGCATCCCGATTGATTATTCTGAGCGTGGCGATAGCCGCGGCCGGTGGTGCAGGCTATGTCGCGAAGAACATGGTCGTGGCTCCGCCGCCTCCGGTTGTCGATTCCGGTCCTCAGGCGCCGGCGATCGCGCTGCAGGATGTGCTTGTTCTTTCCGGCGACGTTCCGATGGGCAGTCCGCTTGAAAACAACATTTCCTGGGAGTCATGGCCGTCCGCAGGCATCAACGCAAATTTCATCACCCGCGCCGCCGAGCCTGAAGCGCTGGACAAGCTGAAGGGCGCCGTCGCTCGCGTGGCGCTCTACGCCGGCGAGCCGCTGCGGCGCTCGAAGCTGATCGGTGAAGGGCAAAGCTTCATGTCGTCGATCCTGCCCTCCGGCATGCGGGCCGTTGCCACAAGCATCTCGGCCGACACCTCGGCCGGTGGCTTTATTCTTCCCAACGATTTCGTCGACGTCATCATGACCCGCAGAGCCGATCCCGCCAACGGCGGTGGTCCGGGCTTCACGACCGAAACTATCCTGAAGAACATTCGCGTCCTGGCGATCGACCAGACCATTCAGGAGGACGAGGAAGGTAAGAAGACCAGGGTTGGCCAGACCGCCACCCTGGAACTGACGCCGCAGCAGTCCGAGATCATCACCGTCGCACAGCAGATGGCGGATCGCCTGACATTGGCGCTGCGCTCGATCAAGGACAGTCAGGACAAGAATGTGGGCGAAGCCGATTACCTGGTTTCCGGCAATGGCCGGCGCGGAACCGTGCGGTTGATCAAGTCGGGCGAAGTTTCCGAAGTGGGGGCAAGGAAATGAGGCTAAAGACCAAACTGCCGCTCATCCTGGCTGCGGCGATCGGCCTGTTTCTCCTTGGAACGAGTGCATATGGCATTGTCGATGCCAATGCGGCAGGCAATGCCAGGGTGACGGCTTCGACCGCCACCCAGCGGGTTAAGCTCGGACTGAACAAGTCGGTGGTCATCGACCTCCCGAGCGATGCCTACGACATTCTCGTCGCCAACCCCGCTGTAGCCGACGCGGTGACCCGCACCGCCAGGCGCATCTATCTGTTTGGAAAGGCGGTCGGCGAGACAAATATCTTCGTCTTTGGCTCGAATGGCGAGCAGATCGTCAGCCTTGACCTAGCGGTCGAACGTGACGTCGCCGGGCTGGAGGATTATATCAAGCGCTTCATCCCGTCATCGGAGGTCAAGGTCGAGTTGCTGAACGACAACGTCGTTCTGACCGGAACCGTGGACACTCCTCTGGACGCCAAGCGCGCGGCCGATCTGGCAACTATTTTCGTGTCCGGCGGCGAGGCAACCACGGGTCAATACTCGCAGACCGCTGCCGGCGGTTCGGCTGAAGCCGGCGTCGCGATCGATAACCCGGATGCCGAGCGCCGCGTCAGCAAGATCGTCAACCTGCTGCAGATCATCGGCGACGACCAGGTGACGCTGAAGGTGACGGTCGCGGAAGTCAGCCGCTCGGTGATGAAGCAGCTCGGCGTCAACATGGTGGGCAACGGCAGCAGCAACGGCATCAGCTGGGGCGCGGTAAGCGACAATTTCACTGGTTTGGGCAAGTCGCTGTCGAACTCGGGCCTCTCTATCGGGAGCTCGACGCTGCAGGCCTACATCAATGCCATGGAACAGTCCGGTGTCATGAAAACCCTCGCCGAACCAACATTGACGGCCGTATCCGGCGAGAAGGCGACCTTCAAGGTTGGCGGCGAATACAACATGGTGACCAGCGTTTCCCAAGCCGTATCAAACGATAACCAGACCGGTCTGAAGACGTATTCGGTCGAGAAGATCGAATACGGCATTGGCCTGGAATTCCAGCCGGTGGTGCTGTCTCCCGGCCGTATCAGCCTGAAAGTCAGAACCTCGGTTTCCGAGCCGACAACGGAGGGATCTGTGTCTTTGTCCGAAGGCGTAACGAGCCCGGGCATGAATGCCCTGTCGCTCCGCAAGCGCTTGGCCGACACAACAGTGGAACTGCCTTCGGGCGGCTCGATGATGATTGCCGGCCTTGTCCGCGATGATCTCAGGCAAGCTGTCAACGGCTTGCCCGGTCTGACAAAGATTCCAGTGCTTGGCGCGCTGTTCCGCAGCAGGGATTTCGTTCGCAACGAGACCGAGCTCGTCATCATCATTACGCCCTATCTGGTGAAGCCGGTGGCGCGCAACGATCTTGCCAAGCCGGATGACAATTTCAACGCCGCCAGCGATGGCGCCGGCATTTTCCTTGGCCGCGTCAACCGTGTCTACGGCACCATGCAGACCAACAAGCCCAACGGCCGTTACCACGGCGTTGTCGGCTTTATCTACAAGTAAGCGGGGAAGCGGTCATGTCTAAGGCAACATCGAAGGCACGGGCGATCACCGCGACGCGGTCAGTCCATTCGCGAATCTGGCGGCCGGCCGTTCCCATTATGGCGATCGCGATGGCGGCATTGCTGGCCGGCTGCGCCAATCGCGACAGCGTCACGGTGGGTGCCATACCGGACGATTATCGCACCACCCATCCGATCGTCATAGCCGAGAAGGTACAGAAGATCGACCTTCCGGTCGGCGCCGGCGACCGTGGCATGACCAGATCCCAACGTGACACGCTCCTGGGCTTCCTGGACGGATACGACAGGAGCGCGGCTCCGGTGCTGACGATCGAGATTCCGAGCGGCTCAGCCAACGAAATCGCAGCGGCCGCGGCCGGCCGCGATTTCGCCAGGCTGGCCATAGCCAGCGGCATCAGCCGGAAGCGGATCGACATGCGGTCCTATCAGTCTGTTTCGGCCGAAGCGTCCGCACCGGTTCGTGTTGCCTACGTCTCGGTGAAGGCTCAGACGGATAAATGCGGGCGCTGGCCCGAAGACCTGCTGCAGACTTCGGAAAACAAGCACTATGCCGATTTCGGCTGTTCGTATCAGAACAACCTGGCTGCCCAGATGGCCAATCCGTCCGATCTGATCGGGCCACGCAAGCCGACGCCGATCGACGCGGAAAATCGCGGCGCGGTGATCGACGTCTATCGTGACAGAGGTATTTCGGACGAATTCCTCGGCAATTCGGAAGTCGAATATTAACGAGTGTTGAGGCTCAACAAACCCTAAGCCGCGCAAGTCACGGAAAGTGATGACAATGAGCAATCTTGCCTATGACACAGAGGTACCGGGCGGCGAAACCTCGGAGCAGGATATTGCCGCGATGCAGGCGTTGCGGCCGATCCCGCGCATTTCGATCCAGGCATTTTGCGAGACCGAAGGCGTAGCCAATCCGGTCGAGCGCGCCGGCGAGGATCGCCGCATGGCCAAGGCCCATTTGAAGGTGCATATGGGGGGCATCCCCACCGCTATCGAATTCTATCAGTCGGCGCCGACGCCGAACCTGATCCTGCTTGAATCGCGCAGCGAGCCGAAGCTGTTGCTGGAACAACTCGCCCAGCTCTCCGAGCATTGCGACCCGACCTCCAAGGTGGTGGTTGTCGGCCACTACAACGATGTCGGTCTGTACCGCGAACTCATCCGTTCGGGCATTTCCGAGTATGTCATCGCGCCCGTATCGATGGCCGACATCGTCAGCGTGGTGTCTTCGATCTTCGTTGATCCGGAAGCTGAGCCGATCGGCCGCTCGATTGCCTTCATCGGCGCCAAAGGCGGCGTCGGCTCCTCGACCATAGCCCATAATGTGGCCTGGGCCATGTCGTCCCTTTTCAAATCCGAAGTGGTTGTCGCCGATCTCGACCTCGCCTTCGGAACGGCCAATATCAATTTCGACCAGGATCCGGCGCAAGGCATTGCCGAGGCAGTCTTCTCGCCGGAACGCGTCGATGAGGTCTATCTCGACCGGCTGCTCGCCCAATGCGCCGAGCACCTGTCGCTGCTTGCGGCCCCTTCGACCCTGGAGCGGGTCTACGATTTCGATCCCGACGCCTTCACCCAGCTTATCGACATAGCCCAGCGTAGCGCGCCGCTCCTCGTGCTCGATGTTCCCCACGTGTGGGCCGGCTGGACCAAGAACACGCTGGTCAAGGCCGACGAGATCGTCATCACGGCGACGCCCGAACTTGCCAATCTGCGCAACACGAAGAACCTGGTCGACATGCTGAAGCGGCTTCGTCCGAACGACCCAGCGCCAAAGCTTGTGATCAACCAGGCCGGTGTGCCGAAACGTCCTGAGATTACGCCGTCCGACTTCTCCGAATCGCTCGGCCTTTCGCCGATGTCGGTCATCCCGTTCGAGCCGCTTTTGTTCGGAAATGCTGCCAACAACGGACGTATGCTCGGTGAGATGGATGCCAAGAGTCCGGTTGTCGCCACGATCAACGAGATCGCCCATGTGCTGACAGGGCGCAGCGAAATCAAGGTGAAGAAGAAGGCTGGCCTCGGCAGTCTGATCGGCAAGCTTTCGCGCAACAAGAAGTGATGCCTCAGCGGTGGAATTGGTAAGCGATCATGTTTGGTAAAAGAGGCAGCGACGACGGCAACCGGACCATTCCGGAATTCCGTCAGCCAGCACCCGCGCCTGCCGCGCCGGCGGCCGCGAACCCTGTGGAAGTGGCTGTAGCTGCCAGGCCGGCGGCGCTGCCGCCATCCGGCGCGCCTGCCGCGCCGGCGGTTCGCCGTGCGGTCGAGCCGCCGCCATTGGCGCCGGAGCCGAAAAGTATCCAGCGCCAAAAGAGCGAAACCTACTACGACACCAAAAGCCAGGTCTTCGCCGCACTCATCGATACGATAGATCTGTCGCAGCTCGCCAAACTCGATCCCGAAAGCGCGCGCGAGGAAATCCGCGACATTGTCAACGACATCATCGCGATCAAGAATTTCGCGATGTCCATCGCCGAGCAGGAAGAGCTTCTCGAGGATATCTGCAACGACGTTTTGGGCTACGGGCCGCTGGAGCCACTGCTTGCCCGCGACGATATTGCCGACATCATGGTTAATGGCTCCAAGAACGTCTACATCGAAGTCAACGGCAAGGTCGAGCAGACCGGCATCCGTTTCCGCGACAACCAGCAGCTCCTCAACATCTGCCAGCGTATCGTCAGCCAGGTTGGCCGCCGCGTCGATGAATCAAGCCCGATCTGCGATGCGCGTCTTCCTGATGGCTCCCGTGTCAACGTCATCGCACCGCCCCTGGCTATCGACGGCACCGCACTTACCATCCGCAAGTTCAAGAAGGACAAGCTGACGCTCGACCAGCTGGTCAAGTTCGGCTCGATTTCTCCGCAAGGGGCCGAGATTCTCAAGATCATCGGGCGTGTCCGCTGCAACATTGTCATCTCGGGCGGTACCGGCTCAGGCAAGACGACGCTGCTCAATTGCCTGACCAACTATATCGACCGCGAAGAACGCGTCATCACCTGCGAGGACTCAGCTGAGTTGCAATTGCAGCAGCCGCATGTGGTGCGTCTCGAAACCCGTCCGCCCAACCTCGAAGGCGAGGGCGAAGTGACCATG
Organism: Mesorhizobium sp. M0601; assembly: GCF_040320845.1. NCBI lineage: Bacteria > Pseudomonadati > Pseudomonadota > Alphaproteobacteria > Hyphomicrobiales > Phyllobacteriaceae > Mesorhizobium > Mesorhizobium sp. M0601. The sequence continues at coordinate 18,328 of NZ_JAMYQK010000038.1, forward strand.
CGCGATCTGGTCAAGAACTGTCTGCGCATGCGCCCCGAACGTATTATCGTCGGCGAAGTGCGCGGACCCGAAGTGTTCGACCTGCTGCAGGCGATGAACACCGGCCATGACGGCTCGATGGGAACGATCCACTCGAACAGCCCGCGCGAATGCCTCAACCGCATAGAGTCGATGATCGCCATGGGCGGCTACACGCTGCCGCAAAAAACCGTGCGCGAAATCGTCGTCGGCTCCGTCGACGTGATCATACAGGCTGCACGCCTGCGCGACGGATCGCGGCGTATCACCCACATCACCGAGGTGATCGGCATGGAAGGCGACGTCATCATCACCCAGGACATCGTTCTCTATAACATCAAGGGCGAGGACGCGAACGGCCGGCTGCTGGGCGAGCACGTGTCGACTGGCATCGGCCGTCCGCATTTCTGGGAGCGCGCCCGCTACTACGGTGAGGAGCAGCGCCTCGCGGTTGCGCTCGAGGCGATGGAGAAACGCGCTGATTGATCCGTCTGGAAGCGTGGGGGCCAGGGTCGATGTTCGGAATTGACGGCACCGTATTGGCATTCGTCGTGCTCGCCGGCTTCAGCGCCGGCGCGGTGGCCTATGCTTTCCTGTTCAACCGGATCAGCACCGAGAAGCAGGTCGGCAAGCGGCTTGAATCGATCAAGACCGCCGAGACGGATCGTTCCGTCGTCAAGGCGTCGCGCGATCGCGTGGCGGAAGCGGCCAAGCGTCGCAAGTCCGTCCAGGATTCGCTGAAGGATCTCGATCAAAAGCAAAAGTCCAATCAGAGCCTGGTCAAGAAGCCACCGCTGAAGATCCAAATCCGCCAGGCCGGCATGAAGATCTCGCTTGAGCGCTTCTATGTCTACTCGGCGGTCTGCGGCGTCGTCTTGACGGCTCTTGTATATTTCATCGGCGCACCGTTGCTGATCTTGCCGGCTGCGCTGCTGGTCGGCGTCTTGGGTCTGCCCCGCTGGTTCGTCTCGTTTCGCCGCGCGCACCGCGTCAAGGCGTTCCTCAACGAATTTCCGAACGCGCTCGACATCATCGTGCGTGCGGTAAAATCCGGCCTGCCGCTGAACGACGCCGTGCGTCTGATCGCCAACGAATCCCCCGAGCCGGTCAAGACCGAGTTCCGCCGCATAGTCGATTCGCAGCAAATGGGTTTGTCGATCCCTGACGCGGCCATGCGCATGCCAGAAACGATGCCGTGCACCGAGGCGAGCTTCTTCGGCATCGTCATCCAGATTCAGTCTCAGGCCGGCGGCAATCTTTCCGAAGCGCTGGGCAATCTTTCGCGCGTGCTTCGCGACCGCAAGAAAATGAAAGCCAAGGTCCAGGCATTGTCCATGGAAGCCAAGGCATCCGCCGTGATCATCGGCGCGTTGCCTTTCGTCGTCGCCTTTCTCGTCTATTTGACGAGCCCGAACTACATCATGCCCCTCTTCATCACCAGCACCGGCCATCTGATCCTCGGTTGTTCCGGCATCTGGATGTCGATGGGCGTCCTGGTAATGCGCAAGATGATGAATTTCGAAGTCTAGGACTCGCTATGACCGATCACGTCATCAGAACTCTCACCGACCCGTCCCTGCTGATCGCACTGCTGGTCGGCATCGCGGTGTTTGCGACCGTCTTCACGCTGCTGCCCGCTTTTGGCGGGAACCAGCTCAAGGCGCGCATGAAATCCGTAGCGCTGGAGCGCGATGAGCTGCGCGCCAAGCAGCGCGCGCGGCTGGCAGTCGAAGCCGACCGCCGCCGCAAGGGCCTGCGCGAAGAACAGTCGGTCGGCATGCGCAATATTGTCGATCGCCTGGATCTCAGGCGTGCGCTGGCGGATGAAGGTACCTTGCAGAAATTGAAAGTGGCGGGTTTTCGCGGGCAAAATCCGCTGACGCGCTTCCTTTTCTTCCGTCTCGTCCTGCCCTTCATCGGCTTTGCATTGGCGGCGATGTATCTGTTCGTGCTCGGCGGATTGCCCGAGCAGCCGCTTTTCGTGAAGCTGTTCGTGTGCATCGTGGTAGCCTATGCGGGATTCTACGCGCCGGTGCTCTACGTCAACAACCGCGCTACCAAGCGCAAGCAATCGATTCAGATGGCGTGGCCGGACGCGCTCGACCTGTTGCTGATATGCGTCGAGTCCGGCATGTCGGTGGAAGCGGCGCTTCGCAAGGTCGCCGATGAGATCGGCGCGCAATCGGTGGCATTGGCGGAAGAATTCATCCTGACAAACGCCGAGCTTTCCTATCTGCAGGAGCGCAAGCAGGCCTACGAGAACCTTGCAAGCCGAACTGGCCTGGAATCCGTCAGGTCGGTGTCCCAGGCGTTGGTTCAGGCCGAGCGCTACGGCACGCCCGTGGCGCATGCATTGCGGGTGCTTGCCAGTGAGAGCCGCGACATGCGCATGAATGCCGCCGAGAAGAAGGCGGCCGCGCTGCCGCCGAAGCTTACCGTGCCGATGATCCTGTTCTTCCTGCCGGTGCTGTTCGCCATCATTCTGGGTCCCGCCGGCATCCAGGTGAGCCAGCGCGGCATCTTTGGCGACCAGCCGAAATCAAGCAGCGAGTAGCGCCAGCGGCGTTGCCAGAAACGCTGATACGATCCAGAGCCACGCTGCCGGTGCAGCGCGGCCCTTTGCGTTAGACATGTTGCGGAATTCGCGCGCCGGTTCGGCGCTCGAAGCGGTCAGTTGGTGGCGGGCTTTGCCTTGTCCTGGTCCTTGAGCTGGCTCCAGGCATTCTGCTGCGCCAGCATCTGGCGAAGGTAAGCGACGTTAGCCTGCGCCTGATCCGGCGACAGCTCTTGCGAGGCGATCTTCTCTGCCTCGTCGAAACGGCCTTGCAGACCGACGACCAGCGCAAGGTTCTGGCGGACGCGGCTGTCTGCATTCGGCTGCTGGGCGGCTGAGCGCATATAGGTTTCGGCTGTGCGCAAATCACCTTCCAGCACGTACGACATGCCGAGATTGGAAAGGATCGACGGTTCGTTCGGCCTGAGGTCAAGCGCCTTGCGATAGCCTTGGCGAGCCTCGTCCTTCTGGCCGAGCTGGTCGAGAATAGCAGCTTCCGCCGATACCAGTTTCCAGTCAGGATATTCGGGCGTCTGGGCGCGGCGCACGGCATCGAGTGCCGGCTCGAACTGTCCGTTGGCGGCAAGCGCCTTGCCATAGGCGGCGAGCACGTCGCGATCCTTCGGCAAGGCGATCGCCAGCTTGCGCATCACCGCAAGCGATTGGTCTGCGTCGCCGTCCATCTGCAGCGCCGCGGCATAATTTGTCGCGATCCGCTTGTCGCTGGGGTTTTTCGAATAGGACTGGCCGAGCGCCATCGTAGCGTTGTGCAGTTCGCCCGCCGACATTGTTTCCAGCGGCTTGCCGCTTGGACGAGAAATCGAGCCAGTCGTCAATTTGCTGGTTCCGCAGCCGGCGACGCCTGCAGCAAGCACCATCATCAACGCCGTGCTGATCAGCCTGTTTGCGCTGGCGTTCATCCTGCGGTTGGTCGGCATCGGCACCAGGGCTCCGTTCATGCGCGTGACCATTTGCGAGGTCATCTTTCCTCCCGCAGAAATATTCTGTTAACCCTAACGGAGAGTTAAGAAACGCCGACTCGGAAGCCGGAGGCCAGCGAATGCCTGTCGAACTCGTCGAGAAAGAATTGAGCAATGCGCTGCCGGTCCATCTGGTGGCGAAGGATGCTCTGGCGGCGGCGGGCCTTGCGCCATCCTCGGTCGCCTGGGCCAAGGCCAACGGCTTTTCCGGCGAGGCCGGCAGGACGCTCATCGTGCCTGGCGACAACGGCGCGATTGCCGGAGCCCTGTTCGGCACCGGTGATGGCGAGGGCGCACTGGCCATCGGCGCACTAGCGAGAGCCTTGCCCGCAGGCGAGTGGCATTTTGCGTCCGCACCGGCCAAGCCGGAGCTTACGGCACTCGCCGTGGCGCTCGGCGGCTATGTCTTCACCCGCTACGGCAAGAAGCCAGGCAAGACGCTTCGCCTCGCGCTGCCGGCAGGCACCGACGCCGCCCGCATCCGCCGCCTCGCCGATGGCATTTTCCTGGCGCGCGATCTGGTTAACACGCCGACCAGCGATATGGGCCCCGGGCAGTTGGAGAAGGCCGCCCGGACCTTGGCCGCGACGCACAAGGCCGAAATATCGGTGACCAAAGGCGACGATCTTCTTACCGCCAACTTTCCGATGATCCACGCCGTCGGTCGGGCTTCTGCCGACGCGCCACGCCTGATCGACATGATTTGGGGGCCGAACAATGCCCCAAGATAACGCTGGTCGGCAAGGGCGTCTGCTTCGATACAGGCGGTCTCGACATCAAGCCGTCCTCGGGCATGCTTTTGATGAAGAAGGACATGGGTGGCGCTGCCAACGTGCTGGGTCTCGCTTCCATGATCATGGCCACCGGGTTGAAGGTTCGGCTGCGCGTGCTCATCCCGGCTGTCGAGAATTCGATAGCCGGCAACGCCTTCCGGCCAGGCGACGTGCTGGTGAGCCGCAAGGGCATTACCGTCGAAATCGGCAACACCGACGCCGAAGGACGGTTGGTGCTCGCCGATGCCCTGGCCTTGGCCGATGACGAAGAGCCGCAGATGCTGGTCGATATGGCAACGCTGACAGGCGCTGCCCGTGTTGCGCTCGGTCCCGACTTGCCGCCGTTCTATACCGGTGACGAGACGCTTGCATCCGAGCTGGCGGACGCCTCCGTTGCGGTCGAGGATCCGCTATGGCGGATGCCGTTGTGGAAGCCCTATGACGCCAAGCTGGCGTCGAAGGTGGCCGACGTCAACAACGTCACGCCGGACGGTTTCGCCGGCTCGATCACGGCGGCGCTTTTCCTGAAGCGCTTCGTGGAAAAGACCGCCGGCTGGGCGCATGTCGACATCTTCGCCTGGAACCCGTTCGACCGCCCGCACGGCCTTGCCGGTGGCGAAGCGCAAGGCATCCGGGCGCTGGAGCAGGTCATTTCGAACCGCTACGGCTGATTCTCGGGCATAGCCGACGAAGGTTATTGACTGAAACGGAACCGAAACAATTTTCCGTCATGCTGGACGGATGTCGATTATCATGCGTCCAAGCCAAGCGTTGCGACTATGGCAACAGGTGGTGCTGTCGGAGGTGCGCGACGACGCGCCCGATCTCACCATGCGCCAGACGGCGATCCTGTTCACCATCTATCTCGATCCGCCGCCCCACACGGTACGGGGGTTAGCCGCCCGCCTCAACGTCACCAAGCCGGTGATCACCCGTGCGCTCGATACGATGGGGGCGCTGAAACTGGTGTCGCGCCACCGCGACGAGCTCGACAAGCGCAACGTGCTGGTCAGGCGCACAGTCGAAGGCGCGCTCTTTGTCGAGCGCTTTGGCGATGTTATCATTGCCAGAGCCCAAGAGTTGCCCATTTGAACGAGTTGCCGATTTGACCGCCAGGGATGCCCGCCTCCATGCCTTCCGCTCCGATCTCGCCGACGCCAGGCTGCGAGGCGAGGTCGCCGCCGACCGTTTCGTCGCCGGCCGGCCGGCTCGCATATCAGCCTCCGTCGCCGACATCCGCAAGGCGCCGCGGCGGGACGCCGGCGTCGATACCCAGCTTCTGTTCGGCGAAGACGTCCTCGTCTTCGAGGACGTTGAGGGCTGGGCCTGGATACAGGCCGAGCGCGACGGCTATGTCGGCTATGTCGCCGACACCGTGCTGGGCGGTCGGGAGCATGCGCCCACCCATGTTGTCTCGGTGCCGCGCACTTTCCTCTATCCGGGACCGGATTTGCGGTTCCCGGTGAGCGGGGAGCTCTCGATGGGGTCATTGGTGGCGGTGACGGGCTCAGCGGAAACGCGCGGCACGCATTATGCTCTGCTGCCGTCCGGCCAGGCGGTCATCTCGGGTCATCTCAGGCCGGTCGCCGAGGTTCATCCCGACTACGTCGCGGTCGCCGAGGCGTTTCTCGGCACGCCCTATCTGTGGGGCGGCGTCTCCGGCTTCGGCATCGATTGTTCCGGTCTCGTGCAACTTGCAATGCACATGGCTGGCAGGCAAGTGCTGCGCGACACCGACATGCAGGCGGCGACCGTCGGCGAGCCGCTCGAACCCGGGCCGGATTTTGCCGGGTTGCGGCGCGGCGACCTAGTCTTCTGGAAAGGCCACGTCGCGATCATGACAGATCCGGAGACCATGATCCACGCCAACGGCCACACCATGCTGGTGTCGCGTGAAGGACTGAGGGAGGCGGTCGCCCGTATCGGCTATCTCTATGGCGGACCGACCGGGTTTCGCCGGCCGTAGCGCGAATCGATCACCTTTTGTTCTGATTCTGCTTGGCGATTGCGCGCCGCCGCGCTACGTCTGGCGCGTGACAGAGCAGCCGCGCCTTGCCGAACAGAATGCCGCCGTCGTCCTGCCCGAGCCATTTGTCAAATGGTTTGCGGAAAAGGGCTGGTCGCCGCGCGCCCACCAGATCGATTTGCTGGCCAAAGCCCAGGGCGGCCGGTCGGTATTACTAATCGCCCCGACCGGCGCCGGCAAGACGCTGGCCGGGTTCTTGCCATCGCTGACCGAACTGGCCGGCCGGCCGAGGAGAAGGCCGGGGCAGGCGCATCGAGGCGTCCACACACTCTACATCTCGCCGCTGAAGGCGCTGGCGGTCGACATCGAGCGCAATCTCGGCAAACCCGTCGCAGAAATCGAGCTGCCGGTCACCGTCGAGACGCGCACCGGCGACACGCCCGCACACAAGCGCCAGCGGCAGAAGCTGGCGCCGCCCGACATTCTCCTGACCACGCCCGAGCAATTGGCGCTGCTGATTGCCGCGCCCGATGCCAGGCGCTTCTTCGAGGACCTGCGCTATGTCGTGCTCGACGAATTGCATTCGCTGGCGACCTCGAAGCGCGGGCATCTCCTGTCGCTCGGGCTGGCCCGGCTGCGCTCGTTTGTGCCCGCCCTGCAGACGATAGGCCTGTCGGCGACGGTCGCCGAGCCTGACGAATTGCGGCGCTGGCTGGTCAGCCAGAATCCACCGGGGCCGATGGCCGAACTGATCGTCGTCACTGGCGGCGCCAAGCCCGACATCTCCATTCTCGATTCGGAGGAGCGCGTGCCGTGGGCGGGACATTCGGCCCGCTACGCAACGCCGGAAATCTACAACGAGATCAAGCGCCACAAGACAACCCTGCTGTTCGTCAACACGCGCAGCCAGGCGGAGTTGCTATTCCAGGAGTTGTGGCGGGTCAACGAGGAGATCTTGCCGATCGCGCTGCATCACGGATCGCTCGACGTCGCGCAGCGCCGGCGTGTCGAAAAGGCAATGGGCGAGAACGCCCTGCGCGCCATCGTCGCCACGTCGACGCTTGACCTCGGCATCGACTGGGGCGACGTCGACTTGGTCGTCCATGTCGGCGCGCCGAAAGGTGCCAGCCGGCTGGCACAGCGCATCGGCCGCGCCAACCACCGTATGGACGAGCCGTCGAAGGCGATCCTGATACCGGCCAACCGCTTCGAGGTGCTGGAATGCAGGGCGGCGCTCGACGCCAATTATCTCGGTGCCCAGGATACGCCACCGCTGGTCAATGGCGGGCTCGACGTCCTGGCGCAGCACGTGCTGGGCTGTGCCTGCGGTGCGCCGTTCCATGCCGATGCGCTGTTTGAGGAAGTGCGAACGGCAGCACCCTATGCCGATCTCGATCGGCCGACATTCGATCGCGTCATCGATTTCGTCGCCACCGGCGGCTATGCGCTGAAGAACTACGAGCGCTACGCCCGTATTCGTCTCAACAAGGACGGGCTGTGGCGGGTCTCAAATCCTCGCGTCGCCCAACAATACCGGCTCAATGTCGGCACCATCATCGAAGTGCCGGCGCTCAACGTCCGCTATGTCCAGGCCGGTAGCAGAGGCGCGGCTTCGCGTGGCGGCCGGGTTCTGGGCAAAATCGAGGAGGCGTTCCTCGAGACGCTGACGCATGGCGACACTTTCATGTTCGCCGGCAAGGTGCTGCGCTTCGAAGGTATCCGCGAGAATGAGTGCTTTGTCTCGAATGCACCCGGCAGCGACGCCAAGGTGCCGTATTACGGTGGCGGCAAATTCCCGCTTTCGACGTACCTGGCCGAACAGGTCCGCGCCATGCTGGACGATCCGCAGCGCTGGAAGAAGCTGCCGGAGCAGGTCGCCGACTGGCTACGCTTTCAGGCCGACAAGTCGGTGCTGCCGAAACGCGACGATCTGCTGATCGAGACCTTTCCGCGCGGCAACCGCTACTATCTGGTGGCCTATCCGTTCGAGGGCAGGCTGGCGCACCAGACGCTCGGCATGCTGCTCACCCGCCGCCTCGACAGGGCGGGAGCCAAGCCGCTCGGCTTCGTCGCCACCGACTATGCGCTTGCTATATGGTCGCTGGCCGATATGGGCCATATGTTCAGGGCGAAGAAACCGTCGCTGGCTGCGCTATTCGATCAGGACATGCTGGGCGACGACCTCGAAGCCTGGCTCGCCGGCAGTTGGTTGTTGAAGCGCACGTTTCGCAATTGCGCGCTGATCTCGGGATTGATCGAGAAACGCCACCCAGGGCAGGAGAAGAGCGGCCGCCAGGTAACCGTGTCGACGGATCTCATCTACGACGTGCTGCGCAGCCACGAGCCCGACCATATCCTTTTGCAGGCGACGCGTGCCGATGCCGCGACCGGTCTCTTGGATGTCAGCAGACTTGCCGAGATGCTCTCGCGCGTCCAAGGTCGAATCATGCATAAGAACCTCGAGCAGATATCGCCGCTCGCCGTGCCGATCATGCTCGAGATCGGCAAAATGCCGGTGCATGGCGAGGCCGATGACACGCTGCTGATGGATGCAGCCACGCTGATCGAGGAGGCCATGGGGACGAAATGACTGTCGCGCTCGCCATGGCTGCGCCTCTGGCGGATGCGGGCGCTGTCCGTATCGCCGGCGAACGCGCGATCTGCGACCGTCGCGGCGTGCTCTATTTTCCCGAATTCCGGCTTCTGACCGTATCCGACCTGCATCTGGAAAAAGGCTCATCACTGGCCAGGCGCGGCACGCTGGTCCCACCTTACGACACCGGTGCGACGTTGCTCCGGCTGCAGGCGGTGATCGCCGATTATCAGCCTGCGATCGTTATCAGCCTGGGCGACAGTTTTCACGATGGCGGCGGCGCCGCTCGTATGCACGCGAGCTTTCGCCAAAGGCTGGAAGGGTTGATGGTCGGGCGCGACTGGTTCTGGGTCGCCGGCAATCATGATCCTGAAGCGCCGGCCGACTTGCCAGGCGAGACCGTACGCGAATTGGCTATCGGCTCGCTACTCTTCCGACACGAGCCTTCGGCGGTGAGAGTGGAAGGCGAGATATCAGGCCACCTGCATCCTTGCGCCCGCATCGTGCAGCAAGGCCGTTCGGTGCGGCGTCGTTGCTTTGCCGGCGATGGCGGCCGCATGATCATGCCGGCTTTCGGCGCCTATACCGGCTCGCTCAACGTGCTCGATCGCGCCTATGCCGGGCTGTTCCGCCGCGAAACGCTGATGGCCTATATGCTTGGCACAGAGCGCATTTTCGCGATTTCCCACGCGATGCTCAGACCGGGCTGAACCTACCTGCCGTAGTACAAAGTGACCGTGTGCTTGGCCTCGGCGAAGAACAGCCAGCGCTCGACCAGCATTCCGGCGAGTTGGGCGATTGCGGCGAGTATCGACAGTGCTGCCGCATAGGGCCACGGCAAGGCGAACGCTGCGACCAGCAGCAACGCGGGCAAAGCAAATGCCAGCACCTGCGTGATCTGGCGGAGTTTAGCGCTGTGCTTGCGCGCAATGCGAAAACCCATCTCCTTGAGCAGATAGTTTTCCTCGGTATGCGGCCATTCCAGCGACCGCACCGTGCCGCCGGAAAGCCCGGTTGCGGTGTTGGCATTGGTCGGGATCTCCAGCCTGTCATTGTATCGCCAGGTCGCCAGCTTCAAACCCCAGCCGAGCGCGGTCAGCAACAGGGCACCCGCCAGAAGCATATTCGAGCCTGCGGCAAATCCCTGCAGCAGGGCGTTGAGCAGTACGCTGCCGGTCATCGCCGAAAAGACCAGGTAGGCGGGCAGGGTGAAGCGGCTGTGCCACTGGGCAATCGGCTTCAACGACGCGTAGATCATGCCGGTGGTGCAGACGGTTGCGACCGCGCCGATGGCAGCGAGCAGCCCGGCGACAGCCGCCCAGCCGCTCGTACGGCCGAGGACCACCCAGCCAATACCGAACAACCCCGCCGGCACGAAGGTGGCGACCGAGGCAACACCTTCGCGCGACAGCCATGAGCTACGCCATTGCGAGAAGGCACGCCAGGCGCGTTCGGGCCGGCCGAGATGGCCGGCCGACGACAGCAGGCCTGTCGAGATCAGGCCAAGCGCCAGCCCCATGCCGGTGAGGCCAAGCCAGAAATCGGGCGGGATAAAGCCCTGTCCAGCGAGCACGCCAAGCAGCGCGAGCAGGCCGTAACCGGCGCCCGTGGCCGTGGTGAAAAAGACGACGGAGAAGGCTGGATGCATGAAGGCACGGGTCAGTTCGAGAGCATGCGGTCGACCCAGCCGAGGAAGCCGCCTTCGGCCCGCACCGCTTCAAGCGCTGGCGCCGGCACCGATGCGGCGCGGGTGGTGTGGGCACGTGGCGGTAGATATTTGTTGGTCGGCTTATAGCCCATTTCCGGCATCAGATCGACACCGCCACGCTCGGCCACCAGTTGCGAGATAGCGGATGCCGGATCGCCCAGATCGCCAAAATGCCGCGCGCTGGTCGGGCAAGCAGCGACGCAGGCCGGCACGCGATCTTCTTCCGCCAGATTGTCGTTGTAGATGCGGTCGACGCACAACGTGCATTTCTTCATCACGCCGACATCGGTGTCGAACTCGCGCGCGCCATAGGGGCAGGCCCAGCTGCACAATTTGCAGCCGATGCATTTGTCCTCGTCGACCAGCACGATGCCATCCGACGCCCGCTTGTAGGAGGCGCCGGTCGGGCAGACCGTGACGCACGCCGGCGTCTCGCAGTGCAGGCAGGAGCGTGGGAAATTGACCGTGCGCCCACCCATCTCGGTCATGTGCTCATAACTGTGCACGCGGTTGAACCAGACGCCGTCGACATTGCCGCCATAGGGGTCGATGTCGGTTAGCGGCGCCATATGGCCGCCGGTGTTCCATTCTTTGCAGGCGGTAACGCAGGCCTGGCAGCCGACGCAGGTGTCGAGATCGATGACAAGGCCGAGCTTCTTGTCGGTATGGGCGGGAAGGCAAGTCATTCCGCGGCTTCTCTTTTCATGCGGAACTCGGCGCCGAAACTGAGCTTGTCGGGCGAGAGCTCAGAGTCCGGCAGCTGGCGGAACCGCTCGAACTGCGGTTCGGTGAAGCCCGCTTCCTCGGGCGCGCATTTGACGATGCGCACGCGCAGGTCGAACCATGCGGCCTGGCCCGTTACCGGGTCGGAATTCGAATAGCGTTTGCCGTTGGCATCGGCGGAGGTCTGGTCGCCGATGATGTGGTTGAGCAGGAAGCCGCGATTGGATTCGGCCGCGTCGTCCTTGAGCCCCCAGCTGCCGCGCCGTTTGCCGATCGCGTTCCAGGTCCACACCGTATCGGCGTTGACGCCGTCGGCCAGCTTGATCTGTCCTTTGACCTTGCCGTTGATGCTCTCGATCCAAACCCAATCGTCGTCGACAAGGCTGAGGCCGGCTGCCGTCCGGTAGTGCACGAACAGTCGGTTCTGGCTGGTGATCTGCCTTAGCCAGGCATTCTGCCCGCCCCAGGAATGGTACATGTGCATCGGCCGCTGCGTCAGCGCGTGCAGCGGATAGGCTTGGCTGTCGACCGCAGCCTCTTCGAAGGGCGCATACCAGAACGGCAGCGGATCCATATAGGTCTCGATGCGGCTGCGCTCCGCCTCCGGCGGCAGCACCCCGCCATGGCCGCGCGCCGCAAGGCGAAAGCGCTGCATCGGCTCCGAATAGAGTTGGAAGACGATCGGCTCGGCCTTCGGCATGAAGCCCATGCTCTCAGCCAATTCGAGATACGAGCGGTTGGCCATCTTGTAATAGCGCTGATCGGCGGCGAAATCCTGGTGCCAGAAGCCGCCATTATCTATGTAGCGCTGCAACTGGTCGGGATTGACCTCGCCCTTGCCGACCGAGGCCCCGTCCTTGCCGCGCCAGCCGGCGAGCGGACCGACACCTGGCGTGCGCTCGTGATTGACGATGTAGTCGGCATAGTCGCGGTATTTGGCGGAGCCGTCGTCATGAACGAAGCCGGGCAGACCGAGCCGCGCGCCGAGTTCGATCAGCACCGTCTGGAACGGCCTGACGTCGCGGTCCGGCTCGACGACCGGATGGCGGATGGCGTCGCCCGGACCGTCGGCATGGCTGATCGGCCGGTCGAGCAGACTGATACAGTCATGACGCTCGAGATAGGTGGTGTCCGGCAGCACCAGATCGGCAAAAGGCACGGTCTCGGCATAATAAGCGTCGGAATAGATGATGAACGGGATCTTGTACTCGCCCGACGCACCGATATCGGTCAGCATCGCCATCGTCTCGACCGTATTCATCGACGAGTTCCAGGCCATGTTGGACATGTACATAAACAGCGTGTCGATCTTGTAGGGATCGCCGGCCCAGGCGTTACGAATGACCGTGTGCATGAGTCCGTGTGCGGCCAGCGGCGCATCCCAGGAGTAGGCCTTGTCGATACGGATCGGTTTGCCGCCTCCGTCGATCAGCAGGTCTTCCGGCCCGCAGACGAAGCCGAGCGGCATGCCTTCGAGTGGTGTCATCGGCTTCACATTCTTGCCGGCGGGCTTTGGACCCGGCGGCGCGGACCGCGGATAAGGCGGTTTGAAGCGGAAGCCGCCCGGCACGTCCACCGTGCCGAGAAGCACCTGAAGCAGATGAATGGCCCGGCAAGAGTGAAAACCGTTCGAATGGGCCGAGATGCCGCGCATCGCATGCATCGACACCGGGCGGCCCTTGATGGTCTCGTGCCGGCGGCCGGCCCAGTCCGTCCAGGCCACCGGCAATTCGATTTGCTGTTCGAAGGCGACATGGGCGAGTTCTGCGGCAATGCGTCGGATCGTGTCGGCGGAGATGCCGCACCGGTCAGCGACGGCGTCCGGTGAATAGCTCTCGTCCAGATAGCGGTCGGCGACGAGTTGGAAGACCGGCACGCAGCGGCGGCCGTCGACGAGAAAGCTGCCGGTCAATGCGGGCTTTGCGTCGGCATCGCTGGCATTGACAGGCATCTTCGCCACCCTGTCCCAAGCCAGCGGATTGCCGCCGCCATTGCGCATGAACAGCCCGTCATCGACAGCTCCAGGCTCCTGAACGACCAGGATGTGGGCATTGGTGTAGCGCAAGAGGTACTCGAGATCGATGCGGCCAGCCTTCAGCAATTCATGGATGAGGGCGAATACGAACAGGCCGTCGGTGCCGGGCCGGATGCCGATCCAGTCGTCGGCAATTGCATTATAGCCGGTGCGGCAGGGATTGATTGAAACCACCTTGGCGCCGCGCGCTTTGAGCTTGCCGAGGCCGATCTTGATCGGATTGGAATCATGGTCTTCGGCAACCCCGAACAGCATGAAATACTTGGTGTTGTCCCAGTCGGGCTCGCCGAACTCCCAGAACGAACCGCCAATCGTGTAGAGGCCGCCGGCCGCCATATTGACCGAGCAGAAGCCGCCATGGGCGGCAAAATTCGGCGTGCCGAACTGGCTCGCCCACCAGCCGGTCAGCGATTGCGACTGGTCGCGCCCGGTGAAGAAGGCAAGTTTCTTCGGATCGGTTCGGCGGATGTTCGAAAGCCGTTCTGTCGCGATCGACAAGGCTTCCTCCCACTCGATTTCGCGGAACTCACCCGAGCCGCGCGGGCCGCTGCGCAGTAGCGGCTTCTTCAGCCGGGCCGGGCTGTAATGCTGCATGATGCCGGCGCTGCCCTTGCCGCACAGCACACCGCGGTTGACCGGGTGATCCTTGTTGCCGTTGATGTAGCGGACCTTGCCGTCCTTGATATGGACGTCGATGCCGCAGCGGCAGGCGCACATATAGCAAGTCGTCTTGGCGACGCTGTCGGAGACATCGGGCGACGTATCGACGCCGTCGCCTTCAGCGGGCGCGCGCGTATCGGCAAGCGGCCGTTGTGATGGTGCCGAATTGGCTCCGCGCAGCAGGTTGTTGGTCATGATCCGGTGATGCTCTTGCGCTCCGCGAACTTGGCTCTCGTCTTCGGGCCGGGGCCGCGCATGTAATGCTCTTCCGGCCGATAGCGTTCACCCAAGAGCCGCCGCCGCAGGCTGCGGGTCCAGTGCGCAAACACGGATTTGAACCGCCCCACCAATTCTACCCTCGACTGCTCTGGCGCGACTTTTTTCCAATTTCGGGCCAAAATTTAGAACAAAGCGACCGATCCGTCTAACAACTTGCTCTTGTAATTCCAATCGGATTTGCTTCTTAGTGTCGGAATGACCCTGGACCAGTTGCGGATCTTCGTTGCCGTCGCCGAACGGGCGCACATGACCAAAGCGGCCGAGTTGCTGGGCATCTCACAGTCGGCCGCGTCGGCCGCCATCCGCTCGCTCGAACAGCAGCACGGCGTCCAGTTGTTCAACCGAGTGGGCCGCAATATCGAGCTCGCCGAGACCGGACGCCGATTCTTGCCCGAGGCCAAGGCGGTCCTCGAGCGGACTGCGGCCGCCCACAATGTGCTGGAGCATGTCGCGCAGACGATATCAGGCAGTCTCTCGATAGCTGCCAGCCAGACCATCGCCAGTTATTGGCTGCCGCGCCGGCTCGCCTCTTTCCACGAAGCCTATCCTGCCGTCAGGCTGAGCGTGAGCATTGGCAACACCAGGCAGGTCGAGACCAATGTACTTGATGGCGCAGCCGATTTTGGCCTGGTCGAGGGGCGCACCGAATCCGACATTTTGCGCCGTGCCAAGGTCGATATCGATCGCATGATGCTGGTCGTGGCGCGCTCGCACCCTGAGATCGCGGAAGTTTCGCCTGGACATCCCGACCTTGGCGGGCTTCGCTGGATCATTCGCGAAGGCGGGTCGGGCACGCGCGAGGCGCTGGAGGACCTTGCCCGACGCGACGGGATTTCGTTCGCGGACCTGCAGATATTCCTGGTATTGCCGAGCAATGAGGCTATTCGCCAGGCGGTCGAGGCCGGCGCCGGCGCCAGCATCATTTCGGAACTCGTCGTCGCGCGCGCGGTCGCCGAAGGCAGTCTGCGTTCCGTGCCGGTCGATCTGCCGAAGCGCGAATTTGCCATGATCACGCATCGCGACCGGCAGCCAAGCCTGGCCCAGATGGCGCTCAAGGCGCATCTTGGCGGCAAAGCTGAGAGATTCGCGCCGCTTTAAGCCGATCAGCCGAACTTCCGCTGCGCGTCGAGCGCCAGCCCAAGCCCGACCGAGCCGAACACATCGCCTTCGATTACCGACGCCTGCGGCACCAGCGCCAGGATCTGCTGCCTGGCCAGCGGGATCGCGGTCGATCCGCCGGTCAGGAACACCGCGGTGATGTCCGAGGCCTTCACCTGTGCGTCGCGGATGGTCTGCTCGACCGTAGCCGCAACACGCTCAATGTCCCTGGCTATGGTGGCTTCGAGACCCTTGCGCGTGATTTCTGCCGTGAACCTCACCTCGGGCAGCGCGACCTCGACATCGGCCGACGATCGGTCCGTCAGCTTGATCTTGGCCTTTTCGACCAGCGCCGCCAGCGCGTGGCCGTAACGATGCTCGACGATGTGGATGAAGCGGTCGACCAGGTCTGCGTGCTCCGCCTCATAGCGGATCTGGCGCAGATGCGTCATCGCCCTCGCGGTATAGACCAGGTTGATGCGCTGCCACGTCGCCAGGTCGATGAAGTAGCTCGCCGGCAGATTACGTTTGCCATCCTTGGTCGGTGAGAGATAGCCGAGCTGCGGCATCACATGGGCGATGCTCAGCAGCCGGTCGAAGTCGGTGCCGCCGATGTGGATGCCGCGGCTGGCCAGGATGTCGTCCTTGCGGTCAAGCGAGCGGGCGCGCTCGGGCGAGACCCGCACGATTGAGAAGTCGGACGTGCCGCCGCCCATGTCGACGATCAGCGCCAGTTCCTCGCGCGTCACCTTTTGTTCGTAGTCGAGCGCCGCGGCAATCGGTTCGAACTGGAAGGCGATCTGCTTGAAGCCGTGGGCACGAGCGGCGTTTTCGAGTTCGTGCTCCGCCTTGGCGTCGGCCTCGGCATCGTCGTCGACGAACTGCACGGGCCGTCCCAGCACGACGCTGTCGACCGCGTCATGGGCTTCTTCTTCCAGCTTCTTTTTCAGATGGCCGACGAACAGGCCGACAATCTCCATGAAGCCGATCGAGCGCGCCTTGATGCGCGTCTTTTCGTGGGCGAGCGAGCTGCCGAGCACACTCTTCAACGAGCGCATCAGGCGGCCTTCGATACTGTCCGTATAATTGGCAAGGGCGCGTCGCCCGAAATAGGTGTGGTTGTCCTCGAAATTGAAGAATACCGCACTGGGCAGCGTGACCTGGCCGTCTTCCAACGCCACCAGCCGCGGCTGCCCGTTCCTGACCACGCTTACGGTGGAATTCGAAGTGCCGAAGTCGATCCCGGCGAATGCTGGTCGCATCGTGCGTTCCTGTATTTCTGATTTGGGGAGCAGCAGCTCGTGTCCGGTCGGGCCGGGGGTCGCGGTCTAACCCATACCCTCGGAAAGGGAAACCACTTTTACGAGAGTTCAGTCTTTCCTGAACACCAGTCTTCCGAGCCAGCCGGTCAGCATGGCAAGCGATACGGCAAAGACACCGTAGAGGAAGGAATAGTCGTGCGCGACGCGGAAGATCGACTGTTCGAAACCGGACTTGCGGATTTCGAGCTGGGCGGAGCTTTCCTTGATGAACAAGCCGCTCTTGAACAGGAAGGCGCGGGCCTTATGGGTGCCGACCGGAACGTTTGGGGCGAGCCTGACGGTGGCGCGGAACAGGTTCTGCGACAGGAACTGCACACCGCCGACATTCTCGCTGTAGAGGCCGGTCGCCGCCTTGCGTTCGCGCAGCGCGGCGGTGAACTCCTCGATTGTCGCCGGGCTGTCCTCCGCGTCGGCCGGCTGCAAATAGAGGTTGGAGGCGCCAAGCGACAGCTGCTTGTAGCTGTTCGGATCGGTGACGTCCTGCAGCGGCCGCGTCGTCGCCACCGAATAGGAGACAGGTACGTTTTTGAAGGTCTCCGACTCCAGATTGACCCAGACGCCGAGCACCCGGTCCTTGCGGCGCACGACGACCGGCCGAGCCGGGCCTTCCAGCACGACGATCACGTCGTAGCGCCCTTGCCGCGCGACAAGCGGATCGGCATTTTCCAGTGAGCCGAAAATGGTCAGGTCGGCGCCGGAAAAGCCGGCGGTAATCGAGACATTGTCGGTGGAAAGGCCGATCTGGATGTTTTCGGTTAGTGGCGCCTGCGCCTTCGCCGGTGGCGCAGCAGCCAGCAGCGACAGCAAGACGGCGGCCGCGAGCGTCCTTAGGCCGGCCATCAGCTCAGGCCCACGCCGGACAGAGAATAGAGATTGGGCGGCGTGACGAAAAGATCGATGGCAAGCCGGATGGCTACCGCCAGCACGAGCAGCGCCAGCAGTGCCCTGAGTTGCTCGCCCCGCAGCCTCTGACCAGCCTTGGCGCCATATTGCGCGCCGGCGACGCCGCCTGCCATCAACAGGAAGGCGAGCATGACGTCGACCGTCTGATTGGTGGTGGCGTGGACCAGCGTGGTGTAAGCCGAGGTGAAGATGATCTGGAACAGCGAGGTGCCGATGACGACGTTGGTCGGCACTTTCAAAAGGTAGATCAGGGCCGGCACCATGATGAAGCCGCCGCCGACGCCCATGATCGAGGACAGGAAGCCAATCGCCGCGCCCAGCCCAAGCACCGGAATGACGCTGACGAAGAGCTTCGAGGCCCTGAACCGCATCTTCAGCGGCAGGCGGTGGATCCAATTATGCTGGCCGGATTTCTTCAACACCGGTGCGGCGCCGCTGCGAGTAGCGCGCAGCGCATTGACGCTCTCGACCAGCATCAGTCCGCCGACGGTGCCGAGCAGCACGACGTAGAGCAGCGAGATGAACAGGTCGAGCTGGCCGAGCCGGCGCAGGAGCGCAAAGACATAGATACCACCAGTCGAGCCGAC
The DNA here is from genome assembly GCF_040320845.1 of Mesorhizobium sp. M0601. Taxonomy (NCBI): domain Bacteria; kingdom Pseudomonadati; phylum Pseudomonadota; class Alphaproteobacteria; order Hyphomicrobiales; family Phyllobacteriaceae; genus Mesorhizobium; species Mesorhizobium sp. M0601. The sequence continues at coordinate 36,527 of NZ_JAMYQK010000038.1, forward strand.
GATGCCGCCGGCTAAAAGCACGCCGCCAAGCTTGAAGTCGAGCGTGCCGCGCTTCATGTGCGACAGGGCGCCGGAGAAGGAGGAAGCGATGACCTGGTTGGCGCCCGTGGCGACCGCGATTGCCGGCGGTATGTTGTAGAAGATCAGCAGTGGCGTAATGAGAAAGCCGCCGCCCACGCCGAACATGCCCGACAGGAAACCCACCGCCGCACCCATGGCCAGCAGCACGAAGATGTTGACGGAAATTTCCGCGATCGGGAGATAGATGCCCACCCGTCAGTCTCGATCAGTTTGCCTCCTGGCGAATGCAACCGTTGCGGGCATTTTGCGTCAGAAGGCTATCTCGTTCTTGCGCCGGCCGGGCCGTGAAGTCAAACTTCGCCGCACCGCCGAAACAAAAAACAACTCAATCAGTTAACAGGCAAATCTGTGGCAAGGGCGTCGCGGAAACGACGCATCCGCCGTTATTTACGCGCAAGCAGCGCCTTGACCAGCTTTTCGTCGATCGCGCCGGTTGCCTTCATATCGTTGTCGGCCTGGAAGGCCATGATCGCGTTCTTGGTTTTCTGGCCCATCATCCCGTCGGGATTGCCGGCCTCGTAGCCGTTCTTGTTGAGAATGCGCTGGATGTTCTGGACCGCTTTCTTCATGTCGATGCCGGCGGTCGTCTGCGGTGTGCCGTCCTGCCACGATTCAGGAACGTCGGCCGAATTGGCGGCTGGATCGAGCGGCTTGGCCTTCCACAGTTCAGCCGCGGCCCGCGCACGCTCCAGCTGCTCGGGCCTCAGTGCCTTGGCGATCTCATCGCGCTTGGCCGCCGCATCCTTGTCGCCGGTCTTGGCGACGAGTGCGAACCATTTGTAGCTCTCCTCGAGGTTCTGCTTCATGCCGACGCCCTTCGCCGCGAGGATGCCGAGATTGAACTGGCTATCCTTGACACCGAGATCCGCCGCCGCCTGGAACCAGCGCGCTGCCGATTCATTGTCGGTCACGCCATCCGCCGCCATCGCAAACAGCACGGCAAGATTGTGCATCGCGCTGGCATTGCCCTGCGCTGCGGCAAGCTGGTACCAGGTTTTCGCCTTCTTGATGTCGCGTGCGACGCCGATGCCCTTCTCGTAGAAATTGCCGATGCGGTATTCTGCCGGCGCGAAACCGAGTTCGGCAGCTTTCTCATACCATTTGGCCGCCGCCGCCATGTCTTCTTTGACGCCGCGAGACTCGGCGTAGCGCGAGCCGATCTCGAACAGCGCCTTGGCGCCGCCGCCCGCCGCTGCATCGCGCAGGGCGGCCGGACCGGCATCGGCCGGAACGTCGATCTTGGCAACGCCTGCCGCGGCAGCATCCGCCGGTGGCACCGTGCCGGTCGTGTCCTGCGTCGCAGCGGTGGCTATAGCAGGCGCGGCAGCCATTGGCTCGGCGTCGATGGCCGTCGCCGCTGCCGGCGTGGGCACTGCGGCCGCGGTGTCTTGCGCCGCCAGGTCAGCGGGCTCCGCGGAAGCCGAGGGCGCCGTCGATGTCCCGGCTGCCGGTGTAGCGGGGCCGGTTTGCGCCGCCGTGTCGTCCTTGGTCATCGATGCGGATGGCTCTGCCTGCCTGACGGTGGGCGACGGCGCGCTCTCCTGTGGTGTCGTCTGCGCGTCCGCCTTCGGCTCGCTGGCAACGCTGGCCAAATTGGTTTCCACCGGCTGTACGGCCACGGCCGGTGCCGCCTCATTGTTGGTGACTTCGACCGGGTCGGAGAAGAAGGCTTTGCCCAGTTGCAGGCCGGCAAGCGCCAGCATGATGGCGATTGCCCCCATCAGGATCGGCTTGCGCCGCGCCTTGAGCAGGTCGCCGATCCTGAGTGCCTTGACCGGGCCTTTCATCGTCGACTGGCGCTTGAGGGCGTCCGCCTCGGCAGCCGCCGCTTGCGCAGCCCGTCTGGCTGCCGCAATGAAGTCCGATTTTGCCGCCTCAGCGCCGCCTTCCCGGGTCGGCTGCCCGCGCTCGTCGCGCACGCGCTTCATGATGGCGCTGAGGTCGGGTGCGCCGGAGCCGGGTTCCAGTGGCCGGTTGGCGAGCTTGGGGTCGAGGGGCTCGTCGAGATCGACGCTCGGTATCTCGGCGCTCTGCGCCGAGCCTGCAAGCGGCGGCATCTCGGCGTCCTTCTTGCCCTTCAAGGCGCGCGCCAGCCCGCCTAACATCGATTTCCTGCCGCCGCCTTGCTCGGATTTTTCACGCGTCGTGTCTGAACCGAGAGCCGCCAGGGCTGCTGCGGCGGCGGCCTCGGCTGGCGTACGCGGACCTGGCTCGTCGCGCACGAGCGCCGCGGCGCGGCCGTCGAGATCGGCCATGCTGCCTGTCAACGGCAGCGGCTGGTCGAGGTCCATCGACGGTGCGTCCTGTACCGAGATCTTGGATGGCCGGCCGAAACGCTTGCTCAACTCCGCGCTTGCCGGTTCGCCCGTCTCCAATGAACCAAGCCTGTCAACGATCTTGAGCAGCGTATCGTGGATAGCCTCGAACGTTCTCGAATTGCGCTCGTCCGAACGCCGCGTCAGTGCCTCGAGCGTCTTCAGGTCCTGGGCGAGGCCGGTGACGGCCGCCGTGTTGGCGCTTGATCCGGCCAGTGAGCGGACGGCGCTCTCAGCCGCCTCGCGCGCCGCGCCGAGGATGGAATCGCGGGTTCCGGCCAGCGACTTCTCGATTTCGTTGAGACGCGGGCTGATGTCGTCGAATTCCGGCAGCGGCGTGCCGGGCTTGGAAAGATGCGCCGTCAGGCCGGCGACCTGCGCTTCAAGGCTGCGGATCAACGCCGGGTCGATGCTGGCGACCTGTGCCGCGGACGAATCCAGCCGGCTTGAGATGTCTTCGAGCCGGCTCTCCAGGCCACGGATCGCCGCCTCGTTGGCGGGATCTGGAACGCGCGTCTCAATCCGCTTGGCCAGCGCAGTGAAGCGGGCGTCGATGGCATCCATGATGCCGGCGCTATCGACCTGCGGCATGCGCTGGTCTAGCCTGTCGGCGACCTCGTCCAACCGGCGCTCAAGGTCGCGAAACAGCATGTTGCCTTGTTCGATTGCGTCGCCCTGGCGACGTTCCATCATGCTGGACAGCACGTCGAAGCGCTGCTCGAGCCCCTGGAAGATGTAGTCGGCGTCGGGCATGGCAGGTGCGTGGTCGATCTTGTCGGCAATAAGCGCGACTTGCCTGGCAAGGCGCTCCATCGCCTGTTCCGGCAGATTGGCTCGGCCGGCCAGTTCATCCACGCGGCTCGACAATGTGTTGAGACGGTCGATGACCTCCCGACCCGGACGATCCTGCGACACTTCTTCGATTTGCTGGGCCAGTGAATCGATCCGCTTCTCGATGCGTTCGAAGGGCTCGGGGTCGAACGAATTGGCTTGCGCGGCAACCGTCGAGGCGACGATCGCGCGGGAAATCTCGTCGAGCCGCTCGTCGATCTGACTGAATGTGTCGCCGCCGCGATTGTCCTGCTGGCGGGCGAAATGGTCGACCGCTCCGGCAAGCGTGCGGACCTTTTCCTCGAGCGAGCGCAGCGACAGCGATTCCGGCAGATTGCTGACGGCATTGCTGATCTGTTCGAGCCGCTCCGTCAGCGCCGACAGGCCGGGTGCATCGGAACGCTTGCGCTGATCGGCCTCGACGCGATCCTCGAAAGCGTTCCAGCGGCGGTCGAAATCGTCCCAGCGGCGTCCGACCGCCTGCACGCTCTCCTCGCGCGCTAGCGTATCGAGCGCGGCTTTGACCTGCTCAAGCTCGAGCCGCAGCATATTGACGCTTCTGTCGTCGCTTTTTTCGGCCAGTGTCTGGATGGCGCCGGAAAGCCGCTCGAATTCGACGCTGAGTTCGGCGCTGCCTTTGCCGCCGCCATTTGACTGGAAGGCTCGCTCAATATTCTTCCGCAGTACCTCGAACTCGCGTTGCATGCCGGAGGTCATCTGCTGGCGCAACTCTTCGCGCAGGCCGCGCAATTCCCCGGCGATCTTGCCGGCTAGGGCGACGCCGTCCTCCTGGCCGCGCACCCGGTCGATATCGCGGGCGATCGCCTGGTAATTCTGGTCGAAAGCCGCTGCTGGACCTTTCGGCCGCTGCGCGCGTGGATCCTCATACCGGCGCTGCTGGCCATAGGGTTGGGCGCTGGGATAGCGTGGTTCTGCCGCTGGTCGGCGCGGATCGGGGTGGCTTGCCGTCTCCTCGCGCGTCCGCTCCAGCCGCTGCTCCAGAGTTTCCAGGGAGCGGTTGAGCTCTTCAAGCGTCGTGTGCGGCCGGCGTTGCCTGCCGGCGTTGAGTGTATCGAGGTAGGACCGCTTGCTGTTCATCAATGCGCCCGTTTCAGAATTGCTGGCTTTCACCAGGTTCCCAAAGTCCTGCCGGGACGAAGGCGACTGCTTGGCTTGTTGCAGTGGAAGACGAGCTTCCCGGTCTCATCCGCGCTCCGAAAAACCGTGAAAAATTCAGTACAGGATAGACACGGGTAACCGACATGCGCACATTTCGCCCCAACGTGGTAAACAACGCGTTAACCAAGCTTAAGAAGTTGCAACTTTGTCGGCTGGCTGCCGACGGCGCGGGTGTCTTTTTTGGACGCGCAAAAGACGTTGTAGAATTTTGATCAGCCGCATGATCGCTCCCGAAATCGGCAACGACCTTTTAGGTTGTCCGCTGGTGCTGCGGCATAAAGTTGCAAGACCAGAACACTCTTGCGTGCTGAGGCGGCTATCGATATAGAATTGACGTAAACGTAAATGAGCGGATTACGCCGTTTGCGATTTGTTTGTTGAAACCACGAGTGGAAGCACGCCCCCGCTTTCACTCAGGCGACGCAAGGTCCGCGACCGCGACGCCACCAGACGGGGAAAGCCAGTGACCATGAAACTTATTTCGCCCGGCCAAGCCGCGGCCAACACCAACGATATGTCGAGCGAAGCCGGTGAAGAGCTTGTCCGCATCGGCGAAATGGCCAAGAAATACGGAGTGACGCTGCGTACGCTGCGTTTCTATGAGGACAAGGGTCTGCTCAACCCGCAGCGCGACGGCTCGACCCGTCTTTATACACGCCGCGACAGGGCCCGGCTGAAGCTGATCCTGCTTGGCCGCAAGGTCGGGTTCTCGCTGCGTGACGTCAAGCAGATGATGGACCTCTACGATCCGAACGGCTCCAACACCAAGCAATTGCGGCTGGCGCTCGACAAGTCGGAGAAGCAGCTTGCCCGCCTGCAGAAGCAGCGGGCGCTGATCGACGATGCCATCAGCGAACTGAGTGCTTCGATGTCGACCGTCCGGCAAATGCTGATCGAGCGCTCGACGCCGCAGGCCAGTGTGGCGAGCTAAACTAAGCTTTCGATTTGTGACGAATAAAAGCCGCGCGGCTTTCGCTGCGCGGTTCTTCGTCGTTTGCCGCGCTTTGTCGTTTGTCGTCCTGGCGCGCGGGAAAAAATTTGCCGCACCGCCGAATTGACGTTTACGCAAACGTCAATATTTGTTATCTCGACCACAACGTTGGTCCGTCTGCCATCCTCATATGCTGGGGCTGATTTCAGGCCAAGACCGCATGGTGGAGGAAACGCATGCCGATCTACAGAGCGCCGGTCCGGGACACGCTGTTCGTGCTGAACGAAGTGCTGGGATATCAGCGTTATTCCAATCTTCCCGGATTTTCCGACGCGACGCCGGATGTGCTCGAGGCCATCCTTGCCGAGGGCGCGAAGCTCGCCGAAAACGTGATGCAGCCGCTGAACCGCGTTGGCGACGTGGAAGGCTGCATGCGCCATGACGACGGTTCGGTAACGACGCCGAAAGGCTTCAAGGAAGCTTTCGACCAGTATCGCGAAGGCGGCTGGATGGGGCTCGCGGCACCTGTCGAGTTTGGCGGGCAAGGCTTGCCCTACGCAGTGCACACTGCGGTTGCCGAATACATGGTGTCGGCCAATATGTCGCTGATGATGTATGCCGGCCTGACGCAAGGCGCGATCGCTGCGATCATCACCCATGGCACCAAAGAGCAGAAGGCAACATGGTTGCCGAAGCTGGTCGAGGGCGCCTGGACCGGCACCATGAACCTGACCGAGCCACACTGCGGAACCGATCTTGGCTTGCTGCGCACCAAGGCCGTCCCCAATGGCGACGGCACCTACAGGATCTCCGGTCAGAAGATCTTCATCTCGGCCGGCGAGCATGACATGTCGGACAATATCGTCCACCTGGTGCTGGCCCGTATCGAGGGCGCGCCGGATGGCGTGAAGGGCATCTCGCTGTTCATCGTGCCGAAGCTCAAGCTCGATGCCTCAGGCAATCCGGGCGAGAAGAACACCGTCTCCTGTGGCTCGATCGAGCAGAAGATGGGTATCCATGGCAACTCGACCTGCGTCATGAATTACGACGACGCTGAAGGCACGCTGCTCGGCGAGGCCAATGGCGGGCTGAAAGCAATGTTCACCATGATGAATGAGGCGCGGCTTGGCGTCGGCCTGCAGGGCCTCTCGCTATCGGAGGTCGCCTATCAGAATGCGGTTTCCTACGCCAAGGATCGTCCGCAGGGCCGCTCGCTGTCAGGGCCGAAGGCGCCGGACAGGAAGGCCGATCCGATCATTGTCCATCCGGACATCCGCCGCAGCCTGATGACCATGAAGGCTTTCAACGAGGCCGGCCGCGCGCTGGCGCTGTGGACGGCGATCAAGTCCGACATCGCTCACCGCTCCGGAGACGACAAAGATCGCCAGGTCGCCGACGACTACACCGGCCTGATGACGCCGGTGGTCAAAGGCGTGCTCACCGACAAGGGGTTCGATCATGCGGTAATGGCGCAGCAGGTCTTCGGCGGCCACGGCTATATAGAAGAGCACGGCATGAGCCAGTTCGTCCGCGATGCGCGCATCGCCATGATCTATGAGGGTGCCAACGGCATCCAGGCGCTCGACCTCGTCGGCCGCAAGCTGGCCTTGAATGGCGGCCGCGCGGTCCAGGCTTTCTTTAAGGAAGTCGGAGAGTTCTGCGAGGAAAACCGCACCGACGAGACGATGGCGCCCTTCACCAAGGCGCTGAAGAAGGGCCTCAACGATCTGCAGACGGCGACGATGTGGCTGGTGCAGAACGGCATGGCCAAGCCCGATAACGCCGGTGCCGCCTCGACCGATTACATGCATCTCTTCGGCCTGGTGGCGCTGGGCTATATGTGGGCGCAGATGGCCAGGGTGGCCGCAGCGAAATTGGCGAATGGCGCCGACGGCGCTTCGTCTTTCTACGACAACAAGCTGGTGACGGCGCGCTTCTTCATAGAGCGGATCATGCCGGAGACGTCGGCCCATCTTGCCCGCATCTCCAGCGGTGCCGACACATTGATGGCACTGCCGGCGGAAGCGTTCTAGCTTCGGCGTTCCCTCCCCCTCGAGGGGAGGGTGGCCCGAAGGGCCGGGAGGGGTCCTGCGTGCAGTGCGCCGACCTTCATTCTGATGCATGCCTTGGAGGAAAATGATCGCAATGCCGTGGCACATGGCGCAGGTTGTAAAAGATAAGGTCGAGCAAGTCATCGGCGATCCCACCCGGCCGCTTCGCGGCCACCCTCCCCTCGAGGGGGAGGGGAACGTCGGCGCGAGGGAGAAACCATGACCCACCCCGCCGAAATCCTTGGCCTTCCCAAGCCCGCCTGGGCGGCGGACGAGGTCGGCATGCTTTACGACATGGCGCACCGCTTCATGTCGGAAGAGATCGCGCCGCGTTACGACGAGTTCGAGAAGAACGAAATGGTCGACCGCGAGAGCTGGCTGAAGGCGGGTGCTGCCGGCCTGCTCTGCGCCTCGATGCCGGAGGAATATGGCGGCTCGGGCGGCACTTTCGCGCATGAGAGCGCCATCATCGAGGCGATCGGCCATGTCGGCGTCGACGGGTTCGGCATTGGCCTGCACAATTCGATCGTTGCCCCCTATATCCTCCACTACGGCTCGGAGGAGCAGAAGAAGAAATGGCTGCCGAGGCTGGCGACCGGCGAGCTGATCGGCGCCATCGCCATGACCGAGCCGGGTGCGGGCTCCGACCTTCAGGGCGTCAAGACGCGCGCCGAAAAGGACGGCAACCAGTACAAGCTCAACGGCTCGAAGACCTTTATCACCAACGGCCAGCTCGCCAATTTCATCATCGTCGTTGCCAAGACCGATCCTGAGAAGGGCGCCAAGGGCATCTCGCTGATCGTCGTCGAGACTGACGAGGTGGAAGGTTTCGAGCGCGGCCGCAACCTCGACAAGATCGGCCTCAAGGCCAACGACACGTCGGAACTGTTCTTCAACGACGTGCGTGTGCCGACCTCGAACCTGCTCGGCAACGAGGAAGGCCAGGGCTTCGTCCAGTTGATGCAGCAATTACCGCAGGAGCGGCTGCAGATCGGCACCACTGCTATCGCCATGGTCGAGCGGGCCCTGGCGCTTACCATCGACTACGTCAAGGAGCGCAAGGCCTTCGGCAAGCCCATCATCGAATTCCAGAACACCCAGTTCAAGCTTGCCGAATTGAAGACCGAGGCGACCATCGGCCGCGTCTTCTACAATGACTGCGTTGCCCGTCACATTAACGGCGGCCTCGACCCGGTGACCGCGTCTATGGCCAAATACTGGCTGTCGGACCTGCAAGGAAAAGTCGTCGACGAATGCCTTCAATTGCATGGCGGCTATGGCTACATGAATGAATATCCGATTGCGCGCATGTTCCGCGACGCCCGCGTCCAGCGCATCTACGGCGGCACCAACGAGATCATGAAATTGCTGATCGGGCGCTCGCTCTGAGCGAGTTTCAGCAAACCCAAGGAGCAGGAAAATGGCCGAAGCTTATGTCTATGATGCCGTGCGCACGCCGCGCGGCAGGGGCAAGAAGGATGGCTCTCTGCACGAAGTGCCGGCGGTGCGGCTCGGCGCCAAGGTGCTCGAGGCCATCCGCGACCGCAACGGGCTGGACACCGGCACCGTCGACGACATCATCTTCGGTTGTGTCGATCCGGTTGGCGAGGCGGGTGCGGTCATTCCACGTGCCGCCGCTTTCGAGGCCGGCTACGACACCAAGGCGCCTGGCATGCAGATATCGCGTTTCTGCGCCTCGGGCCTCGACGCCATCAATTTCGGCGCCGCCAAGATCGCGCAGGGCGCCGACGAGGTCGTCATCGCCGGTGGCGTCGAATCGATGTCGCGCGTCGGCATGGGCGCCTCCGGCGGCGCCTGGTTCATGGACCCATCGGTCGGCCTACCCGGCTGGTTCGTGCCGCAAGGAATCTCGGCCGACCTGATCGCCACCAAATACGGCTTTTCGCGCGACGACGTCGATGCCTACGCAGTCGAAAGCCAGAAGCGTGCCGCCAAGGCGTGGGGCGAGGGCCGCTTCAAGAATTCGGTGATCTCGGTCAAGGACCAGAACGGCCTGACCATCCTCGACCATGACGAACATATGCGGCCCTCGACCGACATGCAGTCGCTTGCCGCGCTCAACCCGTCCTTCGTCATGCCCGGCGAAATGGGCGGCTTCGACGCCGTCGCCGTGCAGAAGCATCCCGAGGTGGAACAGGTCAACCACGTCCACCATGCCGGCAATTCCTCCGGCATCGTCGATGGCGCGGCGGTCGTGCTGCTCGGCTCGAAAAAGGCGGGAAAGACGCTCGGCCTCAAGCCGCGCGCACGCATCCGTGCGTTCGCCAACATCGGCTCCGAACCGGTGCTGATGCTGACCGGCCCCGTCGACGTCACCGAGAAGCTGTTGAAGCGGGCGAAGATGAAGCTGTCGGACATCGACCTGTTCGAGCTCAACGAGGCCTTCGCTTCGGTGGTGCTGCGCTACATGCAGGCTTTCGACATTCCGCATGACCGGATCAACGTCAATGGTGGGGCCATCGCCATGGGCCATCCGCTCGGCGCCACCGGTGCGATGATTTTCGGTACGGTGCTGGACGAATTGGAACGCCGCGACCTCAACACCGCGCTGGTGACGCTTTGCATCGGCGCCGGCATGGGCACTGCAACGATCATCGAACGCGTCTGACGGAGAGAGATGATGAGCTACACCAATTTCACCCTCGACATCGACGCCGACGGCATTGCGCTGGTCACCTGGGACATGCCGGACCGTTCGATGAACGTCTTCACCGAGGAGGTGATGCTCGAACTGAATACCATCGTCGACAAAGTGGCGAGCGATGCAGCGATAAATGGCGCGGTGATCACCTCCGGCAAGGATACGTTCTCGGGCGGCGCCGACATCACCATGCTGCAGAAGATGCTGGCGACCCTCGCCGCCGACAAGGCGAAGGACCCGGAGAAGGCGACCAAGGCCCTGTTCGACAATGCGGGCACCATGAACGGCCTGTTCCGTAAGCTGGAAACTTCCGGAAAGCCATGGGTTTCGGCGATCAACGGCACATGCATGGGCGGCGCGTTCGAATTGTCGCTCGCCTGCCATGGCCGTGTCGCGGCCGATTCAGACAAAGTGAGGATGGCGCTTCCCGAAGTGAAGATCGGCATTTTTCCGGGCGCCGGCGGCACCCAGCGCGTGCCACGGCTGACCGACCAGCAGCAGGCGCTGCAAATGCTGACGTCCGGCCAGACGCTGTTGCCTCAGAAGGCCAAGTCGATGGGCCTGATCCATGAGATTGCCGAGCCGGACAAGCTGGTCGAAATCGCCAAGGCGATGATCAAGAACGGCTTGAAACCGGTGGCGCCATGGGATGAAAAGGGCTTCAAGCTGCCCGGCGCCCCGATCTATTCGGTGGCCGGTGCCAATCTGTGGCCGCCGGCCATCGCCATTCTGCGCCGAGAGACCTATGGCAATTATCCCGCCGCTGCCGCCATCCTGAAATGCGTTTACGAGGGCTTGTTGGTGCCGTTCGACACCGCCCTGCGGATCGAGCAACGCTATTTCACCGAGATTATGCAGACCAGGGAAGCGGCAGCGATGATCCGTTCGCTGTTCGTGTCGCTCCAGGAACTGAACAAGGGCGCGCGCCGCCCGGCCGGTGTGCCGGAAACGAAGTTCAAGAAGATTGGCGTACTCGGCGCCGGCTTCATGGGCGCTGGCATTGCCTATGTGACGGCCAAGGCCGGCATTCCGGTGGTGCTGCTCGACCGTGACATGGAGTCCGCCGCCAAGGGCAAGGCGCATTCCGAGACCCTTATCTCGGATCAGGTGAAGAAGGGCCGTGCCAAGCCGCAGGACAAGGATCGGTTGCTGTCGCTGATCACGCCGACGGCCGATTACGCGGATCTTGCCGGCTGCGATCTTGTGGTCGAGGCGGTGTTCGAGGACTCGGCCGTCAAGAAGGATGCCACCGAACAGGCCGAGGCTGTGCTCAAGCAGTCGGCGATCTTCGCCTCGAATACGTCGACCATACCGATCACATCGCTGGCCAGGAATTCGGCGCGGCCAAAGAATTTCATCGGCATCCACTTCTTCTCGCCGGTCGACAAGATGATGCTGGTCGAGATCATCCTCGGCAAGAAGACCGGCGACAAGGCGCTGGCCACCGCGATCGACTTCGTCCGCGCCATCAAGAAGACGCCGATCGTCGTCAACGATACGCGCGGTTTTTACGTCAATCGCTGCGTACTGCGCTACATGTCGGAAGCCTACAAGATGCTGATCGAAGGTGTTCCGGCGCCGATGATCGAGAATGCGGCGAAAGCCGCCGGCATGCCGGTCGGTCCTCTGGCGTTGACCGACGAGACCGCGATCGACCTTGCCCAGAAGATCATGAAGCAGACCATGCGCGACCTCGGCGACAAGGCGGTCGATCCGAAGCAGATGGCGCTGATCAACACGATAGTCGACACGCATGGTCGCTTGGGCCGCAAGAACGGCAAGGGCTTCTATGACTATCCGGCAAAACCGGCCAAGAAGAAGCTGTGGCCAGGCCTCAGGGATCTCTACCCGCAGCTGGCGCCGGAGCAGGTCGATTATGAGGAACTGAAGCAGCGGCTGCTGGTCACCATCGCGCTTGAGGCGGTACGGGTGATGGAAGAGGGCATCGTTACCGACCCACGCGAGGCCGATGTCGGCTCGATCCTGGCCTTCGGCTTCGCGCCCTATACAGGCGGTGCACTGTCCTACATCGACGGCATCGGCGCTAAGAAATTCGTCAAAATCGCCAAGCGCCTGCAGAAGAAATACGGCACCGAGTTCAAGGCGCCGAAGCTGCTGCTTGATATGGCCGAGAAGGGCGAGACCTTCTACGAGCGCTTCGATCCCTATACCAGGGACGAGGCCAAGGAGGCGGCCTGACGCCGTCTTCGGCGGTGGACAAGATGGCGGCCAAGGGGTAGAACAGAGAAGGTATTTTTTCCTGTTTCGAAGGAGAGCAAGGTGCTCTCGCACGACCGCGTTTGGGCCGCCATCGACGCTCTCGCCGAGCGTTATTCGCTTTCGGCCTCCGGACTGGCCAGGCGCGCAGGCCTCGACTCGACCGCCTTCAACAAATCGAAGCGGCTGTCCTCAGATGGACGGCCGCGCTGGCCGTCGACCGAATCGCTGGCCAAGATCATTGAGGCGACCGGCGCCTCGCTGGACGAATTTGCGGGGCTGGTCGAGGGTCGGGGTAATTCCGGCGCACTATCCGTGCAGAGATCGTCGGTGCCGCTGCTCGGCTTCGCCCAGGCGGGCGCCGGTGGCTTCTTCGACGACGCCGGGTTTCCAGCGGGGCAGGGATGGGACCTGATCGAGCTTCCGGCACGGGCAACCGAGACCTCCTATGCCTTGAAGGTCCAGGGCGATTCCATGCTGCCGCTCTATCGCCATGGCGATGTCCTGATCGTCGAGCCGGGGGCTACCATACGAAAGGGTGATCGCGTCGTCGTCAAGACCAATGCCGGCGAGGTGATGGCCAAGGTGCTCGACCGCCAGACACCGAGGTCGATCGCGCTGGTCTCCCTCAATCCCGATCACCCGGACCGCGACATCCCCATGCGCGATGTCGAATGGGTGGCGCGGATTGTCTGGGCAAGCCAGTAGGCGCGGGGCCGGTGCGTCTGCCTCACCTTGCCTTGGCTGTTCTGGCGATCCCGGCGATGGCCACGGCAATTGTCGCCGGCGGCCGCGCCGTCCAGAGCGAAAGCGGCGGCCCCTGGGAGCAAATCCAGGTCGGCGCTGAACCGCAGCCCGCCGCGCCGGCTACGTCGGCCATCCCGAAACCAGTGCCAGCCAAGCAGGCGGCGCATTCGAGGGCAATCGATCCAGACATCGTGGTGCCGCCGCAGCCCGGTTCTAACGAGCTTGAACGGATAGAGCCGCGCGCCCCGTTGAGCGATCTGGCATTGGCCGGACCGCCCAAGCCGCCAAAAACGAAAATGCCTGACGACTGGAAAGGCACGAAACTATTCCAGCCCGTCGCGTCGGCCGCCGGGGTCATCGAAGCAAAGGGCTATTCGATTGCGGTTTCCGGTATCGACATCGTCAAGCAGGAGGAGACTTGCACCGACGGCGGCGAGTCCTGGAATTGCGGCATTCGGGCGCGAACGGCCTTCCGCGCCTTTCTCCGCAGTCGTGCGGTGGTCTGTGCCGTGCCGCCCGAAGGCGGTCGTGATCTGATCGCCGCCGAGTGCCGGATCGGCAATCAGGATATCGGCCAATGGCTGGTCGAAAATGGCTGGGCGCGCGCCGCCAAGGGCGGCCCTTACGCAGAAGCCGGCGAGAAGGCGCGTGCAGCAAAAAAAGGCGTCTTCGGGCCGGCGCCGAGCGTTTCAGGCCTGCCGCCGCTCCCGGCTGCTGCGTCGCGATCCGCGCCTGTAGCGCCTAGCTCGATCCTGGAGGAGCAAGACGGCGTCCTCATGCCGCCAGTTGACCAGCCAGCGCCCGCTGAATGAGCTCGCGCGTTTCGGCGATGCCGTAGAGCGCGGCGAAGGAGCCGAAGCGCGGTCCGCGTTCCTGACCTATCAGCACCTGATAGATCATCTGGAAGAAGGCGACGGAGACACCGGGTCCGCCCTCCGGGCTCTGCTTGGAATGGTCCTGGTAGCGCTCGATCTTGCGCGCAACATTGAGGGCAGCGTTCTGGATTGCCTCGCTGTCGGCATCAGCCGGCAGCGCGGCGAGCGCTACCGAAAGCTTGGTCAGCGCCTCGCGCTCGACCGCGTCGGCAGCACGGTACACTTTCGCCGGCTTCACGAAATCGTCGAAATAGCGGATGGCATATTCGGCCAGCCGGTCGAGCTCGGGATGGGTTGTCGGCGTCACACCCGGCGCGTGGCGCGAAATGAAACCCCACAGCACGTCCCTGTTCTGCGCATTCGAGGCGCTGACCAGGTTGAGCAGCAGCGAGAACGGAACCGGCAGGTCGACTGCCGGGGGATTGCCGTCATGCATGTGCCAGACCGGATTGCCCAGCCGCTCCTTCCAGTCCTGCCTCTGATAGGCAGAGAGGAACGTGTAATATTCGTCTACCGCCTTCGGGATGACGTCGAAATAGAGCTTCTTCGCGGTTCGCGGGCGCTGGAACATATAAAGGCTAAGGCTCTCGGTCGGCGCGTAAGTCAGCCACTCGTCAATGGTCAGCCCATTGCCCTTCGACTTCGAGATCTTCTGGCCGTTCTCATCGAGGAACAGCTCGTAATTGAAGCCCTCCGGTGCCGGAGCATCGAGCGCGCGGCAAATCTGCCCGGCGAGCTTGACGGAATCGATCAGATCCTTGCCGGACATCTCGTAATCGACGCCGAGTGCTGCCCACCGCATCGCCCAATCTGGCTTCCATTGCAGCTTGGCATGACCGCCGGTCACCGGCGTCTCGAAGCGCTCGCCGGTGTCCGGGTCGCGCCACACGATGGTGCCGGCGTCGAGCTTGCGCTCGTCGATCGCGACTTGCATGACGATGCCGGTCTTGGGATGGATCGGCAGGAAGGGCGAATAGCTCAGCGCCCGCTCCTCGCGCAGCGACGGCAGCATAATTGCCATCACCTTATCGAAGCGCTCGAGCATCTTGAGCAGCGTCGCGTCGAAGCGGCCGGAAGTATAATAGTCGGTCGAGGAAGCGAATTCGTAATCGAAGCCGAAACGGTCGAGGAAAGTGCGCAGCCGTGCGTTATTGGCAGCGCCGAAGGACGGATACTCATTGGAGAACGGGTCCGGTATCCTGGTCAGCGGCTTGCCGAGGTAGGCGCGCAGCATGTCCTTGTTAGGCACATTGTCAGGCACCTTGCGCAATCCGTCCATGTCGTCGGAGAAGCACAGCAGCCGCGTCTTGACCTTGTCTTCAGTCAGCACGCGGAAGGCGTGGCGCACCATAGATGTGCGCGCCACCTCGCCGAACGTGCCGATGTGCGGCAGGCCGGACGGGCCGTAGCCGGTCTCGAACAGCACCGTTTCCGGGTAGCCGCTGCTCGCGTAGCGGGCGGCGATCTTTTTCGCTTCCTCGAATGGCCACGCCTTGCTTTCGGCGGCGGCGGCGAGGACTTCCGGGCTGAGATCGATCGGCTGTTGTTCGGCCATGATGCTATTCCTGCAACGTTGCCAGCATCGATGCCGGCAGCCGCATGCTCTAGACCATGATCCCGAAAAGTGGAACCCGGTTTTCGGGCAGGACCGTGATCAGGCAAGAAGCCCCCGTCCCGATAGTCAGGATGGATCAACTTCCAAGGCGTGATCGGAGCGCCAACGATCGCGGCTGTTTTTCCTTGCGGCGCCGGTCCCTCGTTCCTAACTTCGGGACCATCTCAAGGAGTTGTAAATGCCATTGTCGCCACACGAAGCCATGATCTACCTGATGGTCATCACCTCGGCGTCAGACCGCGACATGACCGACGTCGAACTGGCGCGGATCGGCGACGTCGTTCGATCCTGGCCGGTGTTTGAGGATTTCAACCAGGAGCGGCTGGTCGAGGTCGCCCAGGCCTGCCAGAAAATGCTGCATGAAAAGGATGGGCTGGAGGGCGTCCTGGCGCGCGTCGCCGAGGCGCTGCCCGAACGCCTGCGTGACACCGCCTATGCCGCCGCCTTCGAGGTCGCAGCTGTCGATCTCGAAATGCGCCTGGAGGAGGTACGCGTTCTGCAGCTCGTCCGCCGGGAACTCGACCTCGATGCGCTGACGGTCGCCGCCATTGCGCGAGCCGCCAAGGCCCGCCTTCGCACGCTGACCTGAGCCGGCGGCCAAGCTCAGAAAAAACTGACGGGAAAATAGCGCAGATAGAACTCGGCGAACGTGCCTTTCACCGAGATTTCCTGCAGCGCGTAGTCGAAAGCGGCGGCCAGTGCCGGATCGTCGGCCCTGGTGGCGATTGCCATGCCTGAGCCGAGATATTCGGGCGCCAGATAGGGGCCGCCGGCAAAGCGGCAGCAGCCCGCTGCATCCGAACCGCCGAGCCAGAAGGCGAAACGCATGCCGTCGCCGAAGGCGGCGTCGATCTTGCCGGCTTTCAGCTCGCCATAAAGCTCCTCCGGCTTTGCGAACGGGACGATTTGGACGTCGCCGAAATAATCGCGCAGCACCCGCTCGTGCGCGGAGCCGGCGATCACGCCGACACGCTTGCTGCGCAGCTTGTCGAACATTGGTTCGGTCAGCGCCTGTGTCTTCAGCATGATGAAGCGGGCCGGAAATTGCAGGTAGGAGCGTGAAAATGCGTATTTCGACCGCGACTCCGGCGTCGCGGCGATGCCGGCAATGATCGCTTCGCCCTCGCCTTTCCCGAGCGCACCTTCGAGCTCGGCCCAGGGCAGCGCCTGGATCTGGCATTTTTCGGCAACGCCGAGCTCGGCGCAGATGGCGCGCGCCAGGTCGACATGGAAGCCCGACAGCCGGCCTGCCCCATCGAGGAAATTGAACGGCGGGAAATCCGTGGTGGTCAGGAATCGCAGCCGCGGCAGCATCGAAAGGTCCGGCTTTGGCAGCCGCTCCTTGG
The DNA here is from genome assembly GCF_040320845.1 of Mesorhizobium sp. M0601. Taxonomy (NCBI): domain Bacteria; kingdom Pseudomonadati; phylum Pseudomonadota; class Alphaproteobacteria; order Hyphomicrobiales; family Phyllobacteriaceae; genus Mesorhizobium; species Mesorhizobium sp. M0601. The sequence goes on from NZ_JAMYQK010000038.1 coordinate 53,377, forward strand.
CGTCCCAGAACACGGGCACCTGCGGCTCCGCGGCGAGCGCAGCAGCCGCAAGCGATTGCGCTCCGATCAATATCGAGATCAATGAAATGGATATGCGCCGAAACGCCACGCGACGACTCCGTTCGGTCTTGCCCCGGCTTTCGTACGAAATAACACAGGTTTTTGTACGAAAAAAACACAGGTGCGACGGTTTTTGGTTTCATCATTGCAATTTAGGGATATTGTTTAGTGAGTTTGCAAGTGACTGCGTGATGCCGGCTGAAGAGGAGCAGTAGGACGCACGGGGGAGGCAGCTTTGCAGTCCGGGGTTGATGGCGTGGTGCGGGTTGATCACTGCCATTGGCCTCAAGAGCGGAAGGCAACATGGGGTAGATGTTGCGATGGGTCATTTCGATCGTACGCTGGAGTTGATAGATCAGTTGCAGCACGCCGGCACAGCCGCCGCCGTCTGCGAAAAGCTGTTGGGGGTAACAAGCGGGTTCGGGCTGACGGCGCTGATGGCCGGGACGGTTCCGCAACCTGGCACGCCGAGAAACCAGCAAAAGGACCATGTGCTGCTCTGCGACTGGCCGGCTGAATGGCTTGAGCGCTACGTCGCGCGCAACTACGTCGATCACGACCCCGTCGTCAGCCACATGAAGCAGCTTCAAGCGCCATTCCAGTGGCGGGAAGCATCTCAGGGCATCCGCATCGGCAAGAGCGGCGGCGAGGTGATGGGCGATGCCGGGGAATTCAAGCTGCGCGATGGGTTGGCCTTTCCGCTAATCACGCTCGATGGCCAGATCGTCATGGTGTCGCTAGGCGGCGAGGCTGTCGAATTGTCGAGCGCCGATTTCGGGTTGGTGTCGCTGGTCTCGACTTATGCGATTGGCCGCGCAATGCAGCTCCACACCATGGCGGGCAAAACCATCGATCATGTCGAATTAACGCCGCGTGAGCGCGAATGCCTGCAATGGGCTGCTGTTGGCAAGTCCGAATGGGAGATTTCACAAATTCTCGGCATTTCGGAACACACGTCAGAGAAACACCTTCTTAACGCCAAAAGCAAACTCGGTGCCGTCAACCGGGTCCAGGCCGTCGCGGAAGCGATAAGGCGCGGCTATATTAACTAGGTCGGCCGCGCCGGCCTAGAAATTCTTGCTTGCGTGATCGCGTAATTTTTTTGGGAAAGCACGGCCGTATCTTCCTATTGAAACTAGGAGACGGCAAATGCTTTTTTCCCTCACAACCCAGGAATTGATGGAACGGCCCGACCTCTGGGAGGCAGTTCATCGTTTGCGTTACAGAGTTTTCGTCGAAGAGATGGGATGGACCGATCTGCAGCGCCCTGATGGCCTCGAGATCGATCAATTCGACCACGACGAGGCAGTGCACCAGATCGTCATCCGCAATGGCGAGCTCGCCGGTTATCAGCGGATGTTGCCGACAACCCGGGCCCATCTTCTAACCGATGTGCTGGCGGACCTTTATGAGGGAACCCCACCGTCCGGCCCGAATGTCTATGAACTGACCCGCTATGCGGTTGCGCCGGGATTCCGCGACGGTCGGCGCGGCGTGTCGACGGTCGGCACCGAGCTGATCGCCGGCTTCGTCGAGTGGGGTCTGAAGCGCAACGTCAACCAGGTGATCATCGAATTCGAGCCGATGTGGGTGCTTCGCGCGCTGCAGCTGCATTTCCTGGCAACGCCGCTCGGTTACCAGCGTACCTATGGCAACCAGCAGGTGGTTGCCACACTGCTCACCTTCAACGAGCACACGCTCGACGTGGTGCGTTCGCGCCGCAACCACTTTGCGCCGGTGCTGGCCAGAGGGTACCCGGACATGCTCGGACAGAGACGCGCCTCGTGAGATTGGAGAGAGGCCATGAACGTTCACTCAAAAGCAGAATTCCGCAATCACACGCTGATCGTCACGGTATCGTCGGGTGACGGCCGCCCGGTGCTGGACAGGCGGGCCTATGAAAGCCTGGCCAGGACATTCCACGAAGCCGCTGTCGACGACGACGTCCGCGTAGTGGTCCTGCGCGGCTTGGCCGGGTGCTTCTGCCTCGGTGCCGATTTCTCCGAATTTCTCGACGCCACCAAACATCGGCGACTGATCGCCGCCGTCACCGATATGTTCCGCACGCTGGCGACGTTTCCGAAACCGGTCCTTGCCTGTGTCGACGGCGACGCCGTCGGCGTCGGTTGCACCATCCTGTTCCACTGCGACATGGTGATCGCCTCGAGCAAGAGCACGTTTCGGGTGCCGTTCGTCGATTTCGGCCTGGTGCCGGACGCGGCGACCAGCATTCTGGCGCCGCAGAAGCTCGGCTATGCCGGGGCGTTCCGCTTCTTCTGCCTGGGCGACACGCTCGCCGCCGAAGATGCCAGGGCACTGGGCCTTGTCGGCGAGATCGTGACGGACGGCAGCGTCGAGGAAGCCACGTTGGCAAGAGCCAGGCAACTCGCCAAGAAGCCTGTCGCGGCGCTGCTACAGACGCGCGACCTGCTTAGGGGCGACACCGGCGCGCTCTGCGACCGCATCGATCAGGAGATCTCGCTTTTCCAGCAGGCGCTGCAGGACGACACCACGCTGAAGCGACTGCAGCGGATTGCCCGGCTGGCGGCATGAGAGCCGCGTATCGATGAGGTGAGCTTATTTTTCGAGGAAAGTCGGCCCTTCGCCGATGATCTTCTTGTCCTCCTTGCCGATGACGTCGAGGTCGCGGCCGTCATAGGGAAGCGAAAGGAGAATGCGCTGCATGACGGCCAGCCGCGCGCGCCGTTTGTCGTTCGCCCGCACAATGATCCAGGGCGCGAACTCCTTGTGCGTGCGCTCGACCATCAGGTCGCGCGCTTTGGTGTATTCGTCCCATTTGCTGATGCCGGCGATGTCGATTGGCGAAAACTTCCAGCTCTTCAGCGGGCTCCAGCGGCGGTCGTGGAATCGCTCGAGCTGCGTTTCCCGGCCGATGTTCAGCCAGAATTTGAAGAAATGTATGCCCTCGTTGCGGATCATCCGCTCGAAATGCGGAACCTCGTCCAGAAATTGCTCGTGCTGCTCGGGCGTGCAGAATCCCATCACCGGTTCAACGCCGGCGCGGTTATACCAGGAGCGGTCGAAGGTGACGAATTCGCCCGACGTCGGGAAGTGGTCGACGTAGCGCTGGAAGTACCATTGTCCAAGCTCGGTGGGCGTTGGCTTGGTCAGCGCCACGTTGCGCGCCGTGCGAGGGTTCAGATACTGGCGCAAAACGAAGATCGTGCCGCCCTTGCCGGCAGCGTCGCGCCCCTCGAACAGCGACATTACCCGCTTGCCCGTCGACTGCAGCCACGCCTGCGCCTTGACCAGCTCGATCTGCAGCTTCTCTAGCCTCTCGTCATACTCCTCGCTCTTCATCTTCTTGTCGTAAGGGTAACCGCCGGCAGTGAGCTTGCGGTCCTCGACCCAGTCGGGAAGCGCGGGGGCCTCGATGTCGAACGCCCTCTCCTTGCCGTCGATCATGATCTTCAGCGGCCCCGATGAGGGTGCGGCGGGGCTTTCCTTGGCGTTTTTCATCGAGGCGAACCTTTCCAGCTTCCGGACTCGTGCTATTGGGAGCCTTACTGCATCGGCCCGAAAATCGGAATCGATTTTCGGAAAGAACGATGCAGCAGATAAAGAGGTAGAGCGTCCTTTGTGCGCCCAATTGGACGCACTGCGCTCTAGCGCCGGTCCAGCAAGAAGTTCTTGAAGTGGCCGCAGACGGAGCGCAAATGGCCGACATCGGCACAGAGCGGAGAGGCAGGGCGCAAACCGTCGCCATGCGGCTGTGGAACAGCCGCTGGCTGCTGGCGGCCGGTCTCGTTGCGGTTCTGATGGTCTATGGTTTTGCCGGCATGTCTGGCTATGTGGTGCTGCTGGCTGGCGCCGTGCTGGTTGCCGCTGCGATGCTGCCGGCCGGCATCGCCCGCCAATCGACCGAAAATGCCGCGGCCATCGAGTCGGGCGTGCAACAACTTTCCGGCGAATATCTCGCGGCGGCGGTTGCCGATCCGCTGATCATTTTCGATCGCTCCGCCGCCATCGTCCACGCCAACGCCGCTGCCTTTGCCGCCTTCGGTGGGATTGCCCCCGGCATGTCGCTGTCGCTGAAATTCCGCGCGCCGGAAATGCAGGCCTTGTTGGATAGCATCTTGGCGGGCAACGTCGCTTCGGACAGCGTCGACTACATAGAAAAGCTGCCGGTCGAACGAGCCTATCGGGTGAGCGCGTCTTCAGTCGGCCATGCCACGGATCTCTACGTGCTGGTGTTCAAGGACCAGAGTGAGGCGCGCCGGATCGACAGAATGCGTGCCGACTTCATTGCCAATGCCAGCCACGAGCTGCGCACGCCTCTCGCCTCGATCGCCGGCTTCATCGAGACGCTGCGCGGGCCGGCCCGCAACGACCCCGCGGCGCGCGAGCAGTTCCTGCAGATCATGCAGAACCAGACCAGCCGCATGGCGCGCCTCATCGACGACCTTCTGTCGCTGTCGCGCCTGGAGATGAAGCCCTATCTCAAGCCGGGAACCGAGGTCGACCTGCGCCAGGCCATCGACAGCGTCATCGATTCGCTTGGGCCGCTCGCAAAGGAAAACGGCGTCGTCATCGAGCGTGATTTCGCGGAAGGGCCGCTCGACGTGCCCGGCGATCGGGACGAGCTTTTCCAGGTCTTCGAAAATCTGCTGGAAAACGCCTGCAAATATGGTCAGTCGGGCGGACGTGTCGTGGTGTCGATCATACGCAGCGACAGCGATCCCGAACCGGGCATCGACGTCACCATCAGGGATTTCGGCCCCGGCATCCCCGAAGAGCACATCCCGCGCATCACCGAGCGCTTCTACCGCGTCGACGTCGAGAACAGCCGAACCCAGAAGGGCACCGGCCTTGGCCTGTCCATAGTCAAGCATATCCTGACCCGCCACAACGCCAGACTCTCCATCAGGTCGGAGGTCGGCAAGGGTGCGGCGTTCACCGTCCATTTGCCGGCTCGCTGACGTAGTACTATCTCTAGCACATAATGGGCCGTTTCTTTTTTCTGTCATCCGGCTAGCGTATCAGCGGGGATTCGAGGGAACGACTCAACCACGAGATCCCGGGAAGGCATTTCGTCCATGCAGTCCGTGCATATCGTCAGCGCCTATGACGAGGAGCTGAAATATCTGTCGAAGCGCATCGCTGCGATGGGCGGGCATGCCGAGCGCATGGTCGAGCAGGCGGTCGCGGCGCTGGTCAATGCGGATCCGGGGCTTGCCCAGAAAGTCATTCGGGACGACCTAGTTCTGGATGAGGGACAGCGCGAGATCGACGACAAGGCGATCATCATCATCGCCAAACGCCAGCCGATGGCGACGGATCTGCGCGAGATCGTCGGCGCGATCCGCATCTCGGCTGACCTCGAACGGGTAGGCGACCTCGGCAAGAACGTCGCCAAGCGGGTGGTTGCCGTCGCAGACGGGCGCCAGCCGAACAGCCTGTTCCGCGGCCTCGAGGCTTTGGCCAATCTGGCACTGACCCAGCTCAAGGAAGTACTCGACGTCTATGCGTCGCGGTCGGTGGAGAAAATCGGTTTCGTGCGCGACCGCGACGACCAGATCGACGCCATGTACACCTCTCTGTTTCGCGAATTGCTGACCTACATGATGGAAGACCCACGCAACATCACGCCCTGCACACATCTCCTGTTTTGCGCCAAGAACATCGAGCGCATCGGCGACCACGCCACCAACATCGCCGAGACGATCTACTATATCGTCACCGGCGACCAGATGCCGGCCGATCGTCCGAAGGGCGATAAGACGGACAAGATTATTCTTCCCGCAACCCAACCAGCGACGTGAGTTCTCTCAGCACTGATGCGAATTTCGGATTCGCCACCCGACAGAAAATTGCGCTAAGCTTTCGACGCGCCGACTTCTCAGTTCCGCGATGAAGGCCCCGCCTTCAGGAGGCTGCGATGGAATATGTCCGCGAGTTTGCTCCTGCGCCGCCGATGTCGGGTATAATCGCTTGCGGCGTCTATACGGCTGGGCGGCGCATCGCCGACATTCCGATCGAGGAAGCCGGCGAATGGGCCGGGAAGCCGGGCCACGTGGTCTGGATCGGACTGCTGGAGCCCGACCGCAATTTGTTGCTGCGCGTCCAGGCGCAATTCCATCTGCATGAGCTGGCGATTGAGGACGCCGAGCATCCGCACCAGCGACCGAAGATCGAGCAATATGGTGATGCCCTGTTCATCGTTGCCCGCACGGCGCAGCTGATCGACAGCCGCGTCACCTTCGGCGAGACGCATCTGTTCGTCGGCGCGGGCTACATCGTCAGCGTCAGGCATGGCCCGTCGACCTCGTACGCCGCCGTTCGCCAGCATTGGGAAAGCTGCCCGCATTCCCTTGCCAAGGGCGAGGATTTCGTCCTCTACGCCATTCTCGATTTCATCGTCGACAACTATATGCCGGTGCTTGAGCAGATCGAAAACGAGGTCGAAGCGATCGAGGACAAGGTTCTGCTGAAACCGATGACCGGCTCCGATATCGAACGGCTTTACATGCTGCGCCGCGATCTCTTGCGCCTGCGTAATGCGGCCCTGCCGCTGGTGGAGGTCTGCCGGCGGCTCACCAGCGCCGATCTGCCGCAAATCCACACAGCCATGCACCCGCTGTTTCGCGACGTCACCGACCACATCCGCACTGTCCAGGAAAAGATCGACAGCCTGCGTGAGGTTCTCGCCTTCGCCTTCGAGGCGAGCCTTCTGGTCGGTCAAAGCCAGGAGACGGCGATCTCCAAGAAGCTTGCCTCATGGGCCGCAATCTTGGCCGTGCCGACGGCATTCGCCGGCATTTACGGCATGAATTTCAGCGACATGCCGGAACTGAGGATGGAATATGGCTACCCGGCCGTCCTGGCGGCAATTGCCCTGATCTGCACGTTTCTTTACTGGCGGTTTCGCAAGAATGGGTGGCTTTGAAGCGAGGGCAGTAGGGCAGTAGGGCAGTAGGGCAGTAGGGCAGTAGGGCAGTAGGGCAGTAGGGCAGTAGGCTATCGCTTCGGGAGCGC
>NZ_JAMYQK010000039.1:0-57243 GCF_040320845.1 Mesorhizobium sp. M0601
CCTGAGGGCCTTGGCCGCCTGAGCACCGTCATGTGTCCGCCGCTCCGCTAAACACGGGGGCTGCGCGGCGGACACGCCGACGTCAACGCAATGCCACGCCATTTTGCAGAACTTGACGCACACAACTCGTTCTCAGGCTGCCAAACGTGCCCGGCGGGACTGGGGAACGCCGCAGAATGGGCCGACGGTTCGCAGCCGGTCTTTTGCTTCCCGCCGCGGCATTCCTTTCCCGCCTAAACTAAACAACCAAGCCTGACCGGTGTGAGGTCGACCATACCAGGAGACGACGAGCGCTCAGCCACCAGGCACTAGACGGCCCTGATCAGCCGGAGCAGAGAAAGCGCTTCGAAAAAGGTCCCCTTGCGAAAGGCAAGATAGGTCGGCTCTTCGACACCATGGAACCGGCGCTTGAAGGCCGCCTGCCCCTGCAGATTGAAGCGGGTGCGATTGACCCAGGGGGAGTCATAGGCACGCTGGAAGGCGTGCCGCCAGAAATCGCTTTCGGCAAACCCGCTAGGTCCGATTTCGACAAGCGGCGACAGGCCTAGGGTGACGACGGAAACACCTTCATCGCGAAAGCGGTCGACCGCGAATTTGGTCAGGCCGATCTCGGCATGCGCCGAGGCATCGATGTGCTTGCGCTTGAACGAGGTGGTGTAGCCGATGACCTTGCCGTCGCTGAACAGCGGATCGAAATCCAGCAAGGCCACGAGTTCCCCATCTGGACCGTGCAGGACGAAACGGCGCATATCGACGCCAAGGTGATCGGCAAAGGGCCTGTTGAGAAATCTCATCTCCCAGCGCTTGACAATGCGGTCGGCCCGCCAATTCTGGGAGAGCCTGGCAATCTCGTCGAGGAAGACAGTCCCGTTGTCCTCTGCGAAGGAAAAACCCTTCTTCAAGAGCCAGCGTTCGGAATAGCGCACTGTCTCATTGCGCTTTCCGGAAAAGTCGTGTCCGGGCAGGACAAGCCTGGTATCGACGCCGAGGCGGTTGACCTGATAGCCAAGCCCGGCAAGCACGCGCGCCGTCTGGTCGCCGATCTGCACAAACCACGGGCTGCCGGCAACCTCGATGAAACGTCTGATATAGTCGCGCCGATCGGCCGGGGCAGCCACTGGATCACCGAGCGCGAAATGATGTCGCGTTTTGCTGCCGTAAGCGATGTAGCCCTGGGCATCGCCGAAGTAGTGAAGCCCCCTCTGCACGGCGGTCGAATAGGCAAGGGAAAAATCACCATGGCGACGGACCAGCGCCAGGCGCTCGACATGGTTCAGCTGCAGCCGCGGTATTTTAGGCCCGCGGTTCTCCAGGAAACGATCGAGGCGTCTTCGCAGTGACGGCATGGTCGACTTTCGCGTGCCGGCTAGGCCGATGAAAGAGCTGACGGACTCCAAACCGATCATATTGGCGCGAGCTGAACCTTATCTCAGCGCGGCATGGTTACCCGGCCGGAGCCGCCAGATTCGTAGGTGCAATCTGCCCGGTCCCGCCCCCCGGCGGCAACACGTTGTCGACGCCCCGCGCCTGACGGCTGGTTGCTGCGCCCTTGGCGACATGAAAATCAATGCCACTTTCGGAAGCGCCCAGGTCACCTGCCAAACACGATGCTCTTATCGAACGGCGCTCTGAGAAGATTCCGCTTGATCGGAAGCCAGGAACTCGTCGCGTTCTGCTATCCACAAATCGGCGTAGTCGACATTCTGCCATTCGGCAAACCACGGGCCGCCGCTGGTATAGTGGACCGCCTTAGGTGTGCCGACCGCAGGCTTTTCATTCCAACCTTCGAGCCAATTCCACTCTACCGGCAATGAGCCCAAATCTTTGTCGGCAACCCACTGCATTCGGTGAAGATAGGCGCCACTTTCCTGATTCACGACCTCTGGCGTGAGCGATCTGACCGAAGGATGCGCGCAATTGAACAGCATCAGCGACGACCAGTTTTTCCGAGGATAGGACGTCTGGACCACACCATCCATCTTGGTTGTGGCCTTCGGCGTATAGTCATGCTGGACGCAATAGACCGCCTTGTCCGAGTCCGTATATTTCAGCAGGCCTGCGACGTCACCAAGCCACAGGAAATCGCAATCGCAAAACAGGGCCCAACCCGTGTAGTCGGCGAGAAAGGGCGTGAGGAAGCGCGTGTAGGTGAACTCCGTTGAGGCGAGCGGATCTTTTTCCCGCCAATATAGCCCGCGGGCACGCATCTCGTCCTGTTTGATCGGAATGACGGAGACAGGCGCCGACGCATGTTTGAGCAGCGAGTGTCGCGCGACGTCGTACGCGATCGGCTCACGGCTGTCCCATCCGATAAATACCCTAAACGCATCAGTCATATTCACTACCCTGGCTTTCGATTTTTACGGTCGTACACTAACTAGTTGGCGATGGCTCGGCAACAATTGCGGTCAACCAAGCCGGTTTCTCACAGATTTGTCCTGGCCTCAGCGTTGCTTTTTTGGGTGGACCGGGCCTCGCATTCCCAATGCGACACGGGCCCATTTCTGATAGGTGTAGCTGGCCGAATACGCGGCCACCATCGCACCAATGGAACCGTCCAGAAATCCCAGCCGGAAAATATAGCTGCGCACATAGGCCCAGACCGAGCGCAAAACCGCCTTGCCTATCGAGCTTTTTTTGCCCTCGGCAAGCAGTTGCGCGGCGGACGCTTCTGCGTACCGGCCGATCTTGTCGTGGGCATCTGCCAAGTCGGTAATGGAATCGTGCTCGATCGGCTGGGACAATCGGCTGACCTTCCCGTTCACCAATACCTTCTCGTGCACGGTGTCGTCGCTGAACCGCCCGGAGCGGCGACGGAAGAGCCTGAGCACCAGATCGGGCGACCAGCCGCTATGGCGGACAATGTGCCCGCAAAAGCGCGATCTTCTCGGTATTTCGAAGCCGTCATTGGCTTTTGGGTCGGCGATTGCGGCCCTTATTTCCGCGCCGAGCGGCGCCTCCACCCACTCATCGGCATCCAGCGAGAGGATCCAATCCCCCGTTGCCGCGGCCAGCGCACGGTTTTTTTGCGCGCCGAAACCGGGCCAATCGACGGTCATCAGAACCTTTGCCCCCAGAGCACCGGCAATCTCCCTGGTTCTGTCGCTGCTGTTGTTGTCGAGAACGACGATCTCATCGGCAAAATGGACCGACCGAAGGCATTGCGCGATGGATGCCTCCTCGTTGCGGGTGATGATAATGACCGAGAGCGCCGGCACGGTCAGAATGCTCCGGCATCAAAGCTGCCACTGTCATTCGAATGCATCTGCAGCATCGGCTCCCGGCCCGTTAGCACACTGAGGGTACTAACCTAATTCAACAAAGTCGAAAATCATTTCAGATCAAGGCTTTCATAAAGCGCCATCATTCGCTTGATCATGACATTGAAATCATAGTGTTCGGCCGCCGCTCTCACCCGGGCTGCGGTGTCAGGTCGTGACGACAACTGCAGCGCGTGCGCGAGCGCTGCAGCGAGGTCGCTTTCGCTGGCCGCATCGCAAACGAGCGTCGGCTCGAACCGCTCGACAAGCTCGCGCGCTCCACAGCCGGTGCTTACCACGGCGGGCAAGCCGCTGGCCATCGCTTCGATGACCACTGTGCCGAAAGGATCATAGATGGAAGGCAGCACGGCAATATCGGCCGCGCCGTACCACGGCAGCATGTCTTTCTGCGGCCCCAGCATCTTGAGCCGTGCGCCGAGACCGAGCCTGTCACCGGCCTGCCTGAAAGCGTCGGCGCGCGAATCATGGCCGATGACCCACAATTCAGGCCCGCCATCGAGCCTGGCGGCCGCCTTCATCAGTGCAAGCAGTCCTTTTCGCGCAAAGCCCGAGCCGACAAACAGGACGACCGGCCTGTTTTCGTCGGCGTCGAGCCGCGCGCGGATTGTCGCCCGATGCTGCTGGCGCAGCTGCGGGTTGAAGCGGTCGAGATCCACCCCGTTGGGAATATGGTGCACATTTTCCGCCGGATAATCGTAGTGACGGACAATGTCCTCGGCGACCATCTTCGAAATCGCTATGACAGCTTTGAGCCGTGGGCTGGCATAGGTTGCGCGCTCGAGGCGCAGCGTCTGGCGGTGAAAGGGGCTCAGCGCCATTGCCGCCCTGCCAAGCCGCGTTTCGAAACGCCGCCGCTCGGCAAGATAGGCGGCATGAACGCCCTCCCCGGCCCGGAAGACATCGCAGCACGGGAGACGATCGTTGCTCTGCACCAGCGCCGGCGGCATCTCGGCGATCTTGCGGCAGGCAGCTTGAGCAAAGGACGTCGCCCGCAGCGAACGCGGAAACCGGCGGCCGGCACAATGGATGAACTCGATGCCTTCATAACGCGGCCAGTCGCTGGACAGCACGGCCACCCGCCGCTGACGCGCGGCGAATGCGGCCATGATGTTTTCCAACATGATCTCGCCTCCACCGAAAGGCGCATAACGCTGGCGCACGAACAGGAGCGGCCTGTCGAATTGATTTTCGCTGCCACGAATGCCGGCGTGCATGGGGACTGGGCTCCGGCCTTGTTGCCATCTGACGATGTCTATAGAGGCCAGCTCGCATCGGCAACACTTGGAAAGCTCACCCGCCGGAACTCAGAACAGGCCTGTGTCCATTGTCCGCAACTGCTTGCGATTTGCCTAACGGTGCTGCATGTAGAAATTAACTGCAAACAGCGGATCAGCGCCAGCTCCAGCCGGTGACCGCCATGAGGGGAATCGATGGCTTGAGCAAAGCAACCTGGCCCGCCATTGTCCGCCGGACGATTACCGACACCGCCATATATCGGCTGAGACACACCTTCGGAAGACGGGCAGAAGTGTCATCGCTGCGGCCGATAACGCCCCTTAAAGCGAATGACCTGCCTTTGATCCTCGTCATCCGCAACGAGGCGGACAGGCTACGCCCGTTCCTGAAGCACTATCGCGAACTCGGCGTCACCAGATTCGCCGTCCTTGATGATCGCTCGACAGACGGAACAGCTGAGCTTCTGGCCGAGCAGCCAGATGTCGATCTATTCAGCTCGCCGATCACCTATTCGCAGTCGGACTTGGGAAACCTTTGGCGTCAGCGGATTGTGCAGATCTATGGTCAGCCTCGCTGGTATCTGACCGTGGATGCGGACGAATATCTTGTCTATGACGGCATGGATCAGCATCCGCTCGGTGCGATGGCCGACTGGCTGAAGCGGCGCGGAATGACACGCCTGCTGGCGCCGATGATCGACATGTATCCGAGCGGAAACATCTGGGACGTACCCTTCGATCCCATCGTGCCGCCATGGCAAGTTGCAGACCATTTCGACGGCAGCGGCTATGAGGTGACGAGGAGCCCCCGGCATCTCAAGATCACAGGCGGCCCGAGAACCCGGCTTTTCGCCAGGCAGCACAAGTTGACCAAGTTTCCTCTGATATATGTTGACCGCCAGACGATTTTTACGTCGATTCACTCACCGCTGCCCTACTGGCGAAACTATAGAAAGGGATTGGCTGGCCTGCTTCATTTCAAGTTCTTCGCCGATTTCAACGACAAGGCGCAGGTCGCGGTGGCGGAAGGTCAGTATTGGAACGGCGCTTCGAAATATCGCCAGTATCATGAGGTATCGAGCGGTAAAGCCGCTCTCAGCGCGATGAGCGAACAGTCAATGCTGTACGAAGGCGCTCACAGCCTGTTCAAAACGGGTTTGATCGACAAAATTGATTGGTAGACGGCATTTCAAGCAGATGCCGAACCGACATCATGCATAACCGAATGCTTTCATAAGCTGGGCACCTCGTCCCTGTACCAGGTCCTGTAGCTCGGCGTTTCCAAGTTCGGAGCGCCATCTTCCGCTCCCGTCATAGATCGGCTGATTGACCTGTTGGTTCCGGAGCACCGCATGTGGCGTCTCGCCGCTGGCGTCGGTCGGCTTGAACCACTGCTGCGGGTTCTTGTGATAGTCGAGGAGATCCGGGCTGAAGGTTACATCGAGAAAGCCGCATATCTGCTCGACGACTTTGGCCGGATTCTCGACTAGGTCCTCATAGCGATAGATCAGCACATCCGGCTTTCCCCGTTCCGCAAGAACCAGCGCATTGTCGTTGATCCAGCGGTCGAGAGCCTCCGTTGGGTCGCCAAGTCGTTTGATCAGGGACGCTACGACGTCGCGCCCATCTCGCACCGGCATGACGAAACGCGCACCGGGGACGAGCCGGCGAATGCGGGCGACACGGCGGATATGCCGCGGTGTCTTTTCAAGCAGCACGTTCTTTCCAGCATCGAGCGCCGCCCGCTTCAGTTTCCAGAAGCGGAACATGGCCAGTGGCGTCCACTTGAAGAAAATGTTGGTTTCCTGGAGCGGCAGGTAGACGTCGGGATGCGACGCAAGGATCGTCGCAATCAACGTCGTCCCGCTATGGCCGCAGCCGCAAATGAATCCGGTCCGCATCACCATGTCGGCAATGCTCCCTAACCCAAGGCGACCCGGGCGCGGTTATCGACGCGAGCGTAGCACAAGCCGTTCGTGCTAAAAACCTTGTCCAGCTTCTCCCAATATTCGAACTTAGCCAACTGCTCGTCACAATAGGCCACATCGTCCTCGGAAAGATATTCGCCGTAACCGCCTATCTTGCCCTTGCGCACCTTGAAGCTTTCGGGATCATTCGCATCGCGCGGCTGTAATATCTTGCCGTATCGATCGGACAGATCACCAGTCGATTCACTCACTTTCATCTTGTCGAACGTTCGGTTGTTCGCCACCTCGACAAGCGTCCGATCGTCAGCCTGCTGGTTCAGGAATCCAAGGATCGCGCGAAGGACACCAGCGGTATCCCGATGCATATCTTCATATTGAAGATACCGGATTTCGCGCATCCGGGGCATGGCCGCGAACCAATGCAGATTGAATCTGATGATCTTTTCAATCCCATGATTGTCGCTTCTGATAAAATCACTGAACGATCCCGCTGGAAGCATGTGGCGCTTCTGAACCTGAAAGTACCCTGAGACCACCGTATCTCTTGGATCGCGAACAAGCATTATTGTTCTTCTCTTTTTATACCGAGATTTATTCTCCTTGAGGCTCGATTTCGGTCGAAGTAACTTGTGGTCGGTTCCGTCGTGAATGTATTGAACTTCAACTCCGAGATCGTCCAGCATGACACGTAGCCACGTGCGCCCCGATTTTGGAAAGGATACGATAAGAGGAAGAGGCGGCGCTTTGGCCTGGAAAAATTTTAGAAAGGACATGGGAGAGACCTCCTTTAGATTATCAGAGCTGGCGCCCGAACCGCTGCCGGCCAGACCAACCCCATTACTGGGCGCCTAAGCCTACGGCTAATTCGAACACAAGGCAGAAATGCCAGCAAGAATTGCGATCCTCTGCGGGGCGAATTGGCCTTTACTATATCCCGGTTCGGAATGCCTTATGTTTTTTGGCCTGTTGCGACGACTGTTCGACACGGGCGCTCCATTCCGCGATCCGTCGGCCGAACCCTTAATGCGGATCGCGTCGAAGCGTCTTCAGTGACACCCTTTCGGACGACAGGCATTAGCCACTCACTTTTGTGAGCCATGGCGCCAGGATGGCCTCAGCCTCGCCCATCACCACGGACCAGGGGCGTTCCCGTTTCGAGACCAGCACGGCCGATGGATAGTAGGGCGTGCGGTCGCCGTCGACCGGCCAGGAGCGCTTGAAGCCGTCGCCCAGAATGAAAATCGAGGGGATGCCGAGCGCGCCCGCCAGATGCGCTCCGGTATTGCTGATGGTCACCACGGCGTCCATCGCGGCAACCTGCGCGGCGAAAAGGTCCATGTCGACGAGCTGATCGACCGATCTGTCATGAAGAATGCGCTCCGGCTCACCGTCGGTCAGGACCTTCAGATCGGTCTCGATCTGGCCGTACTGCAGCGAGACGAACCGGAGGTCCGGTCGGCCGATCAGGTTTCGCCAGGCGGCTAGCGGCGGCAGGTCTTTGCCGGGATTGGAGCTGCCCCATGCGATACCGACCAACGGCCGTCGTTCATGCCGGTAGCGGGCGCGAAGTTCAGCGACCCGGGCCGGATCCGGCTTAAGGGGCACGAAATGCTCGCGGATCGTCGCCTCGTCGGTCTCGAAAACGGCAGTCAGATGCTGGACGCCGGCGAAGGCCTGCGCCTCGCCATAGGCGGCCTTGCCGTCAGCGCCGACCGGCCGCACATCGGCGGTCGGAAAAGTGCGCTGAAAGAGCGGTACCAGGCGGCGCTCGACCAGGACGATCGAACGGGCGGCGCGCCCCAACGCACAGCCGACGGAACTCGCATGATGGATCGCGGTGGCCAGACCCTGCTTTTCGGTTTCCATCAGATCGACCAGCAGTGTCTGGCCCGAAATATCCTGGCCCAGCCACTCGCCATCGACGCGGCCGTTGACGATGTGGCGTCGGGCGATCCTGAGTTCGGCGGCTGCGCCATAGGCGCCCATCCGCATCAGCGCCTTGCTGAGCTCGTCGATCAGGTGGACCTCGCCCCTCGACTTCGCAATGGATCCAAGAGCCAGGGCTTTCGGCAGTGCCGCCGGCCAATCGCGGGACTCGACGCTTCGCCGATAATCCGCCATCTGATCGGCAATGTCGCCGTCGCGCCAGCGAAGGAAGAGCTGCCGCCGGTGACGTCGGAACCAGACCTTGTATCGGTAGCCTGCAAGCGCGACAGCGCGGCGCAACCGGCCGAGAAGTTGGCTACCCTCCATCGCCAGCTCCGCCGAAGATTTGCATGACCCGTCCGCCTGCTTCCTGGACTGCCGACGCCCAGGCTCGGCCGCCTTTTCGGACCAGTCGAACGCTCGGATATGCGGCGACGGTGTCACCGAAAGCAGGCCAGGACAGCCGAAATCCATCGTCGAGCATGACAATCGTCGGCACGCCGAGCGCTCCGGCGAGGTTGGCGCCGGTATTGCTGATCGTGACCACCGCGTCGAGCGCCGCAATTTGGGCGGCAAAGCGGTCCATGTCCGTCAACTGGTCGACTGAAGCGTCATGGATGATGCGCCCCGGAGTGTGGCGCTCGAACTCGGAGAGGGCCGGCCCGACATCGCCATATTGCAAGCTGACCAGGCGCCCCGGCAAGCTGCTGAACAGCGTCCGCCAATCGTCCAGAGCCGGCAGATCCTTGCTCTTGTTCAGGCTTCCCCAGGCAAATCCGATCAGGGGACCTGGGCCGCCATCGAGATAGGTGCCGCGCAGCTCGGCAACCAGTCGGCGGTCCGGCTCCAGCGGAACGAAGGGCGCGCGTGCCGCCGGGTCGTCCGGCCAGAAATGCTTTGCGAGTGTCTCGAAACCGGCAACGACATCGGCGTCCACTGCCGCCATGTCCTCTTCCCCTTCAATCCTGACATCAAGCGCAGGATATGTTCTGCGATAAAGCGGTGCCAGTCGCGGCTCGACGAAGACGATGCATCGACCGGCAGCCGCGACAACTGGACCAAGCAGCGACGCGAACTGGAAAAAGATCGCCAGGTCGCCTTCGCGACGATCGACGAGAAGCGTGCGACCCGCAAGATCACTGCCATCCCAATCGGGTCTGCCGCGCTGCTTGCTCGCCGCCATCAACTGCCAGATGCGATTTCCTCCGTCGAGACGCCTCAGTCCGCGCCCCGCTTTCTTGATCAGGCCGAGATCGCCAAGCTGCTCACCAAGCGCGCCAAGCGCCAGTGCATGGTCGCGAGCAGTTTGCCAGTCACCACGCTGCACGCTTTCCTCCATCAGCCTCATATGCCTTTCGGCGCTTTCGTCGGCATGGCGCGAGGGACGTCTAAGAAGTTCCTTTGCCCGCTCGAGAACCTTCTGCAGCCGCTTGCCGACGGCGCCTTGCGGGCGCAGATCGGCGGTTTTTGCCTTCTGAAGGATGGTTCGTCTGTTCTGCACGGCGATGTTCTATCGTCCTCGGGGAGCGTCGGAAAGCGTCGTCAGGATCGACGAGAGCCGCCGGCCGGCCTCGTCGAGCACCAGCGACCAAGGGCGTCCCTCCTTGCGAATGACAATGCCCTTCGGATACCAGGGTGTCCGGTCGCCGGTCACCGGCCATGCCGTCTGAAAATTATCGTCGATGAGGAAAACACTCGGCACGCCAATGGCTCCGGCAAGATGGGCAGCTGTATTGCTGATCGTCACGACAGCATCGAGTGCGGCGACCTGTGCGGCGAAACGGTCCATGTCGACCATCTGGTCGACGCTGTCGTCAAAGATCAGACGCGCGTCGTTGCCGTTGCGAAGGCGCCGCAACGCCGGCTTGACCTGCCCGTACTGGAGCGAAACGAATGTCGCTGGCGTCTGGGCGATGAACCGTGCCCATTCAGGAAAATCAGGCACGTCCTTGGTATGGGACTTGCTGCCCCAGGAGAGACCGACCAGCGGCAGATCCGTCATCGCCCGATAGCGCTTGCGGAATGTCTCGACGAGTTCAGGATCTGCCCGCAGCGGCACGAAGTCGGCAGCAAGTTTTTCGGCATCGCGTCCGAACACCCAGGCGAGATCTTCGAAAGTCGCGTGTTTGTCGCCGACCACATCCCGCTGCGCCGGGACCACGGTCGCCTTCGGGAACGTTCGCTGCAGAATTGATACCAGGCGCGGCTCGACCCGGATTGTTGCGCTTTGCGCATAGGCAGCGGCAGCGCCGGCCAGTCGCGCGTGGCGGATAACCCGGCCAAGGCTGCGCGGGTCATCCTCCACAAGATCGATCAGCAGTGTATCCGATCCGAGATTCTCGCCGGTCCACTCGTTGGCGCCTTTCCCTTTCCGCAGCCGGCGAGCGGAAAGCCGAAGCTCAGCTGCCCGCGCAAAGTTGCCAAGGCGTTCGAACGCCTGGCCCGCCTTCTGCATCAGCTCGGGGTCGCGATTATGATCGGCCGTGACAGCCATCTCATTGGTACCGGCTTCAAGGCCTTTCCAGTCCCTGCGCACGATCAGGGCCTCAACCTTGGCCTGCAGCTCAAGAATGGAACGAGGCTGCCTGGGACTGAAAAACAACCTGCGCACCGCCTTTTTGTACCGGCGTACCTGAAGGCCCAGTCCACCAATTACATACCGGACATAGGAACCGTGATAAAAGCTGGTCATCGGCCTTCAGCGCAATACGCTCTGCCGCAGCTTTTTGCCGCTTTCGACCATCGGATCGGGCGTCTCCAGGTGGAATATCGAACGATATATCTCGCTGTGCTTGGCAAGCTGGTCATGCGTTCCAGCATCGACAAGCTGTCCGGCGTCAAACACGAGAATACGATCGGCCGCCTTGATTGTAGACAGCCTGTGCGCAATGCAGATCACCGTGCGCTGAAATGTGTTGTCGAAGGCTGCCTCCATAACCGCCCGTTCGTTTTCACCGTCAAGCGCGGATGTCGCTTCGTCATAGACGATTACCGCAGCATTCTTGAGCAGGGCGCGTGCGATGGCAACGCGTTGTTTCTGCCCGCCGGACAGGTTGGTGCCGCTTGGCCCGACAAGCGTGTCGAGCCCGTTTTCGAGCGCCGAAGCAAAGCTGGTGACCCGGGCGAGGTTCGCAGCGGATTCGATTTCCTGATCCGTGGCATTCGGGCGGCCGTCGCGAATGTTGTCGCGGATCGAGCCTTCAAACAGGAAGACGTCCTGCGACACAAGTGCGATGTTATCGCGGACGTCGGCCAGGCTGATCTTCGAAATGTCCTTTCCGTCGATCAGGATCCTGCCCTTGTCCGGCTCCATCAGACGCAGGATTAGATTGACGATGGTGGTCTTGCCGGCGCCGGAGCGGCCGACGATCGCCAGCTTCTCACGAGGTCGGACATCGAAGGAAACACCCTCGAGCGCGGGGCTGTTGCCGTCATAGGAAAAGGCCACATCTTCAAAGCGGATACCACCATCGACGTCGGTCAGACGCTCGCCCGCGATCGCGAGTCGCCGCTGCTCGGGCGTGTCGATCAAATCATACATCTGCTCGACGGCGACCATTTGCTTCTGAATGTCGACATTGACCCGGGCCAACCGCTTGGCAGGCTCATAGGCAAGCAGGAACGCGGTAATGAAGGCCATGAATTCGCCGGGCGTCTTGCCGTTGCCGAGGGTCTGCCAGCTGGCGTACATAACGAAAAGCCCGATGATCACGCCGCCGCCGGTCTCCATCAATGGGCTCATCAATGCTGACGTCCGGTTGATCTGGATGCCACGTCTCTCCATCTTGCGGACGGCCTTTGCAAAGCTGGCGACGGCCTTGTCCTCGAGCTGGAAGGACTTGATGGTGCGGATGCCTTCGACGGCTTCCGTGCCGATCGACTGGACCTGCGCGGCCAATTCCGTCTCGCCCCTCGCCAGCGCCTTGAGCTTCCTGGTTATCGCGCCGACTGACAGGAACAGCATCGGCAGAACCGCCACGGATATCAGCGACATCACCGGGTCCTGCTTGACCATGACGCTGGCCAAGGCAATCAGGGTCAGCAGATCAGAGACGGCGCTGCTCGTGAGGGTGAGAATAACGGTCGCCCCGGCGCGCGCGTTGAACATGATTTTGGAGATGAATTTTGCCGGATGCTGGTTCGCGAAACGGCTGATGTCGAAACGCACCATTCGAGAAAATTGCCGGTTTTGCAGGTCCGAAACGATAGCCCGGCGAATCTTTCCCGTTGTGACGGTCTGGCAGTAGGCAGCTATGCCCTTGACCAGGAAAATGCCGATGATGACGACGCTGATACCCGATACAGCGGCAGCGTCTCGCTCGACATAGATGGTGTTGATCATGACTTTCATGATCCAGGCCGTCGCGCCGACCGCGGCAGCAGCAGCGATCGAGCACAGCAAACCTGTCACATACAGCATCTTGTGCGGCGGCAGATTTTCGCCAATCAGACGCTTGATCAGCGGATATGCCGGGACCGTTGACACTCGTTTCTTTGCAATCATCTTGTCGCCGCCCGTTGCGATCCCGTCCGGTCTTCGTGTTGTCTTGAAGCACGAGACGGTTTCGATCACCTGTCTGTGGCTTCGTTCCCGACCGCAGTCAATGCCGAACCGGATCCTTGCACGTCATCGGCTTATGACTGTCGGTTCCTCGCGTCCGAGCATAGCGGATCCCAGCCACGCGGCTCTTGCGCCATTCGCCGTCGGCCGCGCTATACCCGGTCAGTGTTTCGCGAGGACCATGAGATGGCTTCCAAGAGGCGATGTGTGATTGCTTTTGATTGAAAAGCCCACATCCGAAAGCACCGCGATCATCTCCTTATCCTTGCCAGGAGGGACGCGGGCAACGATCGTTTGAGCACGCCCGGCGATATCGCACAGCACGCGTCGCGCCTTGTCCGCGCCGAGGCTCCACTGCATGTGATGGTAGACAGCCAGCAGCATGACGATGTCGTACTGCGGTTTGAGAACATTTTGCAGCTTCCGGCTGCCAAGATCGAGACAATCGAACTGGCTTTGGACCGGACAACCCAGGAAGATCATCCTGGCCGTCTCGATATGCGGCTTGAGAATGTCGATCCCATGGATCGAACTCGGTCCTAGCTTGGATATCTCATAGGCGACAATACCCATGTTGCAGCCAACATCGAGAATGGTTTTCCCGGCGTAGTCGACCTCTGCTGAGAATAGGCCGTCCAGTCGGTCGTCCCACGTTCCCTTGAATCTCTTTTGCTTATTTGACCACCACAAATCATTGTTCTCCAAAAACGGCGCCGGACTGGTTTCCTTGACGGAGGGGGACTGTGCGCCCGGCCTAACTCGGTCCAGTTGCCGGCGCGCAAACGACACTGTCCTGAGCGTCCTGTAAACGCAACCGCGGGAGAAAGGAACTCCTGATCACAGCATCCTGCGAAGACGTTTCGGTAAGTTGACGAACACCCGGCCCGACAAATCGACATACTGGTTGGAAATGGCAACGTCGCTTGGCGCCCCCGTAGGCAAGGCAAGCCATATTTGTTCTTGCTTTGTGCCGGCAGCTATGCTACTAATTTGGCTATGGTGCTGATTTGCACCAACGACCGTCTTGCCGCGACATGCGGTTTTTCAGCCAGGCTCGATCAAAGCTCGCCCGCATCGCGGGGCTTTTGGCCAATCACGGCCGAGTGCCGGCCTTTTCGGCAGCTTCCGAGAATGGAAATCGGAAAAGCAGCTTCCGGTTCTCGTCGCAGATTTCGAAGGAAAGACCTGTCAGGACCGGGCTGCCGCTGAGCAGGCCCTCGGCCAGGATTTCCTTGGCCGAGGCCATTGCGTTATCCTGAGCCGCGGACAAACCGTCCAACTCCTGACCCTCGAAATCTTCCGTCAAGCGGCCCTCATTGTTTCGGAAATGGAAAAAATATCTCGGCATGGCTGCTCCGGTCGGTCGGTTTCTCTAATGCATGTCGCGCAAAACTGTGCAGCGGTTTTGCGGCAACGACATGCACAAAAACAGGCACTTACAGCGCATCGCATGAGGCCGATCGACGCGATGCGCTTTAGTGGCCAGCGCCTCAGGAACAGCGTCGGATTTGTGCACGACAGCACCGTGCGATTCTGGCGTTGGGATTCATGGCGTTTAGGCCTTCATGCGTCAGGTCGATCGAACAGCACCCCCAGCCCGTGTTCGAACGCACATGCCGCAATCATGTCGTCCAGGACTTTTCCGGAGGCCGGGCAATTCGGCATGACAGCCCTGATCGCGATCTCAGCCGCTGCGGTGGAAACCGCATCGTGGCGCCTCTTCCTGGTCTCCATGTATTGCTCGAGCAGAATTTTCAGGCGCCGCGCGGCAATCTCGTCAACGACCATCGTTCTCCCTCGATTCGGCACAATCCGTCTTCCGGGTCTGTCCTCCGGATGAAGGTCCGCTGCCATTGGGTAGCAGCGGACCACTCGGCTGGGTGAGCCAATGACCCGAGGCGGGGGTGTCTCGGACCGACACCACAATAGCTTCGGCAGGCCACTCGTTCCACAGACCGCTGTCGTTGGTAATTTTCGTACACTGAGCATTGCCGCAGACAGTCTGCGACGGTGGGATTTTTGCGTTATGCCCGTAGCCTGATAACCGGGATCAGCTTCGGCTTCGATCGACATAGCTGTAGATGCCTGCGCCGATCGCGACCGCTCCTACAGTGATCAGAATCGATGGCACACCCAACAACGTGGCGATGATCCCCCAGACAATGGCGACGGCAATTGCGCCGGCCGTTCCCAGCACCAGTCTAAGCCGTTTCGACATTTTCCGTTTCCCCCAAAGTGCATCTTCCTTTTTCTGGTCGAAATACCGCAATGCGGCAGCATTGTCTGCGCTTTGTTCAACTTTTTTCGCCGCCCTGAGCCCGACCGCTGAGGCGTAAGCGATCCGTATGCGGCCTTGTTGCAAATACCCGCTCGACAATCAGGAAGCTTGGGCGCGAGCCCGAGAAGCGAGGCGTCAGAAAGCGAGGTATCTATGCAAAATTTTCGGAATTTACTCCGGTTCTCGATCATGGCCATGGCGGCCACGACAACCGCAATAGTGATCACCGGCCTTACCCCCGAGACAACCGAAGCGAATTTGATTTGCCATAGGTTGGTCTGCAAGAAGGCGAGCAATGAACACAGTGCTTTCGGCACCAAATATCAGCGCAAATGCACCTGCGAAAATACAAACGAGGGCGCCAACAACCATCGCTCGCCACACAACCTCAACAACAGGCCCATCGGTGGCTCAAGCAGCAGCAGTGGTTCGAGCGGCACCAGCAGTTCGAGCGGCAGCAGCGGTTCGAGCGGCAGCAGCGGATCGAGCGGCACCAGCGGTTCCAGCGGCACCAGCGGTTCGAGCGGTAGCAGCGGTTCGAGTGGCACCAGCAGTTCAAGCGGCGGCAATGACGGAACAAGCAGCGGCGGCTCAAGCGGATCGAGCAGTAGCAGCGGATCCAGCGGCGGCAACGACGGGACAAGCAGCAGCGGATCCAACGGCAGCGGTGGAGTGTAGCGGCTGCTCAAGTGGCACCAGCGGCGGCGGGTGGGCACACTACGTGACCCGTCGCGGCCGCCGACGACGATCAACCCTCATGCAACGGGAGTAGCAGCTTGACGCTCCAACCGAAATCCGCGACCGCGCCCCTCACCGGCCTTGCAGGACTGTTTGGTCTTGCGCTGGCCGTCGGAGTGCTCGTCAACAGAAGCTGGCCTGTACATTTGCAGGCCATGACTGTCATTGCAGCTACCGCCGCAGCGATGATCGCGGTCGACACGGCCTATTTCCAGACGTTCCGGAGGCGTTCGACGGGATTGCAGGCGAAGCCGATGCGAGTGCTTGAAGTCGAGCGCGTCGTGCGCAAGCTCATCGGCTTCATCGTCACGCTCACGACCATTGCCGCAGTCTACTGGATAGTGCCGGAATACCGGCGCGGGTTTTACGCCCCCTACTGGGCGGCGCTTTTCGACACCTTGCCGGCGCTGCTCGTCGCCGCGCCGTTTTATGTTGCCTATGTCGACCGCCGGCAGACCGATCCGGAAGATTCATATGCCGAAATCGGTGCATTCGTCCTCAGCGGCGCCGTGCCGCAAAGGACCGAGCAGATACGCCAGCACGTGCGGAGCTGGATCGTCAAAGGCTTCTTCCTGCCGCTGATGTTCGTCTATCTGTGCTCCACACTGGGTTCGATCCTTGCCGGGCTGGAACAACCGTATCGATTCGACATCATGCGCTGGCACGCTTTTGCAATCGATCTCCTGTTCATGGTGGATGTTCTTGTCGCGGTCGTCGGCTACGTCTTCACGCTGCGCGTCCTCGACAATCATATCCGCACCGTCGAGCCCACCGTATTCGGCTGGCTGGTCTGTCTTGCCTGTTATGAACCCATCAACGCCGCCACCCGTGCCTACCTGAACTACGAAACGGGCGCCAACTGGACGGCGGTGATGCCCTCACCGGCGCTCCAGGTTTTCTGGGGATCGGCGATCCTCTTCTGCATCTTGATTTTTGTCTGGTCCACCGTGAGCTTTGGCCTGAGATTTTCCAATCTCACCAATCGCGGAATCATCACCTGCGGACCGTATCGCTGGATCAAGCATCCGGCCTATGTTTCGAAAAACCTGTCGTGGTGGCTGGTCTCCCTACCTTTCCTCACCGCCGCAGGACCCGCTGAAGCGCTGCGGCACTCCGCCATCCTGCTCGCGCTCAATGCCATCTACGCACTCCGCGCCATCACCGAGGAATGCCATCTGTCACGCGACCCCGATTACGTCGCCTATTGCGATTACATCAGCGAAAACGGCGCCGTTGCTCAACTCAAACGACTGTTCGCGAAAGCGAGTCGGTCGCCGATCAGGCGCTCAGGCTGAATGCCTTTGCTCGGACCATCTGCGGCAGCTGGCTTATCGCCTCAAGGCGTGATCGCGATGCCGATCCTCGCCGCTCATCGGCAACGGCCGATCGCCCTCGAGCAGGCGGGTGATCCGGGCGAAGCCGGCAAAAGCCTTTCTCGCTTCCTCGGCCGACATCCGGCCGGCCATGGCCGCAGCGCAGCAATTCACGGCGCACTGGTAAACCGGCCCGCGCCGCCCGGCCGGCCATTTTCGCAAGAATGCCATCGCTTCGGCAACGCTGTCGATCTCCTCCACGGGCTGTCCCTGTCCGCGCAAAATCCGCACGGGCGAAAAGAATTGCAAGCGGTCCATCATTTCCTCCCCGTCGACCGGATGCGTGCGATCGAACCCCACTAAACTCGCGAACCCGACTTTGGTTCCCGGCAAAACATGGCTTGGCCTGAAAAATGTTTGCTGGACGAGACGAGCAACGGTGGACGCGCCCGGCAGCTCCAATTGGGTGACATCTTGCCCCAATTGGGTGGCATCTTGCCATTGTACGGGAACGTTAGGGCGGCTGATGCATTTCGATGCCACGAGCAGTCTTTTTGAGGGAAATGCCAAAACATGAGAATAGCCCATGTGGCGCCGCTCCATGAATCCGTGCCACCCCGGTTCTATGGAGGGACGGAGCGCATCGTCTCCTATCTGACCGAAGGATTGGTCGAGCTTGGCCATGACGTGACCCTGTTCGCCAGCGGCGATACCAAGACATCGGCGAAATTGGTGTCGTGTCGCGAGCGCGCGCTCCGTCTCGATCCGCGCCCGCACAAATCCGAAACAGCGGCGCATCTCTCGATGCTCGCCGAGGTGAGGAGCCGTGCGCAACAGTTCGACATCATCCATTTCCATCTCAGCCACTTCCTGCATTTTCCTTTCTTCGAACACATGCCCGACCGGACGGTGACGACACCGCATGGCAGGCTCGACTATGTCGACCTGGCCCCCGCCTACGAACATTTTCCGCGCTTTCCGATGATCTCGATTTCGCGCAGCCAGAGAACCGGGCTACCCAGGGCAAATTGGCTGGCGACCATCCATCACGGGCTACCGATCAATATGTACGAGCCGACTTTCGAGACGGAGGTGGACGAGCCGTATCTGGCCTTTCTGGGCCGGCTGTCGCGCGACAAGCGCCCGGACCGTGCCATTGAGATCGCCTTGCGCTCCGGGCTGAAACTGAAGCTTGCGGCAAAGATCGGCGACGACGACCGCCCTTTTTTCCACGACACGGTCGAGCCGCTGATCGACGGCGACCGTGTCGACTATATCGGCGAGATCGAAGAGGACAGAAAAGCGGAATTCCTCGGCAAGGCGGCCGGCCTGCTGTTTCCGATCGATTGGCCGGAGCCGTTCGGTCTTGCCGCGATAGAGGCTATGGCCTGTGGCACGCCGGTGATCGCCTGGAAATGCGGTGCCCTGCCGGAGATCATCGACCACGGCGTGACCGGTTTTCTTGTCGATACGGTCGATGCTGCGGTCGCCTCGATACCGGAATTGCTGCGCCTCGACAGGCGACAGGTGAGAGCCGTGTTCGAAAACCGTTTTTCTGCCACGAGAATGGCCCACGACTATGTGGCTGCCTATGCGCGCCTGATC
Organism: Mesorhizobium sp. M0601; assembly: GCF_040320845.1. NCBI lineage: Bacteria > Pseudomonadati > Pseudomonadota > Alphaproteobacteria > Hyphomicrobiales > Phyllobacteriaceae > Mesorhizobium > Mesorhizobium sp. M0601. The sequence continues at coordinate 18,866 of NZ_JAMYQK010000039.1, forward strand.
GGTACTCCCGGTGAAGCGAGAGCGTCCTGATCGGCGTCATTGTGGACGTTGGAACGAAACGACAGAGCTTGTGACGTATGAATCAACTCGACGAGCGTAAGCTTGATCCCGCCGTAGCCCTTGCCTCCCTCGACGAGGTTGCGCCCCGGGAGCCGCACCGGCTGTTCGCCCTCAAGCAAGCCGACTGCTTCGCGGTGGCCGACGCCTATGGCGACATCCGCGGCGCCGGCGATGGCTTTTTCCGAGACGACACGCGTGTGCTTTCGGAATTCCGGCTGACGGTCGGTGGCCGGCAAATGTCGTTGCTCGGCGCCTCGCTCAGCCAGGACAATGTGCTTTTCACCTCGAACCTGACCAATCTGCCGATCCAGAGTGTCGGTGGTCGCGACATTCCGCAGGGCGCGATCCACATAGAACGCGTCAGGCTGCTTTGGCAGGACCGGCTGTTCGAGCGCATCACCCTTTCCAACTACAGCCAGGAATCGTCGGCCATTCGGGTTTCCTTGCATTTCGCAGCAGATTTCCGCGACATGTTCGAGGTGCGCGGTTCGACCCGGCTCAAGCGCGGAATAGCCCACGCCGCCGAGACCAGTCCGACATCCGTGGTGCTTCGATATGACGGGCTGGACCAACTCGTGCGCCTGTCGGCGATCTCGTTCTCGCAGGCGCCGGACAATTTGACCGCCAGCCGCGCGGATTTCCTGGTTGCGGTGACGAAGCGCAGCAGCGAGGTCCTCTATATCGAGGTCGGCCCGGAAGTGGCGGAGACACCCGACCGCGACCGTTTTCGGGCTGCAGCCGCCCGCGCTCGCTTCGGCATGCGCGCCAAACGCCGCCACGGCGCGACGGTGCACAGTTCTGGCCGCGTCTTCAACGACTGGATCGAACGCGCGCGCGCGGACGTGGCGCTGCTGACCACCGAGCTTGCAACCGGACCTTACCCCTATGCCGGCATACCCTGGTTCTCGACGGCATTTGGCCGTGACGGGGTGATTTCCGCATTGCAGATGCTGTGGTTGAATCCTGGGCTGGCGCGCGGCGTACTCGCCTTTCTCGCCCAGCATCAGGCGACCGAAACGTCGCCGTTCAGCGATTCGCAGCCCGGCAAGATCATGCACGAGACCCGCAAGGGCGAGATGGCGGCACTGCGGGAGCTCCCGTTCGGCCGCTATTACGGCGGCGTCGATACCACGCCGCTCTATATTCATCTCGCTTGCGCCTATGCGGATCGTACCGGCGACATGGCGTTCGTCGACAGCCTGTGGCCATCGCTCTGTGCAGCGGCCGAATGGACGGAGGAGACAAGCCGCGCGACCGGCTTCGTTACCTACCAGCGCGGCGCCGAGACCGGCCTTGCCAACCAGGGCTGGAAGGACAGTTTCGATTCCGTCTTCCATGCCGATGGCCGCATGCCCAAGGGGCCGATCGCCCTGGTCGAGGTGCAAGGCTACGTCTTTGCCGCGTTCCGTGGGCTGGCGGCGCTCGCCCGCCGCCGCGGCGAGGACGACAAGGCCGATCATTGGGAGGAACGCGCCGAAACCATGCGCGCCGCGGTGGAACGCCATTTCTGGATGGACGATCTCAATTTCTATGCACTGGCGATCGATGGTGCAGGCGAGCTCTGCAAGGTACGGACGTCGAATGCCGGCCATCTTCTCTTTGTCGGGCTGCCCGAGCCGGAACGGGCGCAGATGGTCGCCGATCAGCTGCTCTCCGCGTCGTTCCACTCTGGTTGGGGCGTGAGGACGCTGGCCGACGATGCGATATTCTTCAATCCGATGTCCTACCACAATGGTTCGATCTGGCCGCACGACACCGCCATGTGCGGTGCAGGCCTGGCACGTTATGGCGTGCGCGACAGCGTGGTTCGGCTGATGAGCGGCACGTTCGAATCGGCTGTCCATTTCAACATGCGGCTGCCGGAACTGTTCTGCGGCTTTACCCGGTCGCCGGGCGAAGCGCCCATCGCCTATCCCGTCGCGTGCCTGCCGCAAGCCTGGTCAGCGGGATCGGCCTTCATGCTGATGCAGGCCTGCCTTGGGCTCGAAATCGACGGCTGGAACAGCGAAATCCGGGTCACCCGCCCAAGGCTGCCGATCGGCATCGACACGCTGACATTGCGGCATCTGGGTGTCGGCTCGACAGTGGTCGACCTCACATTCCAGCGTGTCGGCGACCGGGTCGTCGCCTTTCTTGCCGACCGGTATGAGGGGATGGTGCCGCTCATCGTGCGCACTTGATGCCGCCGCGCTGCGGCGCATCGAAAATGACGCGCGCGTTGCAATCGTCCGGAACCGATAGCCTCTTTGTGCGTTGCAAAAATGGGCGGGGTGGGGACGCTGTCGTTGTCATACGGCGGCGAACCAGAAAACAAATAAAAAAAACGGCTATCGGCCGGCCGGAGGCGAGATCACATTCCATGTCAGATTATACTGTAAACCTGCTCTGGGTTTTGCTGATTGCAAGTTTTGGCTTTTCCGCTTTTGCCATTCTCCTGTCGATATCCCGCCAGCGCCGCGGTCGCGCAACGGCCGCCGCATACACGCCGAGCGAGGATGTCGCCTCGGAAGCGGCACGCAAGGTGCTGCGCGAGTTCGAAAAGAACGGCCAGTCCGCCGATGCGGCACTGGTCACGTGGTCGCCCGACACGTTGCGCAAGATCCTGGCCGACGACCTGCCGGACGCACAGGTCATCGTGGTGTCCAACCGCGAACCCTACATCCACAACATCAAGGACGACGGGGTCCAACTTTTGGTGCCGGCCAGCGGCCTGGTTTCGGCACTCGAGCCCATCACCCGCGCCTGTGCCGGCACCTGGATCGCCTATGGCGGCGGCACGGCAGACCGTCTCACCGTCGACAAGGACGACCGGGTGCAGGTGCCGCCAGGCAATCCGTCCTACACGCTGCGCAGGGTCTGGCTGACGGAGGAGGAATATCAGGGCTACTATCTGGGCTTCGCTAATGAGGGCCTATGGCCGCTTTGCCATATCGCCTTCACCCGCCCCGTGTTTCGCGCCTCGGACTGGGACGCCTACGAGGCCGTCAACCGCAAATTCGCCGATACGGTGGTTGCCGAAGCCCGCAACGAACGGCCGATCGTGCTGGTGCAGGACTATCATTTCGCGCTGCTGCCGCGCATGATCCGCCAGCGCCTGCCGGACGCGATAGTCATCACCTTCTGGCATATCCCGTGGCCTAATTCGGAAGTATTCAGCATCTGTCCGTGGCGTGAGCGGATCCTGGAAGGACTGCTCGGCAGTTCGATCATCGGCTTTCATACCCAATTCCATGCCAACAACTTCACCGAAAGTGTCGACCGCTTTCTGGAGAGCCGGATCGAACGGGCAGACGCGGCAATCTCCTATGGTGGGCAGACCACATTGGTCCACGCCTATCCCATTTCCATAGAATGGCCGGCCCAATTGCTGGCAAAACTGCCGTCTGTGGAGGAGTGCCGCGCCAGCGTGCGCGACAGATTCGGCCTGTCTGCGGATACCAAACTATGCGTTGGCGTCGAGCGCCTCGACTACACGAAAGGCATTCTCGATCGCTTCCATGCCTTGGACGAATTGTTCACGAGATATCCCGAATGGATAGGCAAGGTGGTTTTCCTGCAGATCGCCGCGCCGAGCCGGGGGACATTGCCCGCCTACCAGCAACTCCACGACGAATGCCGCCGCTGTGCCGAGGAGCTCAACCGGCGCTATGGCAGCGAGACATACAGCCCTATCCTGATGGTCGCCGAACATCATCGGCAGGAGCAGGTCTACGAGGTCTATCGTGCCGCCGACATCTGTATGGTCACCAGTCTGCATGACGGCATGAACCTTGTCGCCAAGGAATTCGTCGCAGCGCGCGACGACGAACAGGGCGTGCTTTTGCTCAGCACCTTCGCCGGTGCCTCGCGCGAATTGCTGGAAGCACTGATCGTCAACCCCTACGATGCGGCCATGATGAGCGAGGCGCTGTTGCAGGCGCTGACGATGACGCCGGAAGAGCAGCGCGAACGTTTGCGGCCGATGCGCGAGATGGTCCGCGACAACAATGTCTACCGCTGGGCCGGCAGCATGCTGCTGGACGCCGCGCGCCTGCGCAAACGCGGCGATCTCGACAGGGTGACCGGAACCGGCGAGCGCCCGCCATCGAACACCAACAACGTCATCTCGATGTTCGAGCGGGCTCGGAAGGCAGCGTCGTGAAAAGCTTTGAACAACCACCGGCGTTGAACCTGTCGGAAGGGCAATGGGCGCTCTTCCTCGACATCGACGGAACCCTGCTGGAACACGCTGCCCATCCCGACGCGGTGTTCGTCGGCGAGGAATTGCGCAATCTGCTCGAACGCATCGAGCGGCGGCTGGATGGTGCGGTCGCCTTCATCACCGGCCGATCGATTCCCGCCGTGGACAAGCTGTTCCACCCGCTGAAGCTGCGGATTGCCGGACTGTATGGGCTGGAGCACCGGCTGACGCCGAGCGGTCCGATCGATGCCGCCGACGCGCCGGCCGACATCGCCGCCCTTGCGGACGAGATCGAGGCCGAACTGGGCAGCGGCAAGGTCTATGTCGAGCGCAAGGGGCCGGTCCTTGCCGTTCATACAAGAGCAGCACCGCAACTGCTTGCACCCGCAATCCAGCTCGTCGAACAGGCATTGGCCCGGCTTCCGAAGGGTTATCGGGTGCTTCCGGGAAACGCCGGCGTTGAGCTCATGCCTTTGGAAGCCGTCAAAGGTGCTGCCATCCGGCGTTTCATGGACATTCCGCCCTTTGTTGGCCGGCGGCCGATATTCCTCGGAGACGATACATCGGACGAACACGGTTTCGAGGCGATCAATGAAATTGGCGGCATCTCCATCCGCGTGAAGCCGAACGGACCGACGGCCGCAACCTATGTCCTCGACGACGTGACGGGCGCAATAGCCTGGCTTGAGGCCAGTTTCGAGACGTCGGCGGTGGCCTGATCGCGCCGTGGCCCGGTTCAGCTGATCTTCCCGTCCACTATGTGAATGCGGCGATCCATGCGTGCGGCCATGTCGAGGTCATGCGTGACTGCCACGACCGTCTTGCCGCGTTCGCGCACCAGATTCTGCAGGATTGTGAACACCTGCTCCGAGCTCTTGCTGTCGAGGCTCCCCGTCGGCTCGTCTGCCAGGATAGCCACCGACAGCGATGGAGGAGAGTTGATGAGTAGGAAATCGCGCGCTTCGACCGATGCCGTTCTCAAGGAACTACGCGCCTTCGGCCTCACCTATCCAGGCGCCGAGACAAAGAGTCCGTGGCCTGGTCACGACGATCTCGCGGTGAAAGGCAAGACCTTTGCTTATTTGAGCCTTGAAGGCGAACCGTTCAGCATCTCCCTCAAACTCCCCTACAGCGGCGACGAGGCGAGAAAGCTCCACTATGCGTCGCCGACGGAGTACGGCCTTGGCAAGAGCGGATGGGTGACGTTCGAACCAGCACCGGACGAACTGCCACCGATGGGACAACTGAAGTCATGGCTCGATGAGAGTTATCGCGCACAAGCGCCCAAAAAGCTTGCCGCCCTGATCACGCACAAGGTGGACTCTGGAGCTTAGGTCGAGCGATCGGTGTCACCCCACGAATCGCCGGCGCTAGAAGCTCAACGACGCCACGCCGATAAGCGCGTTTCTCATTGAATGACTTTAAGCCCAAAGCCGGCAAATCGTCTGCTTGCCGGTTCCCCTGCGTCAGGCTTAACCTGCGTGCCATGCGTGGAGGCGCGTGCGGTTGCAAGGGGAGGACATAGCAATGACAATACAAGGCGCATCACCGGACCTGTACAATGAGGATCTCGCTCCGGCGAAGGTTCGAAACTGGGGACCGTTCTCGATCTTCAACGTCTGGACGTCGGACGTCCACAGCCTGTGGGGCTACTATCTCGCTGCCAGCCTGTTCCTGTTCTGCGGCGGCTTCGTCAACTTCATCATCGCCATCGGTATCGGTTCGCTGATCATCTATGCGTTGATGAACATGGTCGGCTATGCCGGCGTGAAGACCGGGGTGCCCTACCCGGTCCTGGCGCGTGCCTCCTTCGGCATCTGGGGCGCCAACATACCGGCGCTGGTGCGCGCCATCGTCGCCTGCTTCTGGTACGGCGCGCAGACGGCGGCCGCCTCCGGGGCGATCGTAGCCCTGCTGATCCGCTCGCAATGGTTCGCCGACTTCAACCAGAGCACCCATTTCCTCGGCCACTCCGGGCTCGAGGTGATCTGCTTCGCCGTCATCTGGGCGCTGCAACTCCTGATCATCCAGAAAGGCATGGAAACGGTGCGCCGCTTCCAGGATTGGGCCGGACCGGCGGTGTGGGTGATGATGCTGATCCTGGCGATCTATCTTTGCATCAAGGCAGGCACCTTCGCGTTCACCAGCGACATCCCGATGGATGTGCTGCTGGAAAAGACAAAGGACGCGGGCGTGCCGGGCACGCCGGGCTCCTGGACCTCGCTGTTTGCGGTGGCCGCGATCTGGGTGACCTATTTCTCCGCGCTCTATCTCAACTTCTGCGATTTCGCGCGCTACGCCCCCGACAAGGCATCGCTGCGCAAGGGCAACATCTGGGGCCTGCCGGTCAATCTTATCCTGTTCTCGCTGGTCGCCGGCGTCACCACGATCGCCGCCTTCGATGTTTATGGCGAGGTGCTGCTGCATCCCGACCAGATTTCGGCGAAATTCGACAGCTGGTTCCTGGCGGCGCTCGCAGCCCTGACCTTTGCGGTGGCGACGCTCGGCATCAATGTGGTGGCGAACTTCGTGTCGCCGGCCTTCGACTTCTCCAATGTCTTTCCACGCCAGATCGACTTCAAGAAGGGCGGCTACATCGCGGCGCTGATCGCGCTGGTGCTCTATCCATTCGCGCCCTGGGAAGGCAGTGCCGCCTCCTTCGTCAACATCATTGGCGCAACGATGGGGCCGATCTTCGGCGTGATGATGGTCGACTACTATCTGATCCGGAAGGGCGAGGTCGACGTCGAGGCGCTCTACAGGGAGAATGGCGAATTCCGCTTTCAGGGCGGCTGGCATGTCAATGCCTTCATCGCCGCCGGTATCGGCGCGGTCTTCTCCTCGATCCTGCCCAACTTCACCAGCCTGCTGCCGTCATGGTGGGGCGTCTATGGCTGGTTCTTCGGCGTGGCAATTGCCGGCGTCATCTACTACGTGCTGCGCACCATGGCACTCGGTGCCGGAGCCAGGATAGCCAAGGCCTGAGCGATTTGGGGCGGCGCGAGCCGCCCCGTTTATTCTGCGACCATCTCGGCCAGGCGGCGCACCGTATTCCAGTTGCGCGAGGTGCCGATGCCGAGACGTTTGTGACTGACCGCCGCAAGCAGCCGCGAACTCGGCGTCTCGCGGGAAAAGACGATCCAGATGTCGCCGCCGACAATCCGCAGCTTCTCGTCCTTGCCGGCATACGCCTCAAGCGCCGCGGCGGTCTCGGCGGGAACGGGCGCCCGCATCACGCGCACCGCCACCTGGTCCGCGGCCTCAGCCGATTCGGCTGGGAACGGATTGCTGGCCGACATCCTCAGCCAGCCGTCGGCGCGGCGCACGATGATGTCGACGTGGCGGCCGAAAGTCTTTGCGAACGTCACCTCCAGCCGCTGCTCCAACGCCGCAAGGTCTGTTTCTTGCGCCTCGAAAACCAGATTGCCGGTCGCCACCAGCGTGCGCGGGTTATTCAGACCCAGGCCTTCGGCCATCGCCTTCAGATCGGACATGACGACCCGCCGCCCCTCGCCCAGGACAATGCTGTAGAGCAGCGCGACGTAAGTTTGCATGGGCGGCTAGTTAGACCAGCCGCGACTGCTCTACCGCCGCCTCGATGAAGCTGGCAAACAGCGGGTGCGGATCGAGCGGCCGGCTTTTCAACTCGGGATGGTACTGCACGCCGATGAACCAGGGGTGGTCGGGATATTCGACCGTTTCCGGTAGCACGCCGTCCGGCGACATGCCGGCAAACACCAGGCCGCAATCCTCGAGCCGCTCCTTATAGTCGACATTGACCTCGTAGCGATGGCGATGGCGTTCGGAAATCTGGGTATCGCCATAGATCTCGGCGATCTTCGATCCCTTGGCGAGGTCGGCCTGGTAGGCACCGAGCCGCATGGTACCACCAAGGTCGCCGGTTTCCCTGCGCTTTTCCAGCATGTTGCCCTTCAGCCATTCGGTCATCAAGCCGACAACCGGCTCCTCGGTTGGACCAAACTCGGTCGATGATGCGTGCTCGACGCCGGCCAGCGAACGCGCCGCCTCGATGCAGGCCATCTGCATGCCGAAGCAGATGCCGAAATACGGCACCTTGCGTTCGCGCGCGAACTTCGCCGCCAGGATCTTGCCCTCCGAGCCGCGCTCGCCAAAACCGCCGGGGACGAGAATGCCATGGACCTTCTCCAGCCACGGCGCCGGGTCTTCCTTCTCGAATATCTCGCTTTCGATCCAGTCGAGCTTGACCTTGACCCGGTTGGCGAGGCCGCCATGCGACAGCGCCTCGATCAGCGATTTGTAGGCGTCCTTGAGGCCGGTATATTTGCCGACGACGGCAATGGTCACTTCGCCTTCCGGATTTTGGATGCGGTTGGACACCGCTTGCCACCGTTCCATGCGCGGCTTCGGCGCCGGATCGATGCCGAAGGCCGCCAGCACTTCCGAATCCAGCCCTTCATTGTGATAGGCCATCGGCACGTCGTAGATATGCGGGACGTCGAGCGCCTGGATGACGGCGCTTTCGCGGACATTGCAGAACAGCGACAGCTTTCTGCGCTCTTCCTTGGGGATCGGCCGGTCGGCGCGGACCAGCAGTATGTCGGGTGCGATGCCGATGCCGCGCAACTCCTTGACCGAATGCTGCGTCGGCTTGGTCTTCAGTTCGCCTGCCGTCGGAATGTAAGGCATCAAGGTCAGGTGGACGTAGACGGCGTTGTTGCGCGGCAGGTCGTTGCCGAGTTGGCGGATCGCCTCCAGGAACGGCATCGCTTCGATGTCGCCGACGGTGCCGCCGATCTCGCACAGCACGAAATCGTAGTCGTCATTGCCGTTGAGGACGAAATTCTTGATCTCGTCGGTGACGTGCGGAATGACCTGCACGGTGGCGCCGAGATAGTCGCCGCGCCGCTCGCGCTCGATGATGTTCTTATAGATGCGGCCGGTGGTGATGTTGTCCTGCTGGTTGGCCGAGCGGCCGGTGAAGCGCTCATAATGGCCAAGATCGAGATCGGTCTCGGCCCCGTCATCGGTCACGAAGACTTCACCGTGCTGATAGGGCGACATCGTGCCGGGATCGACATTGAGATAGGGATCGAGCTTTTTGATGCGTGCGCGATAGCCCCGCGCCTGCAAGAGAGCCCCAAGGGCCGCTGCAGCAATGCCTTTTCCAAGTGAGGAGACCACGCCGCCTGTGATGAATACATATCGCGCCATGGGAGTCATCGCTTAACGCGGCCGAATTGATTCCGCCAGAGAAAAAACCGCCGCGAAGGCTTTTTCCCAAGAAGGCGCTCTGGTCGTTGGCGTATCAAAACAAAAGGGCCGGCGAGGCCGGCCCTTTTGGCACGATCTGTCAAAGCGTCAGATGATGACGACTTTGGTGCCTACTTTCACCCGGCGGTAAAGGTCCATGACGTGCTCGTTGATCATACGGAAGCAGCCATTGGAGGCGCTGGTTCCGATTGACTGCGGCGCGATGGTGCCGTGAATGCGCAGGTGGGTATCTTTCTTGCCGTCGTAAAGATAGATGGCGCGCGCACCGAGCGGATTGTCGCCGCCGCCGGGCATGCCGTCCTTGTACTGGCCATAGTGCTTGGGTTCGCGCTTTTGCATATCCAGCGTCGGAATCCAGCGCGGCCATTCCTGCTTGTCGCCGACGGCAACCGTACCCTTGAACTGCAGGCCTTCCCGGCCGACCGCGATGGCATAACGGCGGGCGGTTGACGATGATTCGACGAGGTAGAGACGACGGGCGCTGGTATCGATGACGATGGTGCCGGGGTTGTAGCCGGTGAATTCGACCTCCTGCGGCACGAATTCCGGCTTGACCTTGAACTGCCGCTTGGCCTGCTTCCTTTCGAGCGCGGCGTCGAGCGCGCGTGTTTCCGGAAGCAGCGACATCGACGAAGAGGATGTGCCGCCGAACAGTCCCGCGAACAGCCCGACGCTCTGCGGCTTCTGCCCGACCGGTTCGCTGCGCAACTCGCCATTGTTGCCGGTCAGCGCAACGTTCATGGCCTCGGCCGGGATCGGCTCGGCCGACTGGATCGGCGCAATGGGCGTAATCGGTTCGATGATGTTGACGGTCTTCTTCTTGGCCGGCGTGGCGTCAGCCACCTTGGCCGTTGCGAGCGGCTGGCTCTTCTTGGCAAGGAACGCCTGGCGTTCCGCATCGGCTTTGGCTTTCGCCGCCTCGCGCATCGCCAGCTTCCTGGCTTCGAGTGCCTTGGCGCGAGCGGCGTCCTTGTCGGCTGCGATCTTGGCTTCGATCTTGCGGATCTGCGCAAGGTCGTCCGGCGTCGGATCTTTCTTCTTCTTGAGAAGCTTCAATTGCGCTGCATCGCTTTTGGCAGCGACCTTGACGACGTCGGTTGTTGTTGCGGCTTTGTGGGCCGAGTTTGCCGTCGGCATGGCCGCGAAAGCGGGCGCACCTAGGCTGAGCACGGCACAAAGGCCGGCAAAAATGAAGCTGCGAAGCTGCATGGGGAAGATCCGATCGTTCAATGCTTGTTGCCCACGGCGTCGCCCGGCGCCCCCCAAGGACGCCGAGAATGCCGCGTGCAACGTATAATCGATTAGCCGGAAGCGCCTCAAGCGTGAGGCGCAGTCGAATCTTCGTGATCGTGCGGCATTTGCCGCGACTGTGTTCAAACGACAACAGATCGCGGCATAAGTTGCCCTATTACTGGTTGGGGACCTGCGGCGTAGCCGGCGCGGTGGCGCCGTTTGTCGCTGGCGGCGTCGCCGGAGCGGTTGGCGGCGGCGTCGTTGCCGCGCCATTGCCGGACGGCGGGGTCGGCGCCGTGGTGCCCGACGGCGGCGTCGGCGTCGTGGTTCCAGGCAATTGGTTGAGTACGCCCTTGCCTGCTCCGTCCGAGGTCGCCGGCACGCGATCGAGAATGTCGATCGGCTTCTCGCCATAGCGCGCAACGATCGACAGTGTCAGCGAAGTGACGAAGAAAGCGGCAGCCAGGATCGCCGTCGCCCGCGTCAGCGCATTGGCGGCGCCACGCGCGGTCATGAAGCCCGATCCGCCGCCGATGCCGAGGCCGCCGCCTTCGGAGCGCTGCAGCAGCACCACGCCGACAAGCGCGAGCACGACCATGAGGTGGACGACGATCAGTACGGTTTCCATAATTTACCCTGGCAAGGCCTTGTGCGGCCGCTGATTTGGAGGCGGCTCAATACAATGCTTTGACGGCATTTCCAAGCCCGTGGCCGGAATATGGGAAGCAATGCGTCCTTTGCAACGATTTCGACGCCGGCCGTCCGCTCAAATGCAGCAGCCAGCCCTTGTATCAAGCGATGTTTCGATAGGCTTCCGCGATGCCGAGGAAGTCCGCCGCCTTTAGGCTGGCGCCGCCGACCAGCGCGCCATCGACATTCCTGACGCCGAGCAACTCGATGGCGTTGGACGGCTTGACCGAGCCGCCGTAGAGAATGCGCATCTTGGCCGCCGTATTGCCGAGCTTCCGTGCCAGTTCTTCGCGGATATGCGCATGTGCCTCGGCGACGTCGGCGGCGGTCGGGGTCAAGCCGGTCCCAATCGCCCATATTGGCTCATAGGCAATGACGGTGTTGGAAGCCGTGGCGTTTGGCGGGACCGAGCCAGCGACCTGGCGCGACAGCACGTCGAGCGTGGCTCCTGCTTCTCGTTCGGCTCTTGTCTCACCAATGCAGATGATGGCCACCAGCCCGGCGCGCCATGCGGCGGAGGCCTTGGCCTGGACCAAGGCATCGTCCTCCTTGCGATCGGCGCGGCATTCGGAATGGCCGACGATGACATGGCTGGCACCTGCATCCTTCAGCATCTCGGCCGAAATGCAGCCGGTATAGGCGCCGCTCTCCTCGGTGTGGCAATCCTCTCCGCCGGCCCGCACCGGCGTGCGCGACAGAATCTCGGCGGCGTGCGCAAGCAAGGTCGCCGGCACGCAGACCACCGCTTCGGTCTCGGCGTCGAGCCCACTCATGAAGCCGTTGCCGATCATCCTGATCTCGTTGAGCGAGGCGCTGGTGCCGTTCATTTTCCAGTTGCCGGCGACGAGCGGGCGGATTCCAGTGGTCATGGGATTTGTTTCTCCGGGCAATTTCCAGCTGGCCCTCACTATCAAAATCAGGCCACAAAGCAATCGACAGTGGGCAGGAAGGGCGCTATTGCGCTTGTTTCAGACTCGGCGCATGCGAAATGCGCAAAAATCGGAAGTACTCATGCTTGGTATGTTGAGAAGCGCGGCGGGGACCTGGGTCGCGAAACTGCTGCTGTCATTGTTGGTGTTGAGCTTCGCCATCTGGGGCATCTCGGGGCGGCTGATGGGCGGTCTTGCCGGCCATGACGCCGTGATTACGGCCGGAGGCACCAAGGTCTCGATCAACGAATACCGCCTCGCCTACGATCGCCAGCTCAGCGTCATGTCGCAGCAATTCGGCCAGCGCATCAGCCGTGAGCAAGCGACGGCGCTCGGCATCGACAACCAGGTGCTGGCGCAACTCGTGTCGGGTGCCGTCCTCGACGAGCAGGCCCGCAAGCTCGGCCTCGGCCTGTCCAAGGACCGGCTCGCCGAACTGACGCGTGAAGACCCGGCGTTCAAAGGGCCTGCCGGAACCTTCGACAGGAGAACCTTCGAGTACCTGCTTCGGCAGGTCGGCATGCGGCCGGATGACTATTTGAAGAACCGCGCCCAGGTCGCGGTCCGCCAGCAGATCGTCGAGGCGGTTTCGGACGGCCTCAAGGCCCCGGATACATTCTTCAAGGCGGTCGCGCTCTATCGCGGCGAAGATCGCACCATCGACTACCTGACCTTGCCGAAATCGCTGGTCGAACCGATAGAAGCGCCGTCCGACAGCGCGCTTTCGGCCTATTTCGAGGAAAACAAGAAAACCTACGCCGCTCCCGAATACCGTAAGTTCTCCTATGTCAGGCTCGAACCGGAAGACATCATGGATTTGAGCGCGGTGACCGACCAACAGGTCAGCGACGACTACAATAAGAACAAGGCGCGCTACACCACGCCGGAGATGCGCACCATCGAGCAGCTTGTGTTCAAGACACCTGATGCCGCAAAGGCGGCGCTCGATTCGCTCAGGACCGGCGCGACCTTCGACAAGATCGTCGCTGCCGAAGGCAAGACGCCGGCAGACACGCTGCTCGGCACGCTGGCCAAGGACAAGATCGCCGACAAGGCGGTCGCCGATGCTGCCTTCAAACTGAACGTCAATGAGGTCAGCCCGGTCGTACAGGGCGCCTTTGGTCCCGTTCTGCTGCGCGTCACCGACATCAAGCCCGAAGTGGTGAAGCCGCTGGCCGAAGTGTCCGAGCAGATCCGCAAGGACCTGGCACTGGGCGAGGCAAGCCGCATCTTGCTGGACGTGCACGACAATTACGAGGATACGCGCGCCTCGGGCAGTTCGCTCGCCGAGGCTGCCGCCAAATTGAAGCTGAAGGTCGTCACCATCGATGCCATCGACCGCACCGGCCAACGGCCGGATGGAAGCATCGTCAAAGACCTGCCGGAATCGCCGGCACTCATCAAGGCGGTGTTCGAATCCGAACCCGGAACCGACAATGAAGGCCTCACCACCGCCGATAACGGCTTCGTCTTCTACGACGTGAGCGCGATCACGCCTGCCCGCGATCGCACATTGGACGAAGTCCGCCAGAAGGTCGTGGCCGACTGGACCGCGGCGGAGACCACCAAACGGCTCACAGCAAAAGCACAGGAGCTCGAGAAGCGTCTCAAGGCCGGCGTCACGCTCGAGGTGATCGCCGGTGAGCTCAAGCTCGAAAAGCAGACCAAGCGCGGCGTCAAGCGCGATGCGGACGACGTCGATTTCGGCAAGGAAGGCGCCGCCGCGATGTTCGGCGTCGGAGAAGGCGGCGCCGGGTTGATCCCCTCACCTACGGGCGACGGACAGATCCTGTTCAAGGTTGCCGAGGTGTTCGAGCCTGCCGGGGCCGATGCCAGCTCAGTGCCCCAGGACGCACAGAAGTCCTTCACCTCCGGCATGTCCGACGACCTGCTCGACCAGTTGGTGGCGCAGTTGCAGACGCAATATGACGTCCGCATCGATCAGGCGGCCGTAACCCAAGCCCTGGCCAGATGAGCGCGCTGAAGATCCACATCGCCAAGGTCGCCGCCGGCAGCGCTCTTTCCTTCGAGGAGGCGCGCGAGGCCTTCGACATCATCATGTCCGGCGATGCCACCCCCGGCCAGATCGGCGGCTTCTTGATGGCATTGCGCGTGCGCGGTGAGACCGTCAGCGAGATCGCCGGCGCCGTCGCCACCATGCGCGCCAAGATGCTGCGTGTCGAAGCTCCCGAGGGTGCCATCGACATTGTCGGCACCGGCGGCGACAATTCGCACAGCGTCAACATTTCGACCGCATCCGCTTTCGTCATCGCCGGCAGCGGCGTGCCCGTCGCCAAGCACGGCAATCGCGGACTGTCCTCGCTGACCGGCGCCGCCGATGTGCTGATCGCATTGGGCGTCAAGATCGACATCCCTCCGGAGACGATCGGCCGCTGCATCCACGAGGCCGGCGTTGGCTTCATGTTCGCGCCGGCGCATCACCCGGCGATGAAGCATGTCGGCCCGACCCGGGTCGAGCTCGGAACCCGCACCATCTTCAACCTGCTGGGCCCGCTTTCCAATCCGGCGAGTGTCAGACGGCAGATGGTCGGCGTGTTCCTGCCCGAATGGATCATGCCGGTGGCAGAAACGTTGAAGGAACTTGGTGCCGACCATGCCTGGATCGTCCATGGCGACGGCTATGACGAGATCACCACCACCGGCGAGACACTTGTCGCCGAATTGGCCGGCGGCGAGATCCGCAGCTTTACGCTGACCCCGGAAGCCGTCGGACTGAAGCGGCACACCAAGGACGAGTTGCGCGGCGGCGACGCCGCCCACAACGCCCAGGCACTGCGCGACATGCTGGGCGGCGCCGCCGGCGCCTTTCGCGATACGGTGCTGATGAATGCCGGCGCCGGGCTGGTGGTGGCCGGCACAGCGACGACGCTCGCCGACGGCATGGTAACGGCGGCGCAGGCCATCGACAGCGGCCGCGCGCTGAAAGTGCTCGACAGGCTGATCGAGATTTCGAACGGTTAAAAACCATGTCCGACATCCTGCGCAAGATCGAGGCTTACAAGCGCGACGAGATCACGGCGGCCAAGGCGCGCGTGCCGCTGGCTGAGATCAAGGCACGGGCGACGCATGCCGACGCGCCGCGCGGCTTTCTTTCCGCCCTTGAAGCAAAGCGCAAATCCGGCAGGTTCGCGCTGATTGCCGAAATCAAGAAGGCTAGCCCATCCAAAGGCCTGATCCGCGCCGATTTCGATCCGCCGGCGCTGGCCAGGGCCTATGCGAAGGGCGGTGCCGCCTGCCTTTCGGTGCTGACCGACGCACCCTCCTTCCAAGGCGCGCCCGAATTCCTCACCACTGCGCGCGCTGCCGTCGAGCTGCCTGCCTTGCGCAAGGATTTCCTGTTCGACCCCTATCAGGTCTACGAGGCCAGGGCATGGGGCGCCGATGCCATCCTGATCATCATGGCCAGCGTCGACGACGCGTTGGCAAGAGAACTCGAAGCGACAGCGTTCGGGCTCGGCATGGACGCGCTGGTCGAAGTGCATGACGAGGCTGAAATGGAACGCGCGCTGCAGCTGTCGTCGCGGCTGATCGGTATCAACAACCGCAATCTCCGGACCTTCGAAACCAGCCTGCAGACCTCGGAGCGGCTGGCAGCGATGGTGCCGGCCGACCGCCATCTGGTCAGCGAGAGCGGTATCTTTTCGCACGACGATTGCCGCCGGCTGGAGCAGAGCGGAATTGCGACTTTCCTGGTCGGCGAGAGCCTGATGCGCCAGCAGGACGTGGCCGCGGCAACGCGCCTGCTGTTGACGGGCAAGGCGCCGGCAGAGGCCGTTTGAGGATGGCGGCCACCCTCACCCATCTTGGCGCGCAGGGCGAAGCCAACATGGTCGATGTCGGCGACAAGGCTGTGACGGTGCGCACGGCAGTCGCAGAAGGCTTTGTCGCGATGCGGCCCGAGACGCTGGACATGATCCTCGCCGGCGACGCCAAGAAGGGCGACGTGCTGGGCACCGCGCGCATTGCCGGCATCATGGCGGCCAAGAAGACGCATGAACTGATCCCGCTTTGCCATCCGCTGCTGCTGACCAGGATATCTGTCGATATCGAGGCGGACGCCGCGCTGCCCGGCCTGAAGGTGACAGCATTGACCCGCGTCACCGGCAAGACCGGCGTTGAGATGGAGGCTCTGAGTGCCGTCTCGGTCGCTTGCCTGACCATCTACGACATGGCCAAGGCGGTCGACCGCGCCATGGTCATCTCCGGCATAAGGCTGGTTGAAAAGACCGGCGGCAAATCCGGCGACTACAAGATCACCGGAGACGGGGCCACCGAGGCAGGCCGATAATGGTGCTGGTCCCAGTTGCCGAGGCGCTCGAGCGCCTGCTGGACGGCGCAGCAGCGCTGCCGGGCGAACGCGTCGCACTGCTGGATGCCGCCGACCGCGTGCTGGCGGAGCCGGTTGTGGCGCTCCGCACCCAGCCGCCGTTCAACGCCTCCGCCATGGACGGCTATGCCGTGCGGGCGGCCGATATCGCGTCCGTACCGGCAAGGCTTTCGGTGGTCGGCATGGCGCCGGCCGGACGCGGCTTTGCCGGAACGGTGCAGCAGCGGCAGGCCGTGCGCATCTTTACCGGCGCGCCGCTTCCCGAAGGCGCCGACACTATCGTCATCCAGGAGAACGTCCGCGATCTCGGTGGCGGCAGCGTCGAAGTGACGGAACGGACGGTGCAGGGGCGCAACATCCGCCGCCTCGGGCTCGATTTCGCCAAGGGCGATGTCCTGCTGCCCAAAGGCCGCCTGCTCGACCCGGCGGCCTTGCCGCTGGCGGCATCGGCCAATCACCCCGAGGTGCGCGTGGTCAAACGGCCGCTGGTGGCCATCATCGCCACCGGCGACGAATTACTGCCGCCGGGCAGCGATCTTGGCCCCGACCAGATCATCTCCTCCAACGCCTATGGTGTCGCCGCTGCCGCACAGTCGGTCGGTGCGCGCGCGCTCGACCTTGGCATCGCGCCGGACCGCAGGGAGGCGATCGCTGCGCTGGTTGAAAAGGCCGTGAAGGCTGGCGCGAACGTCATCGTCACGCTGGGCGGTGCCTCGGTCGGTGACCACGACTTCGTCCATGACGTGCTGACCGGGCAAGGCATGACGCTCGATTTCTGGAAGATCGCCATGCGGCCGGGCAAGCCACTGATGTTCGGGCGGCTGGGAGACATTCGCTGCATCGGCCTGCCCGGCAATCCGGTGGCAAGCCTGGTCTGCACTCAGCTCTTCCTGAAGCCGCTGCTGGCGCGGCTCGGCGGCCGCGCCTTTCAGCAGGATATACGTCGGGCACGGCTCGGTGCCGCCATGCCGGCCAACGATCTCAGGCAAGATTATGTGCGGGCTGTTGTCATAGATGACGCCGGTACGCTCGTGGCGACGCCGTTCGGCATCCAGGACTCCTCGATGCTGAAAATGCTGGCCGATGCCAACGGGCTGATCGTTCGCGCGCCGTTCGCGCCTGCCGCGGCGACGGGCTCCCCCTGCGACGTGCTGATGCTACGCTGAACCTGCCTCACTCCGAAATCAAGGTCCGGGTCAGCGGATGGTCTGGATCGGCCAAACCGTCGATGATGTTGAAATGATGCCGGTCAGGTTCGACCACCGAGCTGGTCGCGGAACCCAGGCCGATCCAGATGTTGGCCAGCAACGCGCTCTGACGCAGGAATTCGGCGCGCTCGCCGCCGCCGGCCCAGCAGGTCAGGCGGGCCTTGTCCATCGGGCGCAGCAGCACCGGACTTTCGGCCTGCGCCTCGGCCTCATCGATCGCCAGCGTCTCGTTCATGCCGGTGCGCATGATCGGGCGCAAATCGTGCACCCCCGAGATCGACACCACATGACGAACGCGCCGGACCACTTCGGTCGCCAGCGGCGTCGTCGCCGTAACCATCCGGCTAACAAGATGGCCGCCGGCCGAGTGCCCGGTCAGCATCAGCGGCCCTGCAACCGTCGCCGCCGCCTTGCCGATCGCCGCGCCGACCTCCTTGACGATGCCGCCAATGCGTATCTGCGGACAGAGCGTGTAGGACGGCATCGCCACCGCATAGCCGCGATCAACAGGGCCAGCGGCAAGATGCGACCAGAAATTCTTGTCGAATTCCATCCAGTAGCCGCCATGAACGAACACTACGAGTCCCTTGGGCTTGATGGCCGGCAGGAAAAGATCGAGCCGGTTGCGTGGGTTGTCGCCATAGGCCATGTCGAGCCGCGCCCTGCCCTCGGTCGAAAGCACGTCGCGGAAAACCCGCGCGGGCTCGATCCAGGCCGCCGGCCAGCGATCGCTGCCGGCTATGTTGGCGCCGTTGGCATAGGCGTTGTCCCAATCGGCAATGTGACGTTCGAACACCCTGCGCCCTCCCTGGCATATGGCCCTGCAGCGTAGCCGTAAGCATCGCGCGGCGCGTCGTCGCCAGCCTCACGATTCCAGCTCTCGCATCAATCTCAAGTGACAGCTGCTTTGATGGCGAAGCGCGCATCCTTCCACGCACCGGTGTGCAGGATGTCCTCAAGCACTTTGACGGCCTGCCAGACATCGGCATAGCCGACATAGAGCGGGGTGAAGCCGAAGCGCATGGTCGATGGCGCGCGAAAATCGCCGATCACGCCACGTTCGATCAGCGCGCGCATGACCTGGTAGCCATGCTCATGCATGAATGAAATCTGGCTGCCGCGTTTTTCCCCATCGCGCGTGCTTTCGAGCGTGAGCCCGTAAGTGCCGCACTTTGCCTCGACAAGCTCGATGAACAGATCCGCCAGCGCGATGCTCTTCTTGCGCACCGCCGTCATGTCGACATCGTTCCAGATGTCGAGCGCGCCCTTCAGCGTGCGCATCGACAGGACCGGCTGCGTGCCGCACAGAAACCGGCGGATGCCGGTGCCGGCCGCATAGCCTGGCTCGAAGGCGAAGGGCCGTGCATGGCCCCACCAGCCGGTGAGCGGCTGCTGGATGTCGGAAAGATGCCGCTCAGCCGCATAGATGAAGGCAGGCGCGCCCGGGCCGCCATTCAGATATTTGTAGGTGCAGCCAACGGCAAAATCGGCGTTTGCCTTGTCGAGCTCGACTGGCATCGCGCCGGCGGTGTGGCAGAGATCCCAGACGATCATCGCCCCGGCTTCCTGAGCCCTGCGCGTCAGCGCCGGCATGTCGCGCAGTTCGCCCGACTTATAGTTGACGTGGTTGACCAGCACCACGGCGGTGCGTTCGTCGATCAGCTCTTCGATGGTCGGCGCGTCGACTCCCGAGAGGCGCAGCAGCGTATCTTTTCGCGTCGAAACCACACCCTCGGCCATGTAGAGGTCCGTCGGAAAACTATCGCCCTCGGCGACGATGACCTGCCGCTCCGGTCGCATGGCCATGGCGGCGTGCAGCAGCTTGTAGATATTGACCGATGTCGTGTCGCAGACCACTGTCTGGCCGGCCGCGGCCCCGATCAGGCGCCCGAGCTGGTCGCCAAGTTCAAGCGGCATGTTGAACCAGCCGGCCGTGTTCCATGCGCGGATGAGATCATGCGACCATTCTTCGGTCGCGGCCTTGTGCAGTTCATCGAAAGCGGCACGTGAAGCAGCTCCTAGCGAATTGCCGTCGAGATAGATCACTCCTTGCGGCAACACAAAGCGGTCGCGCATCGCGCGCAGCGGATCCGCGGCATCCATCGCCTTTATGGCCACGAGATCGGGAATTCCTGTCATGATTTGTCTGCTCCCCCAACATCCAACGCAACGCCGGACACGCATCGACTGTTCTTCCATTACCTGGTTGCGCGCAGCAAGGCTCCACCGGCGAGAAGCAGCCTGACCAGGCGGTGGAAACCGGGACTTAACCCGAGGTTGGCGTTTTGAGTTCGTTTCGTTCACGGTGCATCGACCAAACCGCACAGTCGATACGGGTTCAATTCCGTGCCTTTTGCCGACCGACGGCCGATGCCAGTGCTGCCTTCTAGGAGGCCAGAAGGGCGCAAACGAAAGCAGAATCAAGGCGATGAGGCTCGCGGCGGTGAAAATGCGGTACGCCGGTAGGGGACGTCGTTTGTTTCCCGAGCCTTAACGCATTCATTAAACTTTAAACAGTTGCGGAACACAACTGGAACAGATAGTGTTTGTTCTGGGTTTGTTTTTCTGATTCTGTTGGGGGTCGCTATGCTGACACGCAAACAACACGAACTGCTTATGTTCATCCACGAAAGGTTGAAGGAAAGCGGTATCCCGCCTTCATTCGACGAGATGAAGGAAGCGCTCGACCTGGCTTCCAAATCCGGAATCCACCGGCTGATTACGGCGCTGGAGGAGCGCGGCTTCATTCGCCGTTTGCCCAACCGGGCCCGTGCGCTGGAGGTGCTACGCCTGCCTGACTCGATCGCCCCCGGCCTCAATGCGGCGCGCAAGTTCTCGCCGAGTGTCATCCAGGGCAGTCTTGGGCAAGGCGCCCCTCGGCAAGGCAAGCCGACATCGTCGCGCGTGCCCGCAGCCGGAAATGACGACGATGTCGTCGCCGCCGTTTCGATCCCGGTGATGGGCCGCATCGCTGCCGGTGTGCCGATCGACGCCATCCAGCACCAGACGCATTCGATTTCGGTGCCGCCGGATATGATCATGGGCGGCGAGCATTATGCGCTTGAGGTCAAAGGCGATTCGATGATCGAGGCCGGCATTTTCGACGGCGACACGGTGATCATCCGCAATGCCGATACGGCGAGCCCCGGTGAGATCGTGGTGGCACTGGTCGACGAGGAGGAAGCGACGCTGAAGCGGTTCCGCCGCAAGGGCGCCTCGATCGCCCTGGAAGCCGCCAATCCGGCCTACGAGACGCGCATCTTCGGACCAGACAGGGTCAAGGTGCAGGGCAAGCTCGTCGGACTGATCCGCCGCTACTGAGCTCCGCCCTTGGCGCCGGCTTTGGGGTTGTCGGCCCGGCGGTATGGCGGCAGGCCCCGTGCCGCGCGTGAAAATTTCCGCTGCACGTGCCAGGGCCGGTATGATTTTTCGACGGCGAAGCGGATCTCGGCGCGTGTTGCCGCTTGTGGATCGAAATAGACGGCGGCACTTCCCGCGCGCGCCAGTTGCCGTTTGGTGACGACGAGGACCAGCCGGTCGTAGTAGCAGGGGTTATGGGCGGTGGCGTCGTCGATGACGATCAAGCTGGCAAAGGCGCAGGCTGGCCGCGCAGTATCGCGGTCCTTGGCTTGCGCGATGATCGCGCCGGATGGATGCCTGGCAAGGCAGAGGCCGTCCGTGCAAATGAACGGCATGCCCGGCGGTAGGTCGGCCGGATCGGCAATGTCGAATTGCGGGTCGTTCTTTCCAGGTGTTTCCGGCGCGACGATAGCCTCTGATGTGAGCGCGCGTTTCCAGTTGTCGATGGTGAACTCATTCGGGCGTGCCCGGTTGACCGCGAGTTCACCGCTGCCGATCGGCAGCGCGACCAGCCGTGCGTCCTCCGAGACCAATACGTCGGGTATGCGTGTCTGCGTTGTCGTCAGCAAGCCGGCGAGCGCAAAAGGAAGTGCCGCCAGCCGCAACCACGTCGTCGCCATGCTGGCAATGACGAGGGCGATCGTCACCAGAAGGACGGATCTCAGCGAAATCAGCCCGACCGCATCGATCGGCGAGCGCTCCGAGATCCACCCGGACAGGGCGATCATCGCCGTCAGCCCCTTGCCCATGACATAGAGAAAAGGGCCATCCGCACCGAACGGCATCGCCAGCGCGCTGAGAACGGCGAAGGGCATGACGACCAGTGACACGATGGGCATGATGGCCAGATTGGCGAACAGGCTGAGCGGCGCCACGCGCTGGAAATGCCATATGGCGAAAAGCGCCGTGGCGCTCCCTGCAATGATCGAGGTCATCGCCAGACCGCACATGCCCAGCAGGACCTTTCGAGTGGCAAAGCGTAGCGGCGACTGCCGCGGCGGCGGCGTGGTGGCCCTGCCGGCGCGGTAATCGGACCAGCCTGCATAGGCGCCGACAAGGGCCGCCGTCGCGGCGAAGGACATCTGGAAACTCGGACCGACCACCTCGTGCGGCGACACCAGGATGACCGCGATGGCCGAGATCGCCAGGTTGCGCATGGTGAGCGCGGCCCGGTCGAACAGCACGGCGATAAGCATCACCGCCAGCATGATGAAGCTGCGTTCGGCCGCCACGACAATGCCGGAAAAGACGAGGTAGGCCGCAATCGAAAAAAGCGCGGCGGCCGCGGCATATTTCTTGACCGGCCGTCGGGATGAGAAATCGGGAAACAGCGCGAAGGCACCCCGCAGCAGCGCCATGATGGTGCCGGCGACCAACGCCATATGCAGCCCCGAGATAGAGATGATGTGGTAGATGCCGGTGCGCCGCATCGCTTCGTTGATCTCCTCGGGAATGCCGGCGCGCACGCCGACGATCAGCGCAGCAGCAATCTCGCCCTCGGCACCGCCGATGCGGCTGCGGATATGGTCGGCGATGGATTCGCGCGCGTCTTCGATCGCGGAAGAAAGCTGCGCGGCAAGCGGCATGCTGCCCGACGACACGACTTTCGGATTGCCGAGAAAAAAGCCGCTGCCGCCGATACCGGCGAAATAGCTGTCGAACGAGAAATCATAGCTGTCGGGCCGCACCGGGCCGGTCGGCGGCAGCAGCCGCACATAGCCGGTGATCTCGGAACCGGCGGTCAGCTCAGCCGGTATCTTCATCGCCGAAACGCGGACCCGTTCCGGCATGTAGCGCAGTGTCGGCCTGGCCGTTGAGATCACATCGATTGTCAGCCTGATGCGGCCGCTCGCCATGGGCTCGTACGATACGACGCGACCCGTCAGCCGCGTCGAGATTTCGGAGCCGAGCATATGCGTTCCGACACGCCATGTCTCGAACTTGGCGGCAAGTACGCCAAGCGCGCAGAGCAGCGCCACCATGAAGCACAGGCGCGTCCTGGGCCATGACCGCGAGACGACGGCACAAAGGGTCGCGAGGAGCGCGATTGCGATCGGCTGTGGAAAGGCCGGCTCCACCGACAGCCCGAAATAAACGACCACCCCGCATGCGAGGAACACCGGCACCAGCAGGAAGGCGATGCCGCGGTCGAGTTCCAGACCGGCCGCCGTGGTTACGCTGTTGCGGATACGGGACGGTGACGGGAGGCGGAAACGCCTGGGCAGGCGTACGATGGGCTCGCCCGCGGGCACGAGAACCGTTGCTGGGTCGCTGGCCGGCAGCGACGGAGCATCGAAGCGCGGAGCAGGTAGCAATGCCGGTGCCGGCAGGACAGGCGGGGGAGCGGCAAACAGCAAGGGTTCGCTGACGTCGCTGCCAACGTCCTCGCCCTCGCCCGCACCACGGCCTCGCACAGCCATCGGGTCTGCCCCTTGCGCCCTCGACCTCCTATGCTACATGAACGCGCAACGCGCGAAAGTCCGCAAACCCACTTCCTTCGCCCGCCTGAGAGTTCCATGCCCGATAAGGTCGTCACCCGTTTTGCCCCCTCGCCCACCGGCTATCTGCACATTGGCGGCGCGCGCACGGCGCTGTTCAACTGGCTGTACGCCAAGCACACGGGCGGCACGATGCTGCTGCGCATCGAGGATACCGACCGTGAGCGGTCGACGGATGCGGCGACGGCAGCCATTCTCGACGGACTTTCCTGGCTCGGACTCACCTGGGACGGCGCGCCTGTCTCGCAGTTCGAGCGCGCGCCGCGCCATCGCGAGGTGGCCGAGGAGCTGGTGCGCGTGGGCAAGGCCTATTACTGCTACGCGACGCCGGCGGAGCTGGAGGCGATGCGCGAGGCAGCGCGAGCCAAGGGGCTTCCGCCCCGCTATGATGGGCGCTGGCGCGACCGCGACCCGTCGGAGGCGCCGCCCGGCGCCAAGGGGGCGATCCGCATCAAGGCGCCGACAGACGGCGAGACGGTGGTGCATGACCGCGTCCAGGGCGACGTGCGCTTTCCCAACAAGGATCTCGACGATTTCATTATTCTGCGCTCGGACGGCAATCCCACCTACATGCATGCCGTCGTCGTCGACGATCACGACATGGGCATCACCCACATCATCCGCGGCGACGATCATTTGACCAACGCCGCACGCCAGACCGTAATCTATCAGGCCATGGGCTGGGAGGTGCCGTCGATGTCGCATATCCCGCTGATCCACGGTGCCGACGGCGCCAAGCTGTCGAAGCGGCACGGTGCGCTTGGCGTCGAAGCCTATCGCGCCATGGGCTACCTGCCGGAGGCGCTGCTCAACTATCTGGCGAGGCTTGGCTGGAGCCACGGCGACGATGAGATCATGTCGATCGCCGACATGATTACATGGTTCGACATTGGCGACGTCAACAAGGGCGCCGCCCGTTTCGACTTCGCCAAGCTCGAGGCGCTTAACGGCGTGCATATGCGCCGGATGAACGACGCGGCGCTGCTCGACATCTTCATCGCCACTCTGCCCTATCTAGAAGGCGGCCCGGCAATCGCCGCTCGCCTCGACGACAGACGCAGGGCGCAACTGCTTGCCGCGTTGCCGGGCCTGAAGGAGCGCGCCAAAACGCTGGTCGAACTTGTTGAAGGGGCTGCATTCCTTTTCGTCGAACGGCCGCTGCCGGTCGACGAGAAGGCGGCGGCGCTGCTCAGCGGTGAGGCGCGCGCGATCCTGCGGGGCGCTCATGCGGCACTAGCCACGGTTTCGGGGTGGTCTGCCGCCTCAGCCGAAGCCGCGATCCGCGACTATGCGCAGGCCGCCGGCCATAAACTCGGCGCCGTGGCCCAACCTTTGCGCGCCGCGCTCACCGGCAAAAGTACCTCGCCAGGTGTGTTTGATGTGCTTGCCGTGCTTGGCCGCGAGGAAAGCCTGGCGCGGATCGCTGATCAAATCGATTAGCAAACTGGCCCAAGAAGATTGGCATTGAAAGGTGTGTTTCGCAGTGCAACATTGGGTCTTGGCCTAATCTGCCGCGCAGATTCAATTGCGGGCGCAAATGTGCGTATTCCGATGCTTTTGACGTGTTGGGTTCAGATATTTTGCCTTTGCCGGCCTGAGGAAACAAAAAGGAGTTTGCTATGACCGAACCTGCGACAAAAATGGAATTTGGCGGCAAAACCCAGGCATCGACGGCCAAGCTGGAACTCGGCGGCAAAACCCATGAATTCAAGATACGAAGTGGTTCGGTAGGACCGGACGTCATCGACATCGGTTCGCTCTACAACACCGCCGGCGTCTTTACCTACGATCCCGGTTTTACGTCGACGGCGAGCTGCGAATCGGAAATCACCTTCATCGATGGCGGTGCTGGCATTCTTTTGCACCGCGGCTACCCGATCGACCAATTGGCCGAGCACGGCGACTTCCTCGAAGTCTGCTATCTCTTGCTCTATGGTGAACTCCCGACCAAGGCGCAGAAGGACGATTTCGACTACCGGGTGACGCGCCACACTATGGTGCATGAGCAGATGTCGCGCTTTTTCACCGGCTTCCGCCGTGATGCGCATCCGATGGCGGTGATGTGCGGCGTGGTCGGCGCGCTGTCGGCCTTCTATCACGATTCCACCGATATCTCGGACCCCTATCAACGCATGGTCGCGTCAATGCGGCTGATCGCCAAGATGCCGACGATCGCGGCGATGGCCTATAAATACCACATCGGCCAGCCATTCATTTACCCGAAGAACGAGCTGAATTTCGCAGCCAACTTCCTGCATATGTGCTTCGCCGTGCCTTGCGAGGAATACAAGATCAATCCGGTGCTGGCCCGCGCGATGGAGCGCATCTTCATCCTGCACGCCGATCACGAACAGAACGCCTCGACTTCGACCGTCCGCCTGGCCGGCTCGTCGGGCGCCAATCCTTTTGCCTGTATCGCTGCCGGCATCGCCTGCCTGTGGGGTCCCGCACATGGCGGCGCCAACGAGGCAGCCCTGAACATGCTGGGCGAGATCGGTCATGTCGATCACATCCCGGAATTCATTGCGCGCGCCAAGGATAAGAACGATCCGTTCCGATTGATGGGATTTGGCCACCGCGTTTACAAGAATTACGATCCGCGCGCCAAGATCATGCAGAAGACCGCGCACGAGGTCCTGGGCGAGCTCGGCATCAAGGACGATCCACTGCTCGACATCGCCATGGAGCTGGAAAGGATCGCACTGACCGATTCCTATTTCATCGAGAAGAAGCTCTATCCGAACGTCGATTTCTATTCCGGCATCACGCTGAAGGCGCTGGGCTTTCCCACCACCATGTTCACCGTGCTGTTCGCGGTCGCCCGCACCGTCGGCTGGATCGCGCAGTGGAAGGAGATGATCGAGGACCCGCACCAGAAGATCGGTCGCCCGCGCCAGCTCTATACCGGCGCGCCGGAACGAGACTACGTACCAATCGCGAAGCGGTGAATGGTGAATGGTGAATGGTGAATGGTGAATGGGAGTAGCGAAGCGTCGCTCCCTGTCCATAGAAACCACTATTCACAATTCACTATTCACAATTCACTCACTTCCTCACCATCCCCATCACCACACCCGCGGCAATCTCGCCTGACGGCTTGGCGGTTGCCATACGCCCGGCAATGTCGGCAAAACCGTGCTTCTGCCAGGTGCGGTAGGCGGTATCGGAGAACAGCGCTTCCAACTGCCGCGCCAGATAATGCGGCCGCACATATTGATTGTAGTGTTCCGGCACAACCGGCCGGTCGGCAATGAGATTGGGCAAGGCTGCGCTCCATACTTTGATCAGCGGCTGCGCCATGCGCATGACCGGATCGAGCCGGTAGCAGGAGATCATCGGCACACTCGCCAGTGCCAGTTCCAGCGATACCGTCCCCGACGCGATCAGCGCCGCATCGGCCTTGCCGAAGGCCTGCCATTTGCGTTCGGCATCAAGGATGACCTCCGGCTTCTCGTCCCAGCTCGCGACCGAGGTCCTGACCAGGTCGGCGACGTGCGGCACCGTCGGTAACAGCAGGCGCAAGCGGTGCCCGCGCGCCCGCAGGATCGACACCGTCTCGCCGAACGGCCCGACCATGCGTCGCACCTCACCACGACGCGAACCTGGCAGTACAAGCAACGTTTTGACGTGATCTGCGGACAGGTCACGCGGCTGCGCCTGCGCCCTGGCGGCACTGATTATGCCCGGATCGTGTGCAAGGCGATGCCCGACATAGGTGCCGGGCGGCCCGCCCAGGCGAGCGAGTTCCTTCACCTCGAACGGCAGGATGCAAAGAATGTGATCGACATATGGCTTCATCGCCGCCGCCCTGCCCGGCCGCCACGCCCACACGCTCGGGCAGACATAGTGGACGATCGGGATAGTCGGATCGGCGGCACGCACCTTCTTGGCGACGCGCAGCGAGAAATCCGGACTGTCGATGGTGATAAGGCAATCGGGCTTTTCACCGGCAATCGCGTTTGCCGGCTGGCCGATCCGCCGCATCAGGCGCGGCAGGTCGCGCAGGATGGCGCTAAGCCCCATCAGTGCGATCTCGCTGCCGTCGAACAATGGCGCCAGGCCGAGCGCCTGCAAATGGCGGCCGCCGATGCCGACAAGCCGAACTTCGCGCCCGGTCATGCGCTTGAGCGCCTGCAAAAGGTCGGCGCCAAGTAGGTCGCCGGACTCCTCGCCGGCGACGACGGCTATCTTCAACGGCCGCTCATTCGCCATGCGCCGGCTCCGTAGCAGGCAGGCCAATCACGAACAGGCCGAGCGCATTGGCACGTCCGATGGTGGCGGGACCTTCGAGCACCAGCGAGCGACCGGCTTCGACGGCAATGCCGGCCAGTCCGGCGGCATGCGCCGCCTCGACGGTCAGCGGGCCGATGGAGGGCAGATCGGCACGCAGTTCCTGACCGGGCTTGGCGCATTTGACCAGAACACCGCGGCTCCCGCCGGCCAGCCTGCCGTGCCCGCGCAACTCCCTTGTCCGCTCGAGCAGCCCGTCGGTGCCTTCGACGCCTTCCAACGCAATGGCGCGGCCGCCGACCGCAACAGCCGCTTGGCCGATATCCAGCGCGCCGATGGCTTTTGCCGCCGCGTGCGCCGCCTCGATGTCGCGCCAGTCGGATTTGCGTGGCGCCGCCTTGGTCAGCAGGCCTTCGGCGGCGACCAGCTCCGGCACGATCTCGTGAGCGCCGATGACCTTGATGCCGCTGCGCTCGATCCTGCGGACGAACAGTTTCAGCACCGTATCGTCCCCCCGGGTTACACCGACGAAGAGGCTGGGTAGCCACGCGAGCAGGCCCAAATTGAGGCGCATGGCGCTCAGCCTGGGGCGGCGCGTGATATGACCCGCGGTTACGAGATGCGTGACGTGGTGCCGCTTAAGGATCGGCAGCAGCGAGCCGACGTCTTCCAGCCTCAAGGTTGCCTGCTCGTAGGGCTCGAAATCGGCTATGCGATCGACCTCGCCGGCCGCCATCACGACGAAGGGCAATTTGCCTTGCCGGGCGAGCGCTCGGGCAATTTCGACCGGGAGACTGCCGCCGCCGGCGATGATGCCGACCTTGGCATCTGGCGCGAGATCAAGGCCTTTTCCGGCAGCCTCAATCTTCGTCATCTGCCCTCAGTCTTCATCATCGGTGTCGTCGCCGTCGCTACCCTTGAGGGACGGCACGGCGTAGTGCCGCTTGCCGCGACCGGCGATGAAGTCGACGATCTTCATGGCAGTCGGCGACGAGGCGAATTCCGCCTTGGCAAATTCGATGTTTTCGCCGACGGTCCGGGAGCGATCGAAGATCGTCTTGTAGGCTTTGCGCAGCAAGTGGATCTCCGAACGCGGCAGGCCGGCGCGCTTCAGGCCAATGATGTTGAGGCCGCGAAGGCTGGCACGGTTGCCAACGGCGATGGCGTAAGGAATGACGTCGCCGACGATCGCCGAGCAACCGCCGAGAAAGGCGTTATCGCCGATGCGGACAAACTGATGAACCGCGGTAAGGCCGCCGATGTAGACATTGTCACCGACTTCGCAATGCCCGCCTAACGTCGCTTGATTGGCGAAGGTGGCGTTCTTGCCGACCACGCAGTCATGGGCAATATGGGCATAGGCAAGGAAATTGCCGTTGTCGCCGATCGTCGTCTCGCCGCGGCTGGAATCGGTGCCGACATGCATGGTGACACCTTCGCGGATCGTGCAGTTCTCGCCGATCACCAGCGTGGTACGGCCGCCCTTGTGCTTGGTGTTCTGCGGCGGCCCGCCCAGTATCGCCATCGGATAGACCTTGGTCGATGCACCGATGGTGGTCGCGCCAATCACCGAGACATGGCTGACCAGTTCGACGCGGTCGCCGATCACGGCGTCGGGGCCGACGTGACAGAAGGGCCCGATGCGGGCGCCTTCGCCGATTTGGGCGCCTGCCTCGATGACCGAGGATGGATGGATGACTGTCTGGATTTTCATTAGCATTCGTTTGTCAGCCGCTTGCGACCATCATCGCCGAGATCTCGGCTTCCGCCGCCTTGGCGCCATCGACGAGGGCCTCGCAAGCGAATTTGAGAAGATTGCCGCGTTTCTTGATTTTCTTCACATGAATTTTCAGCTGGTCGCCTGGAACGACCGGCTTGCGGAACTTGGCATTGTCGATGGTCAGGAAATAAACCAGCGACGGCTTTTCCGTACCAAGGCTGCGGATGCAGATGGCGCCGGCCGTCTGCGCCATCGCCTCGATGATCAGCACGCCGGGCATGACCGGCTGGTCGGGGAAATGACCTTGGAAATGCGGCTCGTTTATGGTGACGTTCTTGATGCCGACGGCGGATTCGTCGCCATCTATGTCGACAATACGGTCGATCATCAAGAACGGATAGCGGTGCGGCAGGAGCTTCATCAGCCGCATTATGTCAACCGCTTCGAGCGTCGCCGCTGCGATGTCAGCCATTTCCCCCCTCACCCTGTTTGCGCGTCCGTGCAAGTCTGCGCAAGGCCGCTATCTCGCGCATGGCTTCCGCCATCGGCTGCGCCGGATATCCTCCCCAAATCTCACCGGCAGGCACATTGCTCATAAACCCGCTTCTTGCCGCAAGCTTGGCCCCGGACCCGATGGTCAAATGATCCGCAAGGCCGACACCGCCACCCATGGTGACGTTGTCGCCTACCGTCACGGAACCGGAAATACCCGAAAGCCCGGCTATAATGCAATTGCGGCCGATGCGAACGTTGTGCGCGATCTGCACCAGATTGTCGATCTTGGTGCCCTGGCCGATGATCGTGTCGGACATGGCGCCGCGATCGACGGTCGTATTCGACCCGATCTCGACGTCGTCCTGGATGATGACACGGCCGATCTGCGGAACCCGCTCCGGACCCTTGGCGCCGGCCACGAAACCGAAGCCATCCTGGCCGATCCTGGCACCGCCATGGATGATGACGCGATTGCCAATCAACGCATATTGCACGCTGGCACCTGGACCGACATAGCCGTCACGGCCAATCTGCGAGGACGGACCGATGACCGCATGCGGGGCAATGACGGTCCCGCTGCCGATGGCAGCGCGAGGTCCGATGATCGCACCCGCTTCGATGATCGCACCGGCCTCGACATGGGCGGTCGCATCGATATGGGCGTGCGGCGAGATACCGGTTTCGCCGGTCATCGGTCCAGGCGTTGCAGCGGCCGGAAAAAGCAGACGCCCGACCATTGCGAAGGCCTGCTGCGGGCGCGGATGCACCAGCACCGCGATGCCCGCCGGCGCCTTGCCGGCAAATTCGGCAGGGCAGAGAACCGCCGCCGCCCGCAGTGACTGCATCAGGGCGAAATTGCGCCTGCCATCGACGAAGACAAGGGCGTTCTCGCCGCCTTCGTTGGCGGGCGCCAGAGCCTCGATCGATACATCGAAGAGACCGGAATCAACAAGCGTCGAGCCGGTCAGATTCGCGACTTCGCCGGCCGTATACCGGCGTGAGGGCGCGAAGAACACCGGATCGGTCATTCCAGAAGCAATATCCAGCTAGCGCATGACCCCGAAATCGGAAATCGACCCTCGGAAAGGATCATGCGCAAATCAAAATGCTACAACGTCCTTTGCGCGTCCGATAGGACGCGCTGCGCTGTAGTGTCGGATCACTGCCATCCGGATCCAAACGAGCCGGAAGCATCATTGCCCGCACATCAGAAGCGGGTCGATATGCCGAAGTTGAATTCCTGCACGTCGTCGGTCTTTTCCTTCTTGACCGGGATCGCATAGTCGATGCGGATCGGGCCGAAAGGCGATGCCCACATCAAACCGACACCGACGGAAGCGCGCCATTCCATGCCGGTTGTCGAAGAATTGACAAGGCCACTTGCGATTTTGCTGCCGTAGAGCGTTGCCGCATCGGCGAACACAGCGCCACGCAAACCGAAGCTTTCGGGGATGACCGGCAGCGGGAACTGAGCTTCCGCCGAGGCATTGAAGTAGGTGGTGCCGCCGAGATGGTCATTGCTGTTGTCCGAAGCAACCGGGCCGATGCCGCCGTATTCGAAACCGCGGATCATACGGTCGCTGCTCTGGAAATGGTCGAAGACGCGCAGATCGCCGTTGCCATAGCCTTGGACATGGCCGGCGCCGCCCGAAATGAGGCCCACCAGGTCCAATTGTTCGGACAGCGTCTGATAAATGCTGCCGCGCGCCGTGACCTTGATGAACTTGGCATCGCCGCCGACGCCAGCCACTTCGGTGCCGACATTGGCATAAATACCGTCATGCGGGTTCTTCATGTCGTCGATGGTATTGTAGATCAGGCCGAGGCTGACCGAGGACTTGAGCCATGGGCTCTCTTCAACGCCGTTTACGATCGCCTGGGAGACGTCGCAGGTGCCACCATTGATAACGGGAACGCAGCCCTCGTCGAACTCGTACTTCTCTTGCGCAATATTATAAGCCAGCTGCGTTGAGATATTGTCGGTGATCGGCAGACCGAAGCGAACGGTCGCGCCTGTCGTGTCGCTGTCGTAATGGTCGTAGTTTCGGCTCTGCTTGTAGATGTCGAAGCCGGCCGCGATGCGGCGTCCGAGGAAATAGGGTTCGGTGAAAGAGAAGCTGTAGTCGCGCGAGTTCTTGCCACCGCCCGCTGCCACCTTGATGAATTGGCCGCGACCGAGGAAGTTGCGCTCACTGACGGAACCTTCGACGGACGGACCTGACGTTTCACCGCCGCTCGAATAACCGGCGCCGACGGTGAACTCACCGGTCGATTTCTCGACCACATCCACCACCAGCACAACCTGATCCGGCTCAGAACCCGGAACGGTGGAAATTTCGACTTTTTCAAAATAATCGAGCGCTTCCAGCCGCCTCTTCGCGCGCTGGATGAGGACCTGATTGAAAGCGTCGCCTTCGCTGACATCGAACTCGCGGCGAATGACGTAGTCGCGCGTCCGATCGTTGCCGCGAATCTCGATGCGCTCGATATAGGCCTTGGTGCCCTGGTCGACCGTATAGACGACCGAGATCGTGTGGTTCTCGAAGTTGCGGTCGCCGCGCGGCGTCACCTGGGCGAAGGCATAGCCGGATCCAGCGACCTTTTCGGTCAAGGCGATGATCGTGTCCTCGACGTTCTTGGCGTTGTAGACATCGCCCTTGTGGGTCTCGACCACCGATTCAAGCGACTTGGCGTCGACCTCGGGGATCGTGCTTTCGACGCTGACATCCCCGAACGTATAACGCTCGCCCTCCTGCACCGTGATGGTGACGGTGTATTTGTTGGTTGTGTCGTCGAGTTCGCCGACAGCCGAGACGACCTGGAAGTCGGCATAGCCGTGATTATAATAGAAGCGGCGCAGCAGCTCCTGGTCGGCGCGCAGCTTGTCCTCGTCATAAACATCGTCGCGCAGCACGAACGACAGGAAGGACGAGCGCTTGGTGGAGATGATGTCCGACAGACGGCGGCTCGAATAGGCGCTGTTGCCGACGAAATTGATCGCGGCAATCTGGGTGCGGCCGCCTTCGTTGATGTTGAAGACCACGTTTACCCGGTTGTCGCCGAGATCCATGATCTGGGTGGTCACGGCGGCATCGTCGCGGCCGATACGCCGGTATGCGGCCTTGACCGCCTCGACATCGGCATCGAGTTGCTGTTGCGAGAAGGTGCCGCGCGGCTTCAATTGCACCGCGGCCTCAAGCGCGTTGTCCTTGAGCTTCTTGTTGCCCTGGAACAGCACCTGGTTGACGACCTGGTATTCGGACACCTTGATGACCAGCGTCGATCCGACCTGGTTGATCTGCACATCCGAAAACAGCCCGGTGCCAAACAGCGCCTTGACCGCATCGTCGATATCCGAACTGGAAAACGCCTTGCCGGGCTTGATCGTCACGTAATTGCGGATGGTGTCCGCGTCGACACGCTGATTGCCGGTGACTTCGACTCTGGAGACGACAGCCGCCTCGGCGGCCGATGTGGCAACGAACTGCACTGCGAGCGCGCCTGGTACAACCAGAGCGGCGGACATAGCCACCGCGGACGCGGCGCTCAAAAACTTGGATGCTGCCTTCATCGGGCTTTTGTACCTTTTCTCGAAGTCCCCACGGCGAGAAAACCGGACGTGCGGTAATTTCCCCTACCGTATTAACCGGATTTTCCCTACACGCAAGGCTTCTGGTTAATTTGTATTTACTTAACCCTGCGGCGTGGCTTTCGCGTCACGCATATCCCCACGCATGGTAAACGGCGTCTCAACATTGCTCGTGCCGAAGCCAAATTCCTTCATGATTTCAGCACCCAAACAGATCGTTCCAGAAAACAAAGCCCATGAACCCGAGCACCAATATGAGGCCGCTTCGGTAAGCCATTTCCATCATGCGTTCGGACACCGGCCGCCGGATGACAGCCTCCACGCCGTAGAACAGAAGATGCCCTCCGTCGAGGGGGGGAATCGGCAAAAGGTTGAGAATCCCTATCCCGACTGACAGGAATGCAACAAGCTGCACGAGCCATTCAAAGCCGAGCTTTGCCGCCTGACCCGACATCTTGGCGATCTTGATGGGGCCGCCCAGCTGGCACTTGTCCTCGCGACCGACAACGAAACGTTGCAGGAACTGGCCGGTACGCTGGATGACGTGTCCGGTTTCCTGGACCGCTGCCCCGACCGCCCCGGCCGGACTATAGGTGATCAGCCGCGGCTGGCCGAGTTCGTTGTTGTTGACGACGCCGATCACGGCCACCTGGACCTTGTTGCCCAGTGCGTCTTGTTGTTCCATCAAGCGCGGCGTCGCCGTGACGGTGATTTCCTTGCCGCCGCGTAGCATGACGAAGGTGATGCTGTCGCCGGCGCGGCCAGAGACCAGACGCTGGACGTCGGCGAAGGTCTCGACCTTGCTGCCGTCGACGCTGACGAATCGGTCGCCGGGCATGATGCCGGCCGCGGCGGCCGGACTGCCGACAGTGACCTCAGCCACCATCGGCTCCAGCACGGGCCGGCCATGGACGGAAAACAGCACGGCAAAGACGGCGATCGTCAGCAGGAAGTTGAACAGCGGCCCCGCCACGACGGTCGCCGCGCGCTTCCAGATCGGCTGCGTGTGGAAGGCCACCTTGCGTTCTTCGTCGCTCAGTGCCTCGATCTCCTCCGAGCTGGGCTGGCTCGACGTCGCGTTCATGTCGCCGACGAACTTGACGTAGCCGCCGAGCGGTATGGCGCAAAGCTTCCAGCGCGTGCCGCGGCTATCGTTGAAGCCGATGATCTCTGGGCCGAAACCGATGGAAAAGGCTTTTGCGCCGATACCGCACCAACGCCCGACGAGGTAATGGCCCATTTCGTGGACAAAAACGACCACGGTCAGCACGAACAGGAAAGGCACCAGCGTGCCGAGGACAAAGCCCTCTGTGCTGAAAACCGCGTGAAAAATCTCGTTCAATTCATGCCCTCAAATTCATCCACGGCACAGATCACGCCGCGACTGTGACATCAATCCAGGCGAATCCATGACGCAGCCCCGCGCCGGCCCACCGACGATGCCGTTCAAACCGGAAACAGCCCCTGTGCCGGATGGTCGGCGGTCGCGGAAATCCAGCCGATGACGTATAGGGCGAAAGCCGCCGCGACAAGCCCATCTACCCGATCCATGATGCCGCCATGGCCGGGTATCAGCGTGCCGGAATCTTTACGGCCGTGGCGTCGCTTGACCCATGATTCGAACAGGTCGCCGGCCTGCGCGACAATCGAAAGCACCAGTGCGACCACGCCAAGCACGACGAGGTTGCCCGTTCCGGCTACGGCGGCCAGAAGCAGCCCGGCCACTACGCCGCCGACCAACCCACCGAGCGCCCCGCTCCGCGTCTTGCCCGGCGAGATCGACGGCGCCAGCCTTGGACCACCGATGGAGCGGCCGACGAAATAGGCAAAGATATCGGTCGCCCAAACCACGGCGAATAGGAACAGAATGGCCAGCAGCCCTGAATGGTCGCCGTCACGCAAGAAGGCCAGCGACAAGCCGGACACGGCCGCATAGGCAAGGCCGGATACTTCCCACGGTCCTGCCCTGCGCATGGAAGAAGCGACGGCAGTGACAGCAACCAGAGCCGCGACGAGCGGCAGCAGCAAAGACGCAGGCAGGCCGGCGACGAGGGCACCAATAAAGACCACGATCAGCGCCTCGGGCAGAAAGCCGAGACCTGCCGTAGCACCAGCACCTGCCGGGGCAACGGGGCGGCTCATCCGCGTCCACTCGTAGAAGATGACCGCCGCCATGGCAGCGCAAAGCAACCGGAAGGACAGTCCGCCGAGCCAGGTCAGGGCAAGCGTGACGATGGCAAGCACGACGGCCGAAATGACCCGGAGTTGGAGGTTGCTCATTCCTCAGCCTGAGGCGACATCTTGGGCGGCAAGTCCGCCGAAGCGGCGCTCGCGGCCGGCGAAATCGCGCAGTGCATCGGACAGGTGCTCGCGACTGAAGTCGGGCCAGTAGCAAGGCAGGAAAACGAGTTCGCTATAGGCTGCCTGCCATAACAGAAAGTTGGACAGCCGAAGCTCGCCGCTGGTGCGGATGACCAGTTCCGGGTCCGGAATGCCCTCTGTATCGAGCGAGCTGGCAAAGGAATCGGCCGTGATCGCCTCGCTCTCGATCTCACCGCGCGCCACCGCCGCTGCGAGCTTGCGCGCGGTGCGCACGATCTCGTCGCGCCCGCCGTAATTGAAGGCAATGACCAGTGTCAGCGCCTCGTTGCTGAGAGTGAGCGTTTCGGCTTCCTCGAGCAGCCCCCTTATGTCGGGCTGCAGCCCCGCCCTGTCACCGATGACCCTGATCCGCACCCCACTCTGGTGCAGCTCGGCGAGGTCACGTCGGATGAAAAGCTTAAGCAGGCCCATGAGGTCGCTGACTTCGGATTTCGGCCGTGACCAGTTTTCCGACGAAAAAGCGTAGACGGTCAGGAAGGAGATGCCGAGGCCGGGTGCGGCGCGCACTGTCTTGCGCAGCGCCTCGACGCCGGCGCGGTGACCGGCCAGCCGCGGTAAGCCGCGCGCCTTGGCCCAGCGTCCGTTTCCGTCCATGATGATCGCGACATGCGCGGGCGTTGCCATATTCTCGCTTCCGGGCCAGGCGTGGCCAGACCCTAGACCTGCATGATTTCCGCTTCCTTGTCGGAAAGCAGGTGGTCGATGGTGCTGATTGTCTCGTCGGTCAGTTTCTGAACCTGGTCGGCCCGTTTGCGATGGTCGTCCTCACTGATGTCGCCGTCCTTTTCCGCCTTTTTCAGAAAGTCCATGCCGTCCCGGCGAACGTGGCGTGCGGCGACGCGGGCATTCTCGGCATAACCGTGCGAGATCTTGACCAGCTCCTTGCGGCGCTGTTCGTTGAGCTCGGGCAGCGGAATCCTGAGATTGGTACCGTCGACGATAGGATTGAAGCCGAGATTGGCTTCACGGATGGCGCGGTCGACTGCGCTGACCATCGACTTGTCCCAGACCGAAACCGAAATCATGCGCGGTTCCGGCACCGACACTGTTGCCACCTGGTTGATCGGCATGGTGGTGCCATAGGCCTGCACCTGCACGGCATCGAGCAGGTTGCTCGACGCGCGGCCGGTGCGCAGCGAAGCCAGATCATGCTTGAACGCGGCGATCGCCCCGTCCATGCGCCGTTTGAGATCGTCGTACTCGCCACTCATCATCGTCTCCTCGACCCGTTAACCCGGGTTCACTGCTTAGGCCCTGTTCGAGCCTCATCCGCAACCGGTCCCTTTCGGGTTCATGGTCCGGTCAATCGTCTGCGACAACCGTGCAACGGCCGCCGCCCCTCAGGATATCGCCGAAGCCACCCTTCTCGTGGATCGAATAGACGATTATCGGAATGTTGTTTTCGCGCGCAAGTGCAATCGCCGCCGTATCCATGATCGAAAGCCTGCGTTTGATGACTTCGTCATGGCTGATCCGCTCGAAACGTGTCGCATCCGGGTCCTTCTTGGGATCAGCCGAATAGACACCATCGACCTGGGTGCCCTTGAACAGAGCATCGGCGCCGATCTCGGCGGCGCGAAGGGCTGCAGCCGAATCGGTGGTGAAGAACGGATTGCCGGTGCCGCCGGCGAAGATGACGACCTTGCCCTGGTTCATGTAGGCGGTCGCCTGACGCTGCGAAAAACTTTCGCAAAGCTCGGGCATGGCGATCGCCGACAGCACCACGGCGTCGACGCCGATCTTGTTGAGCGAGGTGCGCAACGCCAGCGAATTGATAACCGTGGCAAGCATGCCCATATGGTCGCCGGTGACGCGGTCTCCGCCTTTTGACGCAACCGCGACGCCACGGAAGATGTTGCCGCCGCCTATGACGACACCGACTTCGATGCCCAATGCGCGGGCCTCGGCGATGTCGGCGGCGATGCGGTCGACCACCGATACGTCGATGCCGAAATGCTGCTCGCCCATCAACGCTTCGCCCGACGCTTTCAGCAAGACACGTCGGTAGAGGGGCTTCACCGTCATCTGGTCCTCGTCATCGTGCGTGTGACGCGTTTCGGTGCGCCCCGAAACACTGGGCGTTCCGATACACGAAGGGCGGCGCCGGGGGACGCCGCGCCCCGCCCCGCAGGGTGGTGAATGGGGCACGGTATACCGTAGCAACACCCCCCCCAAAAAAGTATGTTTTAAAAAAAAAAAACAG